>JAWPMT010000005.1:2715000-2917597 GCA_033344775.1 Cytophagales bacterium | reverse complement strand
ATTGATGGCACCTCTCAGCTTGATCTTGTGATCACTTTCAGTGAAGACATGGATAATTCAGGAAGCAATGACCCTGTGATTTCATTCCCGGTCGAGGATCCATCAGCATCACTATCCTTTAGTGCTGGAATCTGGAATAGCCTAACAGAATACGCAGCGACCTATACTGTGACAGATGCAGATCAGGACTTAGCAGATGTTGATGTACGGGTCACTGCTGCTCAGGATGCCCTGGGGAATATCTTGGCTACACATGACGAAGCGGATAATTTCTCTATCGATATGGCTGCTCCTACCATTACGATCACTACTCCAGTGGCAACAGATGATTTTATCAACTTTATTGAAGAATCCTCAGTATTTGTTAACGGTACTACAACAGCAGAAGATGGCCAAACAGTAACAGTCACATTTGATGATGGTGGTTCCACAGTGGTAGCTTCTCCTATCGCAGGAAGTGGCGCGTGGACTGCTAATTTTGTGAATGTCTCAGGATTAGCAGAGGGCAACATCACCATCACAGCAGATGTAACAGACGTGGCTGGAAATCCGGCGACACAAGCCTCAACGGTAGTTGTTAAGGATACCGAATTACCTACGTTGCCTACCGTTTCCATTGCTTCTGATAATTCCTTTGATGCGAATCAGGCTTCTCCAGGCCAGGTCATTACCCTCTCTTTCACGGCCAGTGAAGACATCAACATACCGACAGTCACGATTTTCGGGAATATCGCTGCCATAAATGATCTTTCCGATGCTGATGAGACCACATGGCAGGCAGCTTATGTTACAGCAGGGACTGACGCGGAAGGTACGGTACCTTTTAGCATTGACTTTTCTGATTTGGCGTCTAATGCGGGTACACAGGTGACCGCAATTACTGCTGGAGGGGATGTGAATTTTGATAAAACTCCTCCCACCACTCCCACGGTCAATGTATTGGTGACCAATAATGATAACCCGCTGGTATCCGGAACATTCGATGCAGCAAGCGGCTCTGTTATTGTGGAGGTTTCTATTGATGGCGGAGCGAATTTCTTTACCGCCAATCAGACGACCAGTGATTGGGACTTCACATTTACAGGAGTTGCAGATGGTACGTATGACGTGATCGCCCGAACAGAAGATGCGGCAGGTAATCAGGTTTCTGATGCAACCACGAATGAATTGACTGTTGATACAAGTAATCCGAGTATAACGTCTGGTTCAGCCACCCCATCAATTGAGGAGCCCTCAACTACAGTAGAAACATATACGGCGGATGAAGCGGTTACCTGGTCGTTATCAGGAACAGACGCGTCTTTATTCTCGATAAATACGAGTGGTGACCTTTCCTTCAACAGTGCCCCGGACTTTGAGACCCCTGGTGATGCGGGTGGAGACAATGGCTATGATCTAACGGTGACAGCCACAGATGTCGCAGGAAACGTCGTGAACCTAGTTGTACTGGTTACGGTGACGGATCTGGATGAGATCGATCCAGTCATTACTTCGGGTAGCGGAACACCATCAGTTGCGGAGAATGTAACAACTGTAGAGACTTATACAGCGGATGAAGCCGTAGCCTGGTCACTATCAGGAACTGATGCGTCTTTATTTTCGATAAATACGAGTGGTGATCTTTCCTTCCTCAGTCCCCCAGACTTTGAGGTTCCAGGTGATGCGGGTGGGGATAATACCTATGATTTGACAGTGACAGCCACGGATGGCACAGGAAACTTCGTAGATCTGGTTGTTGCAGTTGCTGTAACGGATGTAGATGAGATCGACCCTGTCATTACTTCGGGTGGTGCCACACCAACGGTTGTCGAGAATGTAACTATAGTAGAAACCTATACGGCAGATGAAGCCGTGACCTGGTCGTTATCAGGTACAGACGCTTCCTTGTTTACGATCAATACAGGCGGTGATCTTACTTTCAATGTTGCCCCGGACTTTGAGGTCCCAGGTGACTCTGGAGGGGATAATGGCTATGATTTGACAGTGACAGCCACAGATGGCGCAGGAAACGTCGCGAATCTGGTAGTACTGGTTACAGTGACGGATTTGGATGAGATCGACCCTGTCATTACTTCGGGTAGTGCGACACCATCTGTTATCGAGAATGTAACTACAGTAGAAACGTATACCGCAGATGAAGCCGTGACCTGGTCCTTATCAGGAACAGACGCGTCTTTATTCTCGATAAATACGAGTGGTGACCTTTCCTTTATCAGTGCCCCAGACTTTGAAGTTCCAGGAGATGCAGGCGGAGATAATGGCTACGATTTGACAGTGACCGCCACGGATGGCACAGGAAATTTTGTAGATTTGGTAGTAGCAGTTACTGTGACGGATGTAGATGAGATCGATCCAATCATTACGAGTGGTTCTGCCAGTCCTTCAGTCGCTGAAAACACGATAGAAGTAGAAACGTATACTGCTGACGAGGCAGTGACCTGGTCGGTATCAGGAACAGACGCGTCTTTATTCTCGATAAATACGAGTGGTGACCTTTCCTTTATCAGTGCCCCGGACTTTGAGGTTCCAGGAGATGCGGGTGGAGATAATACCTATGATTTGACATTGACAGCCACAGATGGTACAGGAAACTTTGTGGATCTGGTTGTAGCAATTACGGTGACGGATGTAGATGAGATCGACCCAGTCATTACGAGTGGTTCCGCCAGTCCGTCGATTTCGGAAAACACGACTACAGTAGAAACGTATACGACGGATGAAACTGTGACCTGGTCAGTATCAGGAACAGACGCCTCATTGTTTACGATCAATACAGGCGGAGATCTTACTTTCAATGGTGCCCCAGACTTTGAGGTTCCAGGAGATTCAGGTGGAGATAATATCTATGATTTGACAGTTACGGCAACAGATGGCGGTGGTAATACGGCGGATCTGGTGGTAGCAGTCACGGTGACAGATGTTGATGAACTTGTTCCAACACCTGTGATCACCAGTGTTTCAGGAAGCCCAACGAATGTCAATCCATTCAGCATTCAGGTAGACTTTGGGGAAGTGGTAACGGGTTTCACAGCAATAGATGTGGCTCCTACGAATGGTGCCTTGAGCAATTTCGTGAATGTAGATGGTCAGACCTATACATTTGATATCACCCCGCTACTTTCAGAAACCACCGTCAATGTCTCGATTCCAGCGGCAGCGGCAGCAGATGGAGCTGGCAATGACAACACGGCGGCAGACCTGGACATCATTTTCGATGAAGTAGTGCCAACGGTGGCGGTAAATTCCCTAACGACGGCAGACACAACCCCAGAACTTACCGGAACGGTAAATGATAATACGGCAACAATTTCGGTGACGGTAGATGGCACGGCGTATACAGCGACCAATAATGGCGACGGCACATGGACACTGTTCGATAATACAGTGACCGGATTAGCAGAAGCGACCTATGATGTTGTGGCGACGGCAACGGATGCAGCGGGGAATGTGGGAACGGATGGCACGACTGATGAGTTGGTGGTAGACGCGACGGCACCGCTGATTACGGTTGATGCCTTAACTACCTCGGATACCACTCCAGAACTGACTGGAACGATAGATGATAATACGGCAACGATTTCAGTTTCGGTAGATGGCACGGCTTATAGTGCAACGAACAATGGCGACGGCACATGGACACTAGTTGATAATACTGTTGCCGCATTAGCAGAAGCGACGTATGATGTTGTGGCGACGGCTACTGATGCAGCAGGAAATGCCGGTACAGATGCAACTACCAATCAATTGATCATTGATACTTCGGGTCCTTCGATTACTTCAGGCAGCGATACTCCGTCGATAGCCGAAAATACCACCGCTGTTGAGACTTATGTTGCGGATGAGACAGTAAGCTGGTCGATGACAGGTACGGATGGATTGCTGTTCGACATTGATGGCGGTACTGGAGTTTTGATATTCAACACAGCCCCGGACTTTGAAAACCCTGGAGATGCAGATGGGGACAATGTTTACGAGATAGAGATTACAGCAACAGACGGATCAGGCAATGAAACGAACCTTCCTGTGACGGTAACTGTAACGGATGCGGATGAAATTGCACCGGTGATCTCGGGTAATTTCACACCATCGGTGGAAGAGAATATCACAACAGGAGAAACGTATACCGCTGATGAAGCAGTTACCTGGACGGTTACCTCTGGCGCAGATGCAAGTCTGTTTACCATCGCTTCAGATGGATTAGTTTCCTTCACTTCTGCTCCGGATTTTGAATCACCCTCGGACGCGGATGGTGACAATGTCTATGAAGTGACGATTACGGCTACAGACGCTGCGGGTAATGCTTCAGATGAGGCATTAACAATCACAGTAACGGATGTGGATGAAATCGCTCCGGTGATTTCAGGTGACTTAACGCCATCGGTAGCAGAAAATAATACAACGGTAGCCACTTATACAGCAGATGAAACGGTTACCTGGTCGGTTACTTCAGGAGCAGACGCAAGTCTGTTTGCGATCGCCTCAGATGGAACAGTCTCTTTCTCTACTGCTCCGGATTTTGAAGCCCCTTCAGATTCGGATGGAGATAATGTTTATGAAGTAACCATCACCGCAATTGATGCTTTAGCCAATGCTTCGGATGCGAGCCTGACGATCACGGTAACGGATGAAGATGAAGTTGCACCAACGATTACGGTGAACAGTTTGAGTACCAATGAGGCAAGTCCTGAACTATCAGGTACTGTGGATGACAATGATGCCACGATTGAAGTTACGATTGGAACAGATACGTATACAGCTACGAACAATGGAGATGGCACGTGGACGTTGGCTGGAGGAACGATTGTGGCCTTAACGGATGGCACGTATGAGGTGATCGCCACGGCAAGGGACTTAGCAGGCAATGTGGGTACGGATGCAACAACAGATGAGTTGATCGTGGATACGACCGCACCAACAGTGACGGTAACAGCCTTAACGACGAGTATTGTCAGCCCTGAATTGAATGGAACCTATATCGAAGCGAATGGAGTAGCGAGCATTACGGTAACAATAGACGGCACGGACTACACGGGCACGGACAATGGAGATGGCACGTGGACCCTTCCAGCAGGAACGCTGGCCGACCTTGCCGGAGGCACTTACGATGTATTGGTAACGATCACGGATACATTTGGTAATACAGGTGCGGATGCTTCAACGGATGAACTGACAATCGACCAGTCAACTGCTACCACTCCTGTGATCACGATCAACACAACAGAGAGCCTTGATAGAAGCCCAGAACTGACGGGAACGGTGGATGACAATGATGCGGAGATCAAGGTGACGGTAGAAGGGACAGAATATGGGGCTACGAATAACGAGGATGGAACCTGGACGCTGGCTGCGAATACGTTCCCAGAACTGAATGTGGGTACCTATGACATCATCGCAATTGCCACGAACCTGTCTAATTTGACGGGTACGGATGCCACGACGGATGAATTACGGATCTTACCAGCAGCAACAACGGCTTTGGCCGCTACGGACATTACCACAGGTAGCTTTACGGCGAACTGGTCAGCACAAGACGGAGGAGCACAGACGTACCTATTGGATGTAAGTGAGGATGAGAACTTCAGCTTCACCTTTTCGATCTATGGGGACTTTGATACCGAGGGAGAATTAAGCGAAGTGATCAGCTCATTGGATTATAACACGAGGTTCTACTACAGGGTGCGGGTACAGTATACGAGTGGAGATATCTCAGATTACTCGAATACGGTGACGGTACTTACAGCCACGGACCCAGGCACATCGAGAGACTCCCTGGCACTGGTAGCGATCTATAACGCGACCGACGGAGCGAACTGGGAAAGGAATAACAACTGGCTGACGGGAAGGTTGCGCACATGGGAGAACCTGAGTGTGGATGCGACAAGAGTAACGGGCATCAACCTGAGTAACAACAACCTTCATGGCACGATAGCGCCGCTCACTACTGGCCTTGGCGAAGTGACCTCCTTAGACTTGAGCAATAATGAACTGCAAGGTGTAGGCGGCCTAACCTCAATGAGCTCCCTTGAGACATTGGATGTATCGGGCAACTTCATTCAGTTTGGGGACTTAGAGAACCTGGTGGGTGCAGCGACGAATGTGAACTACGATAACCAGGGGATCGTGCTGGAAGAAGTAAGGGCCTTACAGGAAATAGGCACGAGCTACACGGTGGATAGAACGATAACGGGATCGAGCAATACCTACGAATGGTACGAGGTAGATGAAGTGACAGGTGCAGAGACGTTGATCACGGATCTGAATGGCGTATCGGTATCTGGTAATTCGTTCACGATTCCCTCGATAGAGGAAGATGATGAGCGCATCCTGTTAGTGAAGGTGACCAACACATTGGTAACCGGATTAGAATTGACGAGTGCGCGGTTGTTCTTAAGGGTGAGTTCACTGGCCAGAGACTCACAGGCGCTGTTGAATATCCTGGAAGCGACAGGAGGCAATGATGGGGACTGGTCCCCAACGCAGGCCTGGACTGGCGATGTACAGAACTGGAGTGGCGTTGAAGTAGAGAACTCCCGGGTGGTAGGGCTGAACTTGTCAGCAGCACAATTCAGAGCAGGTCAGCTGACAGGCGAGCTTCCAGGAGACATCTTAGACATAGCGAACTTAAGGACGGTTAACCTGGCGAACAATGCGCTGACGAAGATCCCAGACATGACGAGGCTACCAAACCTGGAGACGCTGAATGTAGACAGAAATGCGCTTCAACCAGGAGATCTGGAGCCGCACATCAATATCACGACGTTCACGTATTCGAACCAGGCGAAGTTTGGACCAGAGAATGTGAATGAGGCGATTGGGAAGGGCAGTAACTACACGATAGACCTGAGGGTAACCGGGACGGCCAATGAGTATCAGTGGGAGTACAAAGGTCCAGCGACACTTGACACAATTAAGGTAGATGATGCGACAGCCGGCACCATTGACATCAATGACATCAACTACGAGAACATGGGTGCTTATAAGCTGACGGTAGAGAACTTGCTTCTACCCACGCTAGGGGAATATGAGAGTCATCCACAGGTGATCAATGCGACCACTTCGGTGATGTTCACGCCGACCTATATCGACACACAGACAGAAGAGACGCTGAACCTTACGGAGGGAACGGCGGACCTGTTGCAGATCTTGAAGACCCAGATGCGATTTGACTCAGTGGGCACGACGACTGTAGGCGCAGACGGCTTTGCGTTCACAGATGTGGTACTGGGCGACTACCTGATAGGCGTGAAGGCAGAGAACGTACCAGACCTGCTACCGACGTACTACAGGAGTGAGTTCTTGTGGGAGCAAGCGGACACCTTGTTCTTGAGAGATGTGGTCTCCGAAGCACTAACGATGCAACAGAATCCACCGGATCTACCGATTCTCCCAAATGGAGGTGTGGTGAACATGGAAGTAGTGAGTGACTTTGCCGAAGACGGGGAGGATGAGAACGGTAACCGTATAGAGGCCAGACGTAAGGTGAAGCGAGCGGGCTGTTCGTTGCGTCGAAGAAGAAGAGCGAGTGGTGGTCGTCCGGAGAACGATGACGAAGAGTTTGAGTTGGTGGTGTACAAGGAGACGGATGACAATGGTCAGGTGACGTTTGAGAACCTGCCTGATGATACGTACTTCCTCAACATTGAGTACCCGGGAATCCCGATGGACCCAAGCACGACGATTGAGTTCACCGTAGGTGCGGGAGGCATAGAAGACAATGAGTTCACCCTGGAGGCGGTAGTTACCGAAGATGGAATTGCGGTCGAGTTGATCGAGGCCTTGGGCTTCTACCGTCAGTACTTCAAGGACCTTGACATCTATCCGAATCCTGCGGACAAGTACCTGAACATCCGCTATGAGAAGCTGATGAGTGATCAGGTGAAGGTGCAGATCCTGAACCTGGAGGGTAGAGTGATGCATGAAGAGGATGTGAGGAAAGGCTTCAATCAGGAGATGCAACTGGAAGTAGACCTGTTAGATCCGGGCATGTACCTGGTGCGTTTCTACGACCCAGAAAGCCCGGCCCCAACCATCATCACCTACAGAGTTATGATTAGCAGATAAGAGAAACGGAGGATTTCTAAAATACAACCCTGACAGTGTTTGGCTGTCGGGGTTTTTCATTTCTTCTAATCTCTGATTATAACTAACCTTCCTTTTTTAACTCAGGCAATTGGCAAAGGGATAGGTTTTCTAAGATTGAATGTGAGCGTTGATTATCTAGCTTGAAGTACTTTTGATGCCACATAAGAACGCACAGCAATATGACCTTTAATACCGAAGAAATCAATCGCTTGATCCGGAACAGAAGATCCATCTATCCACCTCAATATTCAGGAGAATCAGTTCCCGACGAAGTGATCAATGAAATGTTGGAGAATGCGAATTGGGCACCGACGCATGGTTTGACAGAACCGTGGAGTTTTGTGGTTTTCAAAGGTGAAGGCATCCGGAAGCTGGCCACTTTTCAGTCGGAACTCTACAAAGAAAAGGCCACCGCCGCAGGGAATTTCGACGAGAGTAAATTCAAAAAACTGGCCAACAAACCATTGCTTGCTTCACACATCATTTCCATCGGGATGAAACGCGAATTGAAGCTGCGATTCCCAGAAGTGGAAGAAGTAGAAGCGGTAGCGTGCGCGGTTCAAAATATGTACCTGACAGCAACGGCTTATCAGGTAGGATGCTATTGGGGTTCGGGTGGTGTCACTTACTACGATGAAGCCAAGTCATTTTTTGGCTTGGGTAAGGATGATCGGCTGTTGGGATTTCTTTATTTGGGGATGCCAAAAGGAGATTGGCCACAAGGACGCAGAAAGCCGATCGCTGACAAGGTGAAGTGGGTTCAGTAGATCAATTTCCATCGGAAGGCCCAGGCCCACGATAATTGAGCTGTTTCGATTCCTGCCTGATTCAGTATTGCTTCAAGTTCCTTTCGTTTGAAACCTCGGGCAACAGACATTGCTGCATCGTTTTTGACCATATCTGACTTTGAAAACCAGCCCGTCAACCATTTGATGGAATAATACGCAAGGTGGTGTCGGTGCAGGTCATTGATGATGACTTTTTCGCTTGCCATTTGTTTAAATGTCCCGAATAGTTGAGAAAGTTGCGCCGAGGTGAAATGATGACAGAACAGACAGGCATGGATCACGTCACACTGAATTTCACGAAATGCTTCACTAAGTATATTTAAACACTGATAGGATATTTCGGGGTAATCTTTCGTATGTCTTTTGGCATATGCGACAATGTTGGGATTCGCATCAAATCCAGTAAAAGTGGCTTTGATCCCTCGTTTTCGGCAAAGGTCTGCCATGACCTTCATCAAGTCCCCGCTACCACATCCCAGATCTACCAAATGGATGGGTTCGGTTCTGTTTTTAAGTAGCTCCTTAAAAGCCTGTATACTGATCTGATTGCCACCTAGCAACCGATTAATGACATCTAGTTCTGCTAAAGTCTGGTCAACAACAGGACCTTCACAGAGCAGGTCGTCCATCAATTCCTCTTCATCCGATCGCTGGCTTAAATCAATCAAACGGAGATCACTTTTAGTAACATACTTTCCAGCGTCAGACCAGGTCCGAAGGCGAAACTCAGGATATCTTCCTGATGATTGGAGGCATTTAATCCGGCCATTAATTCTTTGAGGACAAAAAGGACGGTGGGCGAAGACATGTTCCCGTATTCGCCCAGCACATGACGGGAAGCTTGATTCTTTTCCGAAGGAATCTGCAGCTCCTCCTCAATGACTTCCAGGATTTTTCTACCTCCTGGATGTATCGCATAATGTTCGATGTGGTGATCTGAGACTTTGGAGAGCAATTTGGACGTCAGTTCACCAATTCCAGTCTTGATCACCTCGGGGACCTCAGCGGTCAGTTTCATTTCAAAACCCACATCACGAATGAACCATCCCATTTCATCTTTGCCTTCAAGGGCCAGGTCACTATAGAAATGTTCCATGACCAGATGGGTCTTGTTTGTTGGAGTTGAGTCTACCAGGACCGATGCGGAACCATCACTAAACAGTGCATTGGACAACAACATGTCTTCGTCTTTCGACTTTTGGAAATGCAAACTGCATAACTCAACCGTCACGATAAGCACCTTAGCACTGGAATCATGAGCCGCGATGTGATTGGCTACTTTCAAGGCATTGAAGGCGGCATAGCATCCCATGAAGTTGATTGATGTACGTTCTACGTCAGTGTTCAATCCAAGATGTTCAACCAGGTCAATGTCGAGCCCGGGAGCGTACATGCCCGTACAACTGACTGTGATCAAATGGGTGACGGATGATAAATGATCCTCGACCTGATCAAAACAATTGACTACTGCCGCCTCAGCGAGTCCCAATGCCTCTTTCCGGTAAAGCTCCATCCGGTCGGAGGTGGTGGGAAAGGGTTCCAATGCGGCATTTTTTGGAAAGAACATGTAGTCCTCCATCTCAGCGGCATAGTCGGGAACGACAGAATATCGATGTTTGATACCACTAGTGGCAAACAAGATATGAAGGTTACGAGACTGTCTTTTATCCAGGTCCAAATGCCGGGTCATAAAAGTAGCTAGCTCCTTTTGGTTGCATCGATAAGAAGGTACAGCAGTACCAATGGCATGTATTCTAGTAGGCATGGATCAGATTCCCTAGGACAAATGAAAATTCTACCATACTTTTAATTCTGCTGCTATGAAAAGATCTACCCTCCTGCATCTCCGATTCCCTTTTTCCCTTTTTTTACTTCCTGTATTTCTATTCGCGGTAGCAGTATGCCAGGCGCCCATGAATGTCAATTTCCTGATGGTTTTCGTGATCCTGCACTTTTTGGTCTATCCGGCTTCCAATGGCTTTAACTCTTATTTTGATAAAGATGAAGACAGCATTGGTGGACTCAAAAAGCCACCTAAAGTTACACAAGAGCTTTACTTGGTCGTCACTATCATGGATTTAGTTGCGCTTGGACTAAGCTTTTTTTTGTCCGTCCCTTTTGGGTTCATGATTTTGATCTACATCGGGGTATCACGCGCCTACAGTCATCCGATGATCCGCATCAAAAAGTACCCGGTTTTGGGCTGGCTCATCACTGGTGTTTTTCAGGGTTACTTTACGCTGCTGTTGGTTGTAGTTGCTTTGACTGGGACTGATCCTTTTTCACTGCCAATGTCTTATCATTTGGCAGGGTCGATCAGTACATTGTTGCTATTTGGTTCGTATCCAATGACCCAGGTCTACCAGCACGAGGAAGACCAAAAAAGAGGAGATCAGACCATCAGCTTAAAATTGGGGATCCTGGGGACTTTTCATTTCACGGGATTACTTTTTACCACCGCTACCGCCGGATTCCTTTGGTACTTCCTGACCTTTCAAAGTGTGAGTCTGGTGTATATCTATCTGGCTTGTTCAGGTCCGGTACTTTTGTTTTTTGGCTGGTGGTACCTTCAGGTCCGGAAAGATCAATCTAACGCCAACTTTGACAATACCATGCGACTAAATGGCATCTCCTCTCTCGCGTTCATCACCTTCTTTTTGGTTTGGTGGTTGGGGTATTGAGATTTGCCTTATTCCAGCTTTGTCTCTTATTTTAAAGTCACACTGAGGCTCTCGCCCGCCTGCCGGACAAGGCAGGATGTGTACTTTATGAAAAAGGCTCCCCGTGTGTTTGTTTCATCAAAGCTCGGGATATGGGTTTAATGGTGCGTCCAGCCAGCACGGCAAAGGCGGACATAAACGGATGTCCAAACCAGTCTTGAATTTTTCTACCTACCCATAGTCGTTTCTCAAAGGCTGATTTCCAGGATTGGGTGTATTCCTCCTCAATCAGGTATCTTCTTTGAGTTGTGTCTGACCAATGGTTAAGGATAATTTTCGTCAACATATTGGCAGAATGAATGGCCATTCCCATACCATTTCCGCAAAGAGGTGTGATCATCCCTGCCGAATCACCGCACATCAGAACGTGGTTGTGTACGGGTTCTTTTTGCTCAAAGGTGATTTCGTTGATCACTTCGGGTTTCTCTAGCAGGAATTCGCTGTTGCGGAAAATGTCTTTCAAGTAAGGATTCTCCTGAAGTACCCTGCGTTCCGTTTCGGGAATGTTGCCATGTTTCCGCACATTGTCCCGATGAGTCAGGTAGCAGAGGTTGTACCGGTCCTTCTCGACTTTATTGATACCACAGTAGCCGTTTCTAAAATTGTGAAGGGCCACTGTTTTATCATCAAAATCCGATTTGATGTGGTACTTTACTCCTAAATAAGGTGACTTTCGCGTCATGAAGGCCCGGTCTTGTTGCTTGTCAAGTGTGGAACGTTTACCGAAAGCGCCGATCACGAATTGCGCCTGCATCACTTCTCCCGTCCCAAGTTCACAATGAAAGTGATCTTCCTGAAATTGAATTTCGTTGACGGAAACTCCTTCTCTAATGTCAACCCCTTCTTTTTTTAGCAGGTTAGCAAGCCATTCATCCCATGCGTATCGACTTACACCAAAACCACCCAGGTCCAGTGCCATTTGCATTTTTCGACCACCAATAGAGGTCAATTGAAACTGTTCCATGCTTGCCGGCTCCAGCTCATGCGGAAACAAATCGTGCTTTTCCAGAAAGGGAATCACTTCGTTGGAAATGTATTCGCCACAGACCCGATGAAAGGGATAGCGTTTTTTCTCAATCAAGGTCACTTCCAATCCTGCACGAGAAAGCAGGATGGCATTGAATAACCCGGACAACCCTCCCCCAACTATGATGACATCTTTCATTCTAATTTATATCCCCCTTTTCGGGAACAATAATAATCATTGATGTACCAATTCGATCGTAAGAGATTAACCCATCTTTATTTTCATCTAGCTTTGTGAAGTCCTATGCTTCCCGAATTCCATCAACATCAAAAGATCGCTATCCCGCTTGGCTTGTTTTTGCTCGCTGGTTTGGCCTTGTTCATCAATCTGGGGAGTTATCCTTTGTTTCTGGAAGAGCCGCGAAGGGCTTTGATTGCACTGGAAATGTATTTGAGTGATCAATGGATGGTCCCCACGCAATTCGGGGAAGCTTATTTTAAGAAACCACCTATCTGGAATTGGGTCATTCTTTTCTCTCATACGATTTTTGGGGACTTCTCGGAGTGGACCATACGGTTTTTCGGTGTAGTTTCCTTCCTGTTGATGGGTGTGATAACCTGGTGGGTAGGAGATAAGTATGTCAATTTTTCATTTGGCGTCCATGCTGCGTTGCTGGTCCTGACCATGGCCGATGCCTTGTATTATCTGACCGTTGTTTCGGGTGAAATAGATCTTTTTTATTCGTTGATCACTTACGCGGGAATTGTGCTGATCTTTTTCCTCAGAGAAAAAGGAGAGTTTGCGTGGATGTTTTTCCTTGGGTACGTTTTTGCGGCCATTGGTTTATTGACCAAAGGGCTGCCATCGCTGGTATTCCTGGCCATCACTTTGTTGATTGCTTTATGGGACGGCTATCGATTAAAAAAGCTTTGGAGTGCAGGCCATTTGTTAGGCATCGTTGCTTTTGCCGCGATCATTGGATGGTTCGCCTGGAGCTACACCCCATATGGAGAGGTGAGCCAATACATTACTACGCTTTGGACAGAATCGCGGGATAAGACGGCCGTAGGAACATTCAATGCACAGCGATTTTTAGTGCATTTGGTGTTATTCCCACTTGAGACGTTGAAAAATATTTTACCCGCAGGTTTCCTGTTGCTATTTGCGTGGAGAAAAAGCTTTTGGGATCAGCTCCGCTCCCATCGATTGATCCGGTTCAGCTTTTGGGTTTCTCTGACCAATATTTTGTTGTACTGGCTTTCTCCTGAAACCGGGTCCAGGTATCTCTACATGCTGTACCCTTTTATCATTATCGTGCTGCTTTATGCGTTTCATCTTGCTCCGACACATGTTGGCAGGGACAAAGCCTTCAAGGTTATTGGCCTGGTCGTGTTGGGATTGTTTTTTACGGCGACTGTTAGTTATCCTTTTATTCTTACCAAACAGGTGCCTGATGGAGCGATGATTGCCAGTCTGATGGTTGCCTGCTTAATGCCGTTTTTGATCTATGGTTTTCTGAAATTGCAAAAGTGGAGATTGCTCTTGATCATGACCGGTTTTCTTTTAATACGAGTTGTTTTTGACTTCAGTGTGCATCCTTTACGAGCACAGGATTCACCCATGCAGGAGTATAAACAACGAGGAATTCAATTAACTGAAGTGGCGGAAGATCATCCGATCTTTATTTACAAAGACACGAGAATCAGCTACACCAGCGCCTTTTATACGACACGAGAAAGCAAAAGAGTTATTCGTCGGACTGAGAATAAGGAATTTGACGGTTTGTATCTAGTTCGGGAAGACTTACTTAAAGGAGAGGAATACCAGGTTCGATACTTAATGCCATATCGAGACACGACAGTCTACCTAGTCCGTTTTCGCTAGATCATTCGCCTAAGTCGGAACTTTCTGCGATACACAGCACCGTCACGGTACAGTTTCATTCTGATTTTCATCCCATCTTTTTTGCGAAGCAAGGCGTTCAGATCAGAAAGCTTGGCATTGCTCAGGTTTCGTCCGTTGATATTCAAGACCCTATCTCCTACTTCAATGCCCACTTCGGCGGCAGGAGAATCATCTTCCAGGTGTTTCACAACCAAAGAATCAAGAAATTCTTTTTTCACTCCCAGGTGAATACCACTCATATCGAACTCAAAGTTTCTACTGTGATTTTTACTTTTCGCCAGGTACAGCTTGCCATTGAAATAATCAAATGTTGGGTTGAACCGACTCAACAATTCACCGCCGACAGTCCCATGCCTGGAGCCTCTTTTGATCGCGTTGCTATAAGATCCTTCATAAGGAATTGAGACGAGCACCTCATCAAAACCGTAGCGACCGATCTCATATTTGTTGAGCCTGCCGACCATTCCTGAAATTTCGCCACCGAGCCCCTGGCCCAGGCGTGCGGTAATGGTTTCTTCAGGCATTTGTAAGTCATCAGTGTTGTGCACATCAAGTAAAAGCGCATGACTTGCTCCAGTATCCACCATGAGTTTAACAGAATTACCGTTTCCATTATCACTGGTCAGATTTGAGCGAATGTAAGGTTTGGTATCGTCCAGGCTGATGTCAATTGCTTCGAAATACTTGCGAGGCTTGTATTTTCTTGGATTGTGCAAAGTGAGTTTGCGCTCATCATAATCAATCTCAACTACAAACCTTCGGAAGATATCATACCCAATGATGCCGTAGATCTCATCACCTAAATTTTCTTTCAGACCTAAATAGTCTTCTTTGAGCACGAGCATGCTCATTTGTTCGCCGTTAATATCTTCAGGAAGGCCCAATGTTACATTTGTGGCCACATATGCTTCCACTGAATCTCTGATCCCCGGAGCAGCAATATGGATTTCTCGCACGTAGTTAAGCCCGACCAGGTCTCCAAAGGCTTTTTCTGTCAGTACGGTAGCTTCTGCACCCGTATCCACAATAAACTTCATGCTTAAGAAGTTATTGATAGAGACCGGGATCACGATCAAGTTGTTATACATCTCAAACTTGAAGGAGACTTTTTTCTGCTTCTTTTTGGGAAAAACAAAACCTATGGTCTGCTGAGAAAAAGCAGATAAGCCAAATAGGCAGATGAGTGATATGAGCAAAAACCTCTTCATAGGGCCACGATCTCAAATTTTTGGTTGGGTATTGATCTTAACAAGTAAAAGAAGAACTACCCTAACATCAGATTCATTCCTCGGGTATTTGGAATGCGTGTGTCTATAAATTTAAAAACGAGAAACGAGCTTAACAAGTTCTGGGCTTACGTACTTGTAAATAATCCCGCTAGAATTCACCAGCGGGCTGACAAAAGGTAAATTCCTGTTGGAATTGTCCTCTTGGGACGTTTATTCTTTAGTTGGAAATATCAGAATGAACAGAGAAGCGCTTATCGAACTAGTAGTGAAGATCATTCAAATTGAAGGATCAGAAGCAGAAATTGACGGTTGGATTGAACTTCTGGAAAGAAATGTTCGGCATCCAGGGGTTTCTGATTTGATATATCATGATGAACTTTCTCCCGAAGAAATTGTCGATACGGCTTTAAAGTATCAATCAATTCAACTTTAAACAATGGACGAAAGAGCATTTAAAACAATCATTGATTACTTAGAAAGGGTACCATCCCTGCAGAAACCTATTTCTTTTGGTGGCGATGATGGGCTTTGGTGGATCAAATTCTCTTTAGATATCAAGCATTCGTTGGCATGGCATGTTGTTCAGGAACTGGGACATGTTATCAACTACTTATCGTTGAATGAGAGACTTCCGACAATTTTTTATCCCGTTTCGCCTCCTCCCTATATGAACGGTGGACCCGACGAGTTTTTATCATGGGTGATAGAAACTACTGATAAAGAATTTAAACCAGGGACACTTGCAAAATGGCTGGAAGGAAGATTACCAAGACCGGTTGACGACTTGGCCGAATGGTCAGAAGACTAACTTCGTTTGAGGTAATATTTAATCAAACAACTTCGTGATGTCTTCCTTGCTCAGACTTTTCACGAAGCTTTCCTCAATTGAAATGAGTTCCTGGGCCAGCTTGAGTTTGCTTTGCTGTAGGATCAGTATTTTTTCTTCTACCGTATCTCGAGCGATGAATTTGTAAGTGAAGACTTTGTTTTTCTGCCCGATACGATGCGCCCGGTCGATGGCCTGAGCTTCTATGGCAGGGTTCCACCAGGGATCTAAGATGAACACATAGTCTGCTTTTGTGAGGTTCAGTCCTAGTCCACCTGCTTTTAGCGAGATCAGGAAGACATTGATGTCTTCGTTTTCCTGAAACTTCATGACCTGATCTTTGCGATCTTTTACACTACCGTCCAGGTACGCGTATGGGATCTGCTGGTCGTTGAGGTATTTACCCACCAACTTGAGATGCTTCACAAACTGGCTAAAGATCAGGATATTGTGATCGCCACGAAGCGCATTTTCGATCATGTAAGCCACATCCTGGAATTTCCCAGAATCGCCTTGATAGGTTTCATCCGTCAGTACCGGGTGATTGGCGATCTGACGCAACTTCGTAAGCCCTTGCAACAATAAGAACTGTGAGTTTTTCAGTCCTTCTGTCTCAATCAGGTCGAGGATCTTATTGCGGTATTGATTCTTTTCTCTTTCGTAGACCTCACGTTGTTGATCCGAAAGATCACAATAAGTTACATTGATCACTTTTTCCGGGAGATCCGTTGCCACCTGAGACTTTTCCCGGCGCAGGATGAAAGGTTTGATCATGGCATTGAGCCGCTTTACCTTTTTCTCATCGTTGCGCTTTTCGATCGGAAGCAAATACTCCGTTTTGAAATAGTTCTTGGAACCCAGCAGTCCCGGGTTGGCAAATGAAAGCTGGGACCACAGGTCCATGGTACTGTTTTCGATAGGCGTACCACTCAGGATCAATTTCCGTCTGGATTTCAATTCCTTCACAGACTTGGCAATGATCGATTCCGGATTTTTGATGGCCTGAGATTCATCAAGCACGATGTAATTGAAGTAGAACTCTCCCAGGATCTCAACATCCAGGCGAGTGATGCCGTAGCTGGTAATCACCAGATCATAGTTTGAAAACTGTGCATGATCTTTGACCCGATTGGAGCCCGTGTATTTCAGGATTTTGAGTTTCGGAGTAAACTTACTGGCCTCCATTTCCCAGTTGTAGATCAGGGACGTGGGCATGATCAGCAAGGACGTAGTGCCCGGATGCTGTTCGCAGGTATCCTGCAGCATAGCCAGGGTTTGCACGGTTTTACCCAGACCCATGTCATCGGCCAGGCATCCGCCAAATGCATATTCATCGAGAAACCGCAACCAGTTGAAGCCTGCTTGCTGATAAGGCCTCAAGTCTCCTTTGAAATCAGAAGGGATGACCTGTTCCTCTATTTCGTTGAAATCTAACAGGCGGTTCAGCTTTCTCGTGATAGAAACACTGGCCGCGTTGTTTTCTTTCAACTCATTGACGAGCGCCAGGTGATATTTTTCCAGTCGGATGTTCTCGTCATTCTCATCACTCGAAAACGCAAATAAATCGCTGTATTGCTCAATCCAATTGTCAGGAATGATGCCTATTTCTCCGTTGGGAAGTCGAACCTCATTTTTCTTCTGGAGGATCAGTTTCCGAATGGTTTTGAAGGGCACTTCGTAGCTGCCAAACCGTACCACGGCTTTGATATCGAACCAGTCAATACCTTCTTCGATCTTGATGTCAATGGAAGATTCACCCAGGAAGTAGACCTTACCATTATTTTGAATCTGACAAACATCGATGTTAAGTTCCCGAAGCAGATTGCGCTGTTCATTGAGCCAGGCAAAAATTTGCCCTTCAGTCATGGTGGCTCTTGAATTCCGAACAACCAGACCACTGTCACCGAGTTGCTTTAGGATCGATTTTTCAACCTCTAGCTTTCTGCGAATTCGATGGAACGTATAGTCTTCACCATTTTTCTCCAAGGAGACACTTACTTCTTTCAGCTGATCTGCACGGAATTGATATTGACCATAACCCAACTGAAGTTCGATCAGTACTTTCTTTTCCCGGTTTTTATCTTCCTCTTTTTGCTCGTCAAACAAGGAAATGGGCTTGGAACTCGCTTGTTGTACTTCCGAAAGTGTAAGTACTGGTTTGGGCTCGTAGCTTTCCGTCTGTATGTCGAATCCCTTGGCATAGACGTCAAAAGAGGCCACAAGGGGCGCTACGAACTTTTGGAAGTACGTTTCTTCAACATTTTTCGGGATCAGGATAAATTTCTTATTTAGAAAAGGTTTGATCTTGCCACCACTGATTTCTTTTTCGAAGGTGAACAGTTGGTTATCTACTACGATCCACGCGGGCTCACTGCACACGATGTAGCTCCCGTTGTGGCGAAATTCCAGCTTTTCTCCTTTTAGTTTGATGGTCGGGAAATAATGTGTGTTGTCCTCGTTTTTTCGGAAGTGAAAAAGCACTGTCGCTTTTTCTTCCAGGATCTTGATCTCCCGCCAGGCAGGCTCACCATCTGATCCCATTTCAAACAGCATCTTTCCCGCGAGGAGGGGTAAAATCTCCGACCTTCTTCTTTCCAGGTAATTGTGGATTTCTCGCTGCAAGGTTTCGTCCCCAACCTTTTTGTCATAGGTTTTCAGGAAGAACTGATCCGGCTTGATTTTCTTCTTGGTAAAGTGCTTGATCACTTTGTCCTGCTGCATGTTGTCCATGATCTTGATCAGCTTGTAATCGTTCTCGTCCAGTCCGGAGTTGAACTCAGCCGCATTCTTAGAAGAAATGTTTTGATGAGAGAAGGTCAGCTGTCCCTTCCCGTCTAACTGAATAACAAATGATTCGAAAATGTAACCCAGGTATTCGTGATCAAATAACGAATAGATCAATTTGAACGGCTGTTCCGGGGCTACTTTCATAAAATTTTTAAAGAAGCAAACTCCGAATCTATCATATTTTGAAGAGAAATTATATTAAGGAAAAGTAAAGCTTTTGCCGGCTGCCGGAAATCCACAACCTCAGGCCGACCTAAAGTGCTCTAAGTGAGATTTTTCTTGCTGCCAGGCGGGCAGGTTGGAAGGAGGCCAAAAAAGTTATCAACACTACACAAATGCAGGTGGTCATCACATCAAACCATTCTACTTTGACTGGATAGGCTTCCATGATCGCTGTTTGCATGCCCATGGAGATGATCCCGAATTCCTGCTGTATGTAGCTGATCGATACGCCCAAAGTAAGCCCGACAAAAGCGCCCACCAGCGCGACCAATCCCCCTTCCCAAAGGAAGATTTTCCGGATCAGAGAAGCATCGGCGCCTTGTGCGGCCAGGATGGAAATATCTTTCTGTTTATCGATGGCGAGCATCATCAAAGCGAAGTAGATATTGATAGAAGCAATGCCGATGATCAGGGAAAAAGTGACAAAGACAAAGAACTTTTCAATCTTCAAAACCTTGTACAGGTCTTCGTGTATTTCGTCGTTGGTTTGGACCGTATATTGGTTGCCCAATGCATCTGATAGCCTTTTTTTGGTTTCAGGTAAGTTTTTCAGCTCATCCACCTTTATCTCCAGTGCATTTCGCTTATTGCCGTATCTCAGCAAGTCCTGGGCAAAGGCCAGCGGAACGAGCATGTAGTTGTCATCGTAATGTTTTTCCACCGAGAAAATGCCGCCGGGCAGGATGTGGCGGACGGTCGTCAGTCGCTCAGGGTTGACCACTCCGGGGCCAATATCCCTGGGATAGTATACCTGAATAGTGCGAAACTCGTCGGATGGGTTGATGTTTAGGTCCAGCTGAATGCCTTTGCCAACAATGGCATAGCCTACATTATTATAAACCAATACCAACTCTCCCGAAACCTGGGTTCGGTCCAGGCGATTTTGTTGCAGGAAATTATCTGAAACTCCTTTCATGCGAACTACACGTTGTGCATCGTCATATTTGATAAGCACATTATCTTCGATCACTTCTGTGACAATTGCCACACCTTCCACATCATAGATCGCCTGAGAAAGACTATCAGTGAATACGAATGACCGACCTTCTGTCGCAGTGATTCTGATTTCAGGATCAAAATCGCTGTAAATCGATCGCAATAGCCCTTCCAGCCCATTGAAAACAGAAAGTACGATGATCAATGCCATGGTTGCGATACCCACTACCAACATGGAGATCGTCGAGATCACATTGATGAAATTTTTCTTCTTACGAGAGAGAAAATAACGTTTCGCTATGAAAAGGGAGATATTCAATCCTGATCGTCTTTGCTTTCTGGCGGGATCACCAGGCTATTGATCAGTTTATCCATTTTGGAAGCTTGTTCGCCGGTATCATCATGGAAGAAGGCCAGTTCCGGAATTTTACGGATGCGCTTGCCGATCTTGTTACCCAGTAGTTTTCGCACTTCACTTTTTACATCATCCAGTCGTTGAAAAACCCCATCAGCATCAGTCACTGGTAAAACACTTAGATACACCCGGGCCAGGCTTAGGTCAGGAGATACCTCTACATCCGTAACAGTGACGAATGCATTACCGAAAAAATGCCTTGGGTCTTTCTGGAAGATCTCGGTCAGGTCTTTGAGGATCTGACGTGAATACTTGTTCTGCCGCTTTCCATCCATGCCCCAAATTTAGTGGGATTTCTCATCCCATTCATCCCGATTTCGGTCGGCCTTACATTTGAGAAGCCACACTTGACCCAACAACTTCAATTTTTATTTTATAAAAGGTCACAAAGTAGGGTTAATTTCGCCGGGAAATAGGATTTAGCCCATTGCTCCGGTTTTTCAAAGTAAACGATCCCTACCTACTGGTTGTCATCTTTCTCATACTGATTGCGGTCAGAAGTGTAGGTGTATGGCAGGGTTTTCCTATGCTTGAAACGCAGTTCAAGTGGCTGCTGCTCGGCGAAAGGCTTGGTGAGGGATTTCGCATGTACAGCGAAACTTTCGATTATACAGGTCCGCTGGCCGCTTATACTTACAAGTTTGTAGATGTCCTTTTTGGAAGGTCCTGGCTAAGTCATCAGATCCTGGCGACCCTGATTGTCATGATCCAGGCGAGTATATTGAACATCATCTTGTTGCGAAATGGTGCGTTCAAGGAGAATAATTACTTCCCTGCGTTTTTTTACATACTGGTAGCATCTGCCATTCCTGATGCCTATGCCTTGTCTCCGCAGTTGATGAGCCTTACCTTCATATTGTTGTCCCTCAACAATATCTTTCGCAGGATTGACAATGAGGTACAAGATGAACTCTTTCTTTACGCAGGATTGTATTTAGGCATTGCTATGCTGTTTTATCTGCCTGCGGTGGTGTACTTCGTAGTGATGCTGTCTTCTTTGCTCCTTTTTTCCTCTCCTGCAGCCAGAAGACTCATGTTGTTTTTCTATGGGTTGGTGGTGCCGGTGATCATTTCGTTTTGTTATTTCTATTGGTACGGCGCACAATGGGCATTTATAGATAGTTACCTGTTACGAGGTATTTTGAATGCTCGCAGTTACAATGTCGGTATTGTTCCCTTGTTAATTGCTGGATCGTTTTTCTTGTTTTTGAGTTTGTTGACCATCCTATCAGTATTATCGAAAGGGAAATACGCCAACTTCCAGACTAAAATTCAGCAAGTGATGCTCCTTACAATCGGTGGAGGGATGCTGGCCATGTTAGTGAGTGTGGAGCTGGGGTCTTCGCAGTTGATTTTATTTGTGCCGGCATTGAGCTTTTTCTTATCCCATTATGTCTTGCTGCTCCGTAAACCACTTTATCAGCTAACTGTGCCATATTTACTGGTTATCGGATTATTGGTTTATCCTTATTTACCATTCCATCAAACTAATTTGGAATTACCTCAGCCTGCGGAACAGAAGCAGGAAAAGTTGCTTTATTTCGGAAGTGGCCTGGGACCATACCAGACGTATCAGATAGGATCCCCATTTCTCGACCAAAAGCTAAGTAATCGATGGCTGGGAAAGTTGGACTATTATCAGCCGGCAGCCCGAATCCACGACAACTTGCTTGCGAGCGACCCGGATGTCATCATTGATGACCTGGGAGTAGTCAGTAAGCTTTTCTTCAGATTCCCACAGTTAGAAGCCCGCTACGAACGCCGTGGGTCTAGTTATTACAGGGTTCGGTAACCTCGTGAAGAGCGAACTGAGCTAGATGAACTGAACCCGTTGAACTAAGGCTGCCAAATTAAGTCTCTCGAAACTGAGCCTGTCGAAGGTTAGCAGCTGATCTTATTCACCCTTCTTTCATGGCGTCCGCCTTCGAAGGCCTCATTCAGGAATGCATCGACCATACTTTCGGCTAATTCAAAACCCACAAACCTCGCTGCCAAACAAATGACATTAGCGTTGTTGTGTTGTCTACTAAGTTTTGCCAGGTCTCTATCCCATACTAAGGCTGCACGAATGCCTTGGTGTTTATTGGCTGTGATCGCAACCCCTTGCCCACTTCCGCAAATGAGTACGCCCATTTCATTTTTACCTTCTTCAATAGAAGTGCAGGCCGGGTGCACAAAATCAGGATAGTCCGCAGAATCAGCGCTGAAAGGGCCAAAATCTTCTACCTCGTATCCTTTTTCTCGTAAGGAGGCGACTAGTTTTTCTTTGTAGTAATATCCGGCGTGATCTCCGCCGATGGCTATTTTTTTAGGTGGCATGGGTCAGGTTGTTGAAAGTTCTTCAGAAGAATCGCGGTTCAAAACTCTTTTTGAGATCAGTATACTGATTTGGTACAAGAGAATAAGCGGGATAGCGATCAGCACCTGGCTAAATACATCGGGGGGTGTCACGATGGCACCAAGGATCAAGATCGCTACGATGGCATGTTTGCGGTATTGCTTCATCAATGCGGGAGTCACCAGACCGGCTTTGGTCAGGAAAAATACTAACACAGGAAGCTGAAACAGCAATGCACAGGCCAGCACAAGCGTCGAGACTAGCCCAACATAAGAGATGATATCTATCTCATTTAGGATCGACGGGTCGATCTGGTAGTTCGTAAGGAAGTAAACGGAGATCGGTGCGATCACGAAGTATCCGAAGAGTACACCTAAGGCAAACAAAATGCTCACATAGAAGGTCGCTCCACGTGCTGCTCTACGCTCTCTAGGATAAAGTCCAGGCTTCACAAACCGCCAGATCTCCCAAAAGGCATAGGGAAAGGCGATGATCAGTCCAATGACAAAAGAGGACGTGATGTGCATCATGAACTGTCCGGTCATTTGACGGCTCTGAATGATGAAGGGCAATTCCTCAATACAAAACGCATCAACACCTATCGCGGAAGATAACTCGCACAGGGTTCGGAAAGTCCAAAAGTCGGCTTTTGAAGGTCCCAAAATGACCATGCCAAAGACAATGTCCTTGGACACAAAAGCTGCGATTGCGAAAACCACAATTGCAACCAGTGATCGAATGATGTGCCAACGAAGTTCCTCAAGGTGATCGAGGAACGACATTTCACCTTCTTCGGGTTCCTGATCCAAAGGAGCAGGAGTTTGATCTTCGGATGCCAGACGTCTTTCCACTTAGATTAGCTTACAAACAAAGGACGATCTTTCATCCAGTTATTGACTTCAGTGCGGATTGCTTTCAACTTGGCTTCATCCTCTCTGTTCATGAGCGCCTCATCGATGTGTTCAACGATTCTCTCCATGTCCGCTTCTTTCAATCCACGGGTAGTAACCGCAGCCGTACCAGTTCGGATACCGGAAGTCACGAATGGTGACTTGTCGTCGAAAGGAACCATGTTCTTATTGACCGTGATATCGACCTGACCAAGTGCTGCTTCCGCTTCTTTCCCGGAGACATCTTTAGATCGAAGGTCGATCAACATCATGTGATTGTCCGTACCTTCAGAGATCACTTTATAGCCTTTGCTGACAAAAGCCTGTGCCATTACTGCAGCATTTTTCTTCACCTGTAGGATATAGGACATGTACTCGTCACTCAATGCTTCACCAAAAGCCACAGCTTTAGCAGCGATAACGTGCATCAACGGACCACCCTGTGTTCCTGGGAATACGCCCGAATCGAGCAAACTGCTCATCATTCTGGTCTTGCCTTTGGGTGTTTTCAGTCCGAAAGGATTCTCAAAATCCTCCCGCATCATGATCAATCCGCCTCTCGGTCCGCGAAGTGTTTTATGCGTAGTGGTCGTCACGATGTGGCAATGATCCAGCGGATCGTTCAACAAGCCACGTGCGATTAAACCGGCAGGATGAGATACATCTGCTAGTAACAACGCACCATTTTCATCGGCAATTGCTCGTAATCGGGCATAATCCCAGTCGCGGCTGTAAGCAGAAGCTCCACAGATGATCAGCTCTGGTTTTTCTTTGGCCGCTGTAGCTTCTACGGTATCATAATTGATCAGGCCGGTTGCTTCTTCCACACCGTAGAAAGATGGCTGGTAAAGCTTTCCTGAGAAATTCACGGGTGAACCATGGGTCAGGTGACCTCCATGAGATAAGTCAAAACCCAAAATTTTTGCTCCTGGCTTTAAGATCGCCAGCATGACAGCAGCGTTGGCTTGAGCACCTGAATGAGGCTGAACATTGGACCAGGTGGCACCGAAAAGTTCATTGATCCTTTCCTTAGCCAGATTTTCCGCTTCGTCAACAACTTCACATCCTCCATAATAACGCTTTCCGGGGAGTCCTTCTGCGTATTTATTCGTAAGTACGGAACCTTGAGCCTCCATCACTTGAGAGGAAGCAAAGTTTTCAGAAGCTATAAGCTCCAAACCATTGACCTGACGATCATTTTCGCGACCGATCAGATCGAACAATTGTTGATCTCGCTGCATGGGCCAAAATTAGGTCCAAATCCTTAAGATTCTATAACTCTTTATTATGTCCTTCTTGCTGATTGTAAAATATGCTACAGATAACATCAAATTCATCTGTTTTTTACAAGGACAATGCATTCGATGGATAGTTTTTCCTAAAAAAAAATCCCGACCATCGGGCCGGGATCCATGTATGCTTATTTCTGAGAACTTCGGAGATTAACTTTCCTTAGAATACCAGACTATTCTCCATCATGTATTCGGCAATCTGCACCGCATTTGTAGCAGCACCTTTTCTGAGGTTATCTGCTACGATCCAGAGATTTACCGTGTTAGGCTGGGTATCATCCCGGCGAATTCTGCCGACGAATACTTCATCCTTGCCATGTGCGGTGATCGGCATAGGATACACATTGTTCGCAGGATCGTCCTGCACTACAACGCCTGGAGTTTCGGCTAGTATGCCTGTCAATTCTTTTAGATCGTAATCTTCGTTGAATTCGATATTCACAGACTCGGCATGTCCACCTACAGCGGGAATACGTACGCAAGTAGCAGTCACTTCGATACTGTAGTCATTGAGGATCTTCTTGGTTTCATTGACCATTTTCATTTCCTCCTTGGTATAGCCATTATCGAAGAAAACATCGATGTGAGGCAAAGCATTCTGATCTATCGCATGGGGATACACCATAGGTCCGTCCACTCCTTTGCGCTCATTATTCATTTGATCGACTGCATCTTTACCTGTTCCGGTCACAGATTGATAAGTAGAAACGACGATTCTCTTGATCCCGTAACGTTCATGCAATGGCGCCAGGGCCAATACCATTTGAATGGTGGAACAGTTCGGATTGGCAATGATACGATCATCGATGCGAAGGTCCTTCCCATTGATTTCAGGAACCACGAGTTTTTTGTCAGGATCCATTCTCCAGGCAGAAGAGTTATCGATGACGATGGTACCCGCCTCTTCAAATTTTGGAGCCCACTCTTTAGAAGTGCCTCCTCCGGCAGAGAAAATAGCCACATCCGGTTTGACTGCAATGGCGTCATCCATGCCGATTACTGTCCAGTCTTTCTGTTTACAGGTAATCGTCTTTCCAATTGATCTCGGCGAAGCCACAGGGATCAATTCACTGAATTCAACATTTCTTTCTTCCAGTACTCGTAGCACCTCTTGTCCTACCAGACCGGTTGCACCAACAACGGCCAGTTTCATTTTATGTAAGAATTTGCTTTAAAAATTCGTGGGGTGGCCGCAAAACTACCAATTTTGCTTGTTCAACGAAACCGAGTTACATGCTTTTGGTTCCATTTTCATCGGTTAATTTTGATAAGGGGCAAATCAGCAGCAACTGTTACCTATTCAGATCACCGACCAATTTTGACCGATGATACAAATCAACCCTTCTTTCAGCTTAAGGCTAAAACGATTTTTACCCTGTCTATTCATCCTAATATTGGCTTGTGTCGAGCCGTTCGACTTCCAATCCATTGGATTTGATCGAAAACTAGTAGTTGATGCGTCACTCACCAATGAAGCTCGAGAGCATTTTGTCAACTTGAGCTATACTTTTCCTCTGGATACGAATCTCAATTTGGCGGGATCTGATGCCGAAGTGGCATTTATTGAAGCCTCGGGAAACAGGGTTGTATTGAGAGAAACCACGCCGGGGCATTATGTGACCAATCCCAATTATGCGGGGATTCCAGGACAGACCTATCGATTATCAATCGTATTGCCGGATGGCCAGGAATTCTTATCTGACCCGGAGTTATTGCGTGATCCGGTCCCCATCGATAGCGTTTATGCGGAATACACTTCTATCCCAGTGCAGGATCTGAATGGCAATGATTTTACAGGCGTCCAGATTTTTGTTGACGCTCAGTCTGATGCGGAAGAGCCACATAGTTTTCGCTACGATTACGTAGAAAGCTATGAAGTACCTGTGCCCTATCCCTCTGAATTTGACTGGATGGGTGGTGGGGACAATTTTCAGCTGATTGAAAGGCCCCAGCCGCTGGGCACTTGCTATCGGGTAGGTTATCCAACATCTCCATTACTTGCCACTACCAGAGGACTTATCGAAAACAGGATCTTTCAGTTCAGGGTCCGTTTCATAAGCGAATTTGCTCGTGAGTTGGCTTATCAGTACATCATTGCAGTGAGGCAGTTGACCATCTCCAACAATGCTCACACTTATTTTAAACAACTGCGTGAATCCAATGAGTCACAAGGTAGCTTATCAGACGAGCAACTCGGAACCATGCCAAGCAACATTAAGAATGTAGACAATCCACTGGATTTGGTGCTGGGTTATTTTGAAGTGGCTGGTGTGACAGAAGTCAAAAAGAGGCTGAGCTATCATGAATTCCTTGATGAAGGCATACAGACTGAGGAATGGATTTGCGAACCGCATCCACTTCTTCCGGATCCCGGGGGGTTGGATTTTAACGATATCAATTGTTATTCCCGAGGTGAGACGACATTTAATGTGCTGATCATCGAAGAAGACTTTATCATTTCCAGAGATGGGGATACCACCTTTTTTACCACCAGAACTTATGATTGGTCAGCATTAGAATTTGCGATGAATTCTCGCTGTTCCCCGAACCTCAGGATCACCAGTATGTCTCCCGCGGAAGATCAGGTTTCCGTTGCGCATTTCTTGTGTAGTGATTGCACAACTTACGGTACTGTAGAAAGGCCTGCGGTATGGGATGATTAGTCATTTCTACACTTCGAAAATAGCCTCAATTGTCTTGTATTTAGCCTTAGCAAATCCTTAATATGTAGATGCTGCGAAATATGCTAATTTTATCAGCTGACCTCACAACCATTCTATGCATCGATTGTCCTTTTATTTGGGACTGCTCCTCTGTTCCTTTATTGCCCTATCACAGGTGGATGACTCCTTTGATGACGGAGATTTTACTTCCGGGACGGTTTGGAGTGGAGATGACATAGAGTTCCAGGTATCATCCGGCGAATTACAACTGTTCGATGATAAAACCGATGATTCCCATTTGTTCACAGCCTCTACGCTAATTAACAATACGACCTGGGAGTTTTTATTTCGATGGGAAGGCTTTTCTTCGACTGGGCTTTCGGGGAGTAATGAAGTATTCTTCTATCTCGTTGCAGATCAAAATAGTACACCAGAATCCGGGAATATCTCTGGCTACATCGTAAGAATAGGCAATACACAAGATGAAATCAGTTTTTATCGTGAAGACAATGGTAGTCTCACGGAGTTAATTGATGGCGCAGCCGGTGGGACAGAAAATGTCACGGAATCATCAAGTGGGTCTATCAGGGTTCAGGTTACAAGAGATGGTTCGGGGAATTGGATATTAAGTGCAGACGTCTCCGGAGGAACCACTTTTACTCAAATTGGGGCGGTAACAGATGACACTTACATATCCAGCGCTTTCGCGGGTATATTCATAGATTACTCTTCCGGGAATGCCGATGGCTATTTCTTTGATGATATTTCTATTGCTGCAGCTCCTGATACTGACCCTCCAACCATCGTTTCCGGTACGGGGAATTCTACGACAGAAGTGGTCATTGATTTTAGCGAGAACGTAGATCAAACGACCGCTGAAACCACCTCGAATTACATTTTTGACAATGGAGTCTCGGTTTCTAATGCGGAGCGAAGCACGACCGATAATAGCCAGGTGACTTTGACTGTGGCTACCCTTACCAACGGAACCTCTTACTCCGTGACGATTAATAACGTGGAGGATGAAAACAGCAATGTGATTGCAACTGATTCTGAGACTTCTTTCGAATACATAGAATTTGCTACCGCTGGGTTTCGTGATGTGGTGATCAACGAGCTACTGATTGACGAAACACCTTCAAGGGGATTGCCGGAAGCGGAATTCATTGAGTTGTACAATCCCACCAATCAATATTTTAACCTCGAAAACTGGGGAATTTCCGATGACAATAGCCCAAGTGCATCGGAGCAGTTCGGCGCATTTACCTTACGACCAAATAGCTATGTGATCATTTCCGACGATGAGGATGAAGGCTTGTTTACTGATTTTGGGGATGTAATTGTGGTTACTAACCTTGGGGCTCTTACTAACAGCGGCGATGATGTGGTATTGTCAGATGCCAGCGGCACGATCATTGACAACCTGACCTATACGTCGGCTCCTGCGGATGGCACGACCCTGGAACAAGTAAATCCAGAATTGCCGTGTAATGGTCAATTAAATTTTGCTGAATCCGGAGCCACTGACGGTGGAACGCCGGGAGCACAGAACTCCGTTTATGACATCACACCTGATGCTGTTGCGCCAACGGTGAGCAGTGTTACCACGACAGGGACAACTACTATTCGCGCCACCTTCTCGGAGCCCCTGGAATCCAGTTCCGTCACCACTGCTTCATTTGGTTTATCAGGCTTTACCATTGCTTCGGTCGACTTTGCGTCTGATCTGGTGGTGGATGTTACCGTGAATACTGATTTAGTGAGTGAAACCACTTACACCCTTACGTATTCCGGCATAACTGACTGTTCCGGCAATGCGCTTTCAGATGTTTCTACGGCATTCTATTACGACATTACTCCTCCGGTGCTGGATAAACTGGTCCTTGCCACAGACCAATCTGTTTTTCTGGTTTTCAATGAACCTTTGAATGAATCCATTGCCGAGGATGAATCGAATTATATGATGGATCAAAGTATTGGCGAGCCTGAGAGCGCGATCCTTCAGGATTCCGCAGCTAATCGTGTGCTGTTGGCTTTCGAAACAGATTTTGAGGAAGGGACTTCTTATACGCTTACTTATGATAATTTAGCTGATACCTCAAACAATGAACTGGCTGCTACCAATGAAGCATTTACTTTCCAGGATCAGATAGATTCCGTTTATGCCGTCTCATCAAACATCCTGCAAATCACGTTCACCACAACACCTTCTAGTTCCAGCGCCACCAATACCCTTCACTACCTGCTCGAAGATGTCGGAAATCCTTCAAGTGTACTAACAGGTTCAGATGACAAGACATTTCGATTGGTGTTTGCTGCGGCCATGGATGACAACCAGGATTTGCTGCTGTATGTTGAAAATGTATTGACCAGTGATGATGCTGAAACCTTGGCAACGCCTGCTTTTTCATTCCGATACGATACCAATAATCCCTCATTGGAATCTCTCACTGTAGGTTCGGCCACTCAGCTAAAACTGGTTTTTAATGAGGCCCTCGAGACCAATTCCGCAACGAACCTGAACAACTATGAATTGGAAAATGATGAGATGCCCATTACAGCAACACTCGATGAGGCTACAGTTACACTGACTTTTGCGGATGAGTTTGAGCCGGAACAAGAAAAGACCCTGACGTACACCCAAATTGGGGATTTGTATGGCAATGTTTTCACCACCAATCGCAATGTTGATTTCACTTATGATACCCAGGCTCCCTCGGTAGATTCGATTTATCAGGTGAGCGATACTCAGGTGATCATTCGGGCCAGTGAGCAGCTGTCTTTGGCCTCTGTGAGTGCTGCCAATTTTTCAACGGATTTGCAAAGTGCTATTTCGTTTGAATTGAGAGGGCCGGATAGTGTGGATCTGGAATTGACTTTTGCAGCGGCACTGGCGGAAAATGAAGCGCTTGACTTGACCATTGCTGCCTGGCAAGATCAATCTGGAAATTCGTTAAGTGCTGCAATTGAAACGACGGTGAATACACTGACTCCCAGGATTTCAGGAGTTCAATTCACCACAGATTCTACCGTACAAATCACCTACAGCAAATCCATGTCCGCTGCTGCATATGAAGCTTCGAATTATGCTTTGGGAGAATTGACCATCGAAACGGTGACGGACATTGGAACAAATACAGCAGAGATTGAAATCGAAGGTGTGATTTCAGAAACCACTTATGCGCTCAGCTTAAGCAATATCACTAGCGATGCAGGAAATAGCTTACAATTTACGTCCCTGGACCTGACTTTTGAGACTTATTTGACGGCTGTCAATATTCTGAATGCACTGACGATTGATCTGCAATTTGAAACTGAATTCACTGATTTCTTAAGCGCGAATGGTGAGGTCAATGGTGAAAACCCGGATTTAATAAGTATCGATCCCGATGATGCGACAAGGATCCAGCTATTACTTTCGGAAGCTTTGCCAGAGAACAGTGAGGTCAATCTATACTGGACAAATATTTCAGATCGTTTTGGGCGCAGCTTGCCTGATCATACGGAAACCTTCAGCTATGATGTGCAATCGCCTTCACTTTCTCAGGTGGACAGCAAACTGGAAAACATCATTCAGGTGATCTTTGATGAGCCGATTGAATCACAAGCTGCTTCATCGATTATTCAATACTCCATCACAGGTATTGGGAACCCTCAATCCCTGACATTCATCAATGATTCTACGGTCCAATTGACTTTTACAGCGTTGGTTTCGGGAACAGATTATGATTTGACTGTGGAGGATATTGCCGACTTGAATGAGAACTTCACTGCGTCCAATACTTTAAGTTTTACCTATTCGCCTCCGGAGATCATCACCGAAAACCTGGTGGTCATTTCCGAGATCATGGCAGATCCGAGTCCGGTAGTCGGACTGCCAGAGGCGGAGTACATCGAAGTATTAAATACCTCAGATCGCACCCTGGATTTGGCTTCATTGCGACTTTCCAATGACACGGATACACTGAGGTTAGAAGCATACGAATTGGCGAGTGGCGCATCTGTTGCGCTCATAGATGCTGGAGATGCGGACCTATTTGCGGCATATAATGTTCTTGAGGTTAATGGACTTTTCAGTCTGGATAATGCTGGTGAATTACTGGTACTGAGCAACATCAATGATGAATTGGTGGATAGCCTGACCTTTTCATCGGACTGGTACGGCGATGATGCCAAAGATGATGGAGGTTATAGCCTCGAATTGATTGAGGCACTCAGTGATTGTTCCAATGAAAGCAATTGGGCTGCTTCTGATGATACTTCGGGGGGAACACCCGGTGCAGCTAATTCCCTGGTTCCCGAAACCGATCCCCCAACCATAGCTGCTAGTTCGCTAGAAGAACAGACCATCACCCTGACCTTCAGTGAAGAAATGAATGAGTCCACGATTGTATCATCAGCTTTCTCGATTACGAATGGGTTGACCATTGCTACGCTAACTCCTTCAAGCGAATCAGCCACCATTACTTTTTCGGGTGATCTGGATACGGGTCAGACGTTTGACTTGGAGATCAGCGACCTTACCGATTGCAGAGGAAATGCGATGGGCAACACAACGCTAACTTTTACCATTCCTGCAATTCCTCAGTCCGGAGATTTAAGGATCAATGAAATCATGGCTGATCCTAGTCCTGTGGTAGGACTACCTGAGATAGAATACATCGAGCTCTTGAATGTATCTGATTCCATCATCGATTTGCAAGGCTTGATTCTGTCGAAGGAAAGCTCATCTACTACACTTACGTCTTATTTACTCGGCTCGAATGAACAAGTCGCCATCGTCGATGACAGCAACCTGGACCTGATGACGGATTTCAACGCGATTGGTGTGTCAGATTTGATCAGCTTTTCCAATAATGCCGATTCAATTGTGCTAAAAGATGCGGATGATCAAATCATCGACCGGGTTGAATACCAAAGTAGCTGGTACGGCGATGAAGCCAGGGATGATGGTGGCTACAGTTTAGAATTGATTGATCCGGAAAGTAGCTGTACGGATGAAAACAACTGGGCTGCTTCCGATGATACTTCGGGCGGAACACCGGGTACAGCCAATTCCCTGGTTCCCGAAACCGATCCTCCAACTGTATTATCGAGTTTGCTAGCAGAACGGACCATCACCCTGACCTTCAGTGAAGAGATGAACGAGTCCACGATTGTATCATCAGCCTTCTCGATTACCAATGGGTTGACTATTTCCACGGTAACTCCTTCAAGCGAATCAGCGACCATTACTTTTTCCGGTGATCTGGACACGGGTCAGACGTTGGACTTAGAGATCAGTGACCTCACCGATTGTATTGGTAATGCCATTGTAGATACCACCATCACGTTAACCATTCCTGCTATACCCCAACCTGGAGATTTAAGGATCAACGAGATCATGGCTGACCCAAGTCCGTTGGTTGGCCTTCCTGAGATAGAATACATCGAGATCTTGAATGTATCGGATTCGATCATTGACTTGCAGGGCTTGATCTTATCAAAAGAGAGCACATCAACAACATTAACGTCTTATCTGCTGGGTTCAAATGAACAAGTAGCGATTGTCGATGACAGCAATCTGGATTTGATGACCGGCTTCACTGCAATTGGCGTGTCAGACCTGATCAGCTTGTCCAACAATGCCGATTCGATTGTGCTGAAAGATGCGGATGATCAAATCATCGACCGGGTTGAGTATCAAAGCAGCTGGTACGGAGATGAAGACCGGGATGATGGAGGATATAGCCTGGAATTAATTGATCCGGAAAGTAGCTGTACGGATGAAAACAACTGGGCTGCTTCCGATAATACTTCGGGTGGAACACCCGGGGCAGCCAATTCCCTGGTTCCAGAGACAGATCCTCCAACCGTAGCTTCCAATTCGCTAGAAGAACAGACCATCACCCTGACTTTTAGTGAAGAGATGAATGAGTCCACCATTGTATCATCAGCCTTCTCGATTACGAATGGGTTGACCATTGCTACGGTAACCCCTTCAAGCGGATCAGCGACCATTACTTTTTCCGGAGATCTTGATTCAGGACAGACGTTCGACTTAGAGATCAGTGACCTCACCGATTGTATTGGTAATGCCATTGTAGATACCACCATCACGTTAACCATTCCTGCTATACCCCAACCTGGAGATTTAAGGATCAACGAAATCATGGCCGATCCTAGTCCGGTGGTTGGCCTTCCTGAGATAGAATACATCGAGATTTTGAATGTATCTGATTCCATCATCGATCTACAAGGCTTGGTTCTGTCGAAGGAAAGCTCATCAACGACGCTAGGGACCTATCTCTTGGGATCAAATGAACAAGTCGCCATCGTAGATGAAAGCAACCTGGATCTGATGACAGGCTTTACGGTGATTGGTGTGTCAGATTTGATCAGCTTTTCCAATAATGCCGATTCAATAGTGCTAAAAGATGCGGATGATCAAATCATCGACCGGGTTGAGTATCAAAGCAGCTGGTACGGAGATGAAGACCGGGATGATGGAGGATATAGCCTGGAATTAATTGATCCGGAAAGTAGCTGTGCAGATGAAAATAACTGGGCTGCTTCTGATGATACTTCAGGAGGAACTCCTGGTGAAGCCAATTCTCTGGTTCCTGAAACCGATCCCCCAACCGTAGCTTCCAATTCGCTAGAAGAACAGACCATCACCCTGACTTTTAGTGAAGAGATGAATGAGTCCACCATTGTATCATCAGCCTTCTCGATTACGAATGGGTTGACCATTGCTACGGTAACCCCTTCAAGCGGATCAGCGACCATTACTTTTTCCGGAGATCTTGATTCAGGACAGACGTTCGACTTAGAGATCAGTGACCTCACCGATTGTATTGGTAATGCCATTGTAGATACCACCATCACGTTAACCATTCCTGCTATACCCCAACCTGGAGATTTAAGGATCAACGAAATCATGGCCGATCCTAGTCCGGTGGTTGGCCTTCCTGAGATAGAATACATCGAGATTTTGAATGTATCTGATTCCATCATCGATCTACAAGGCTTGGTTCTGTCGAAGGAAAGCTCATCAACGACGCTAGGGACCTATCTCTTGGGATCAAATGAACAAGTCGCCATCGTAGATGAAAGCAACCTGGATCTGATGACAGGCTTTACGGTGATTGGTGTGTCAGATTTGATCAGCTTTTCCAATAATGCCGATTCAATAGTGCTAAAAGATGCGGATGATCAAATCATCGACCGGGTTGAGTATCAAAGCAGCTGGTACGGAGATGAAGACCGGGATGATGGAGGATATAGCCTGGAATTAATTGATCCGGAAAGTAGCTGTGCAGAGGAAAATAACTGGGCTGCTTCTGATGATACTTCAGGAGGAACTCCTGGTGAAGCCAATTCTCTGGTTCCTGAAACCGATCCCCCAACCATAGCTGCTAGTTCGCTAGAAGAACAGACCATCACCCTGACTTTTAGTGAAGAGATGAATGAGTCTACGATTGTATCATCAGCCTTCTCGATTACGAATGGGTTAGCTATTGCCACTGTAACTCCTTCAAGTGAATCAGCGACTATTACTTTTACCGGAGACCTGGATACGGGTCAGACGTTCGACTTGGAGATCAGTGGCCTTACCGATTGTATTGGCAATGCCATTGTAGATACCACCATTACGCTAACCATACCTGCAATTCCCCAGCCTGGAGATTTAAGAATTAATGAGATCATGGCCGATCCAAGTCCAGTGGTTGGCCTTCCTGAAATAGAATACATCGAGATTTTGAATGTATCTGATTCCATCATCGATCTACAAGGCTTGGTTCTGTCGAAGGAAAGCTCATCAACGACGCTAGGGACCTATCTCTTGGGATCAAATGAACAAGTCGCCATCGTAGATGAAAATAACCTGGATTTGATGACGGACTTCACCGCAATCGGTGTGTCGGATTTGATCAGCTTTTCTAACAACGCTGATTCGATTGTCCTGAAAGATGCGGACGATCAAATCATCGATCGGGTTGAATATCAAAGCAGCTGGTATGGTGATGAGGCCAAAGATGATGGAGGCTACAGTTTAGAATTAATTGATCCGGAAAGTAGCTGTACCGATGAAAACAACTGGGCTGCTTCTGAAGATACTTCGGGCGGAACACCTGGTTCAGCCAATTCTCTTGTTCCCGAAACCGATCCTCCAACCGTAGCTTCCAGTTCGCTAGCAGAACAGACCATCACCCTGACCTTCAGTGAAGAGATGAATGAGTCGACGATGGTATCATCAGCCTTCTCGATTACGAATGGGTTGACCATTGCTACGGTAACTCCTGCAAGTGAATCGGTGACCATTACTTTTTCGGGGGATCTGGATACGGGTCAGACCTTTGACTTGGAGATCAGTGGCCTTACTGATTGTAGAGGAAATGCGATGGCGGATGTTTCCCTGACTTTTACCATTCCTGCAATTCCTCAGCCTGGAGATTTAAGGATCAACGAAATCATGGCCGACCCGAGTCCGGTGGTTGGCCTTCCTGAAATAGAATACATCGAGCTGTTGAATATATCTGATTCTATCATCGATTTGCAAGGCTTGATCCTGTCGAAGGAAAGCTCATCAACAACGATAGGAACCTATCTCTTGGGCTCAAATGAACAAGTAGCGATCGTCGATGAAAATAACCTGGATTTGATGACGGGCTTCACCACAATTGGTGTGTCGGATTTGATCAGCTTTTCTAACAACGCTGATTCGATTGTCCTGAAAGATGCGGACGATCAAATCATCGATCGGGTTGAATATCAAAGCAGCTGGTATGGTGATGAGACCAGGGATGATGGAGGCTATAGTTTAGAATTAATTGATCCGGAAAGTAGCTGTACCGATGAAAACAACTGGGCTGCTTCTGAAGATACTTCTGGTGGAACACCTGGTTCAGCCAATTCTCTTGTTCCCGAAACCGATCCTCCAACCGTAGCTTCCCGTTCATTGGAAGATGAGACCATCACCCTGACCTTCAGTGAAGAGATGAATGAGTCGACGATTGTGTCCGGTGCTTTTACCATTTCCAATGGGTTGACCATTGCTACGGTAACCCCTGCAAGTGAATCAGCGACCATTACTTTTTCCGGAGAACTTGACATGGGTCAGATGTTTGACTTGGAGATCAGTGGCCTTACTGATTGTAGAGGAAATGCAATGGCTGACACAATGCTAACTTTTACCATTCCTGCAATTCCTCAGCCTGGAGATTTAAGGATCAACGAAATCATGGCCGACCCGAGTCCGGTGGTTGGCCTTCCTGAAATAGAATACATCGAGCTCTTGAATGTATCTGATTCTATCATCGATTTGCAAGGCTTGATCCTGTCGAAGGAAAGCTCATCAACAACGATAGGAACGTATCTCTTGGGCTCGAACGAACAAGTAGTGATCGTCGATGAAAGCAATCTGGATTTGATGACGGGCTTCACCGCAATTGGTGTGTCGGAATTGATCAGCTTTTCTAACAACGCTGATTCGATTGTCCTGAAAGATGCGGACGACCAAGTCATCGACCGTGTTGAATATCAAAGCAGCTGGTATGGTGATGAGACCAGGGATGATGGTGGCTACAGTTTAGAATTAATTGATCCGGAAAGTAGCTGTACCGATGAGAACAACTGGGCTGCTTCTGAAGATACTTCTGGTGGAACACCTGGTTCAGCCAATTCTCTTGTTCCCGAAACCGATCCTCCAACCGTAGCTTCCAGTTCATTGGAAGATGAGACCATCACCCTGACCTTCAGTGAAGAGATGAATGAGTCGACGATTGTGTCCGGTGCTTTTACCATTTCCAATGGGTTGGCTATTGCCATGGTAACCCCTTTAGGTGAATCAGCGACCATTACTTTTTCCGGGGATCTGGATACGGGTCAGATGTTTGACTTGGAGATCAGTGGCCTTACTGATTGTAGAGGAAATGCGATGGCGGATGTTTCCCTGACTTTTACCATTCCTGCAATTCCTCAGCCTGGAGATTTAAGGATCAACGAAATCATGGCCGACCCGAGTCCGGTGGTTGGCCTTCCTGAAATAGAATACATCGAGCTGTTGAATATATCTGATTCTATCATCGATTTGCAAGGCTTGATCCTGTCGAAGGAAAGCTCATCAACAACGATAGGAACCTATCTCTTGGGCTCAAATGAACAAGTAGCGATCGTCGATGAAAATAACCTGGATTTGATGACGGGCTTCACCACAATTGGTGTGTCGGATTTGATCAGCTTTTCTAACAACGCTGATTCGATTGTCCTGAAAGATGCGGACGATCAAATCATCGATCGGGTTGAATATCAAAGCAGCTGGTATGGTGATGAGACCAGGGATGATGGAGGCTATAGTTTAGAATTAATTGATCCGGAAAGTAGCTGTACCGATGAAAACAACTGGGCTGCTTCTGAAGATACTTCTGGTGGAACACCTGGTTTAGCCAATTCTCTTGTTCCCGAAACCGATCCTCCAACCGTAGCTTCCAGTTCATTGGAAGATGAGACCATCACCCTGACCTTCAGTGAAGAGATGAATGAGTCGACGATGGTATCATCAGCCTTCTCGATTACGAATGGGTTGACCATTGCTACGGTAACTCCTGCAAGTGAATCGGTGACCATTACTTTTTCCGGAGAACTTGACATGGGTCAGATGTTTGACTTGGAGATCAGTGGCCTTACTGATTGTAGAGGAAATGCAATGGCTGACACAATGCTAACTTTTACCATTCCTGCAATTCCTCAGCCTGGAGATTTAAGGATCAACGAAATCATGGCCGACCCGAGTCCGGTGGTTGGCCTTCCTGAAATAGAATACATCGAGCTGTTGAATGTATCTGATTCTATCATCGATTTGCAAGGCTTGATCCTGTCGAAGGAAAGCTCATCAACAACGATAGGAACCTATCTCTTGGGCTCGAATGAACAAGTAGTGATCGTCGATGAAAGCAATCTGGATTTGATGACGGGCTTCACCGCAATTGGTGTGTCGGAATTGATCAGCTTTTCTAACAACGCTGATTCGATTGTCCTGAAAGATGCGGACGATCAAATCATCGACCGTGTTGAATATCAAAGCAGCTGGTATGGTGATGAGACCAGGGATGATGGAGGCTACAGTTTAGAATTAATTGATCCGGAAAGTAGCTGTACCGATGAGAACAACTGGGCTGCTTCTGAAGATACTTCTGGTGGAACACCTGGTTCAGCCAATTCTCTTGTTCCCGAAACCGATCCTCCAACCGTAGCTTCCCGTTCATTGGAAGATGAGACCATCACCCTGACCTTCAGTGAAGAGATGAATGAGTCGACGATTGTGTCCGGTGCTTTTACCATTTCCAATGGGTTGACCATTGCTACGGTAACCCCTGCAAGTGAATCGGTGACCATTACTTTTTCGGGAGATCTTGACATGGGTCAGACCTTTGACTTGGAGATCAGTGGCCTTACTGATTGTAGAGGAAATGCGATGGCGGATGTTTCCTTGTCCTTTACCATTCCTGCAATTCCTCAGCCTGGAGATTTAAGGATCAACGAAATCATGGCCGACCCGAGTCCGGTGGTTGGCCTTCCTGAAATAGAATACATCGAGCTGTTGAATGTATCTGATTCTATCATCGATTTGCAAGGCTTGATCCTGTCGAAGGAAAGCTCATCAACAACGATAGGAACCTATCTCTTGGGCTCAAATGAACAAGTAGCGATCGTCGATGAAAATAACCTGGATTTGATGACGGGCTTCACCACAATTGGTGTGTCGGATTTGATCAGCTTTTCTAACAACGCTGATTCGATTGTCCTGAAAGATGCGGACGATCAAATCATCGATCGGGTTGAATATCAAAGCAGCTGGTATGGTGATGAGACCAGGGATGATGGTGGCTACAGTTTAGAATTAATTGATCCGGAAAGTAGCTGTACCGATGAAAACAACTGGGCTGCTTCTGAAGATACTTCTGGTGGAACACCTGGTTTAGCCAATTCTCTTGTTCCCGAAACCGATCCTCCAACCGTAGCTTCCAGTTCATTGGAAGATGAGACCATCACCCTGACCTTCAGTGAAGAGATGAATGAGTCGACGATGGTATCATCAGCCTTCTCGATTACGAATGGGTTGACCATTGCTACGGTAACTCCTGCAAGTGAATCGGTGACCATTACTTTTTCCGGAGAACTTGACATGGGTCAGATGTTTGACTTGGAGATCAGTGGCCTTACTGATTGTAGAGGAAATGCAATGGTAGACATAACCTTGACTTTCACAATCGCTGCAGCTCCGCAACCGGGGGACCTGATCATCAATGAGATCATGGCTGATCCAAGTCCAGCCGTAGGTTTACCCGAAGTAGAATACATTGAACTCTTCAATGCCTCGGATTCCATTGTAGACTTGCAAGGCCTGATCCTGTCTAAAGCGAATGCCACATCCACACTTGAAACTTATTTTCTGAAGTCAAATGAATATGTAGCCATCGTCGATGAAAGTGACCTGGATTTGATGTCTGGATTTAACGTAGTAGGCGTTAGCGATCTGATCAGCTTTACTAATGATGAAGATTCTGTTGTATTAAGAACTTCGGGGAACCTGGTCATTGATCAAATTCATTATGAAGATAGCTGGTACGGCGATCCGGATCGCGATGGTGGCGGTTACAGCCTGGAGCTGATTGATCGGAATAGTGCCTGCTCACCAGCTAATAGCTGGGGGGCCTCTACCTCGGAGATTGGAGGAACTCCAGGTATGGCCAATAATATCACCGTCGAAACAGAAAAGCCGACCATCGTCGAAAGCATTTTTTCTTCAGGTCAATTGACGATAACCTTTTCGGAGGAGATGTTAGCTGCATCAGTATTAGATTTTGCCGCTGGTCAAGCGGCAATCATTGAGGCATCAAGTTATGATGAAACATTAAAAGAGTTACAGTTGACTTTTAATGAGGAGACTTCTGCATTACAGCAAATTGACTTTGCTGTCTCCAACATTGCGGATTGCTCTGGCAACGTCATGAATGATACGACCTTTGTGTTTCTACAGGCGATTGCACCTACTTTCAATGACATCATCATTACCGAGATCATGTCTGATCCTGATCCTGAAGTGGGCTTACCTAATCGTGAGTATTTGGAGATTTTCAACCGTTCTGAAGGTATTCTGGATTTGAACGAAATGTTGATTCAGGATGGCTCTGGGTTTTCTGCTCCTATCGGTGGCGCGATCCTTCCTGGAGAATATCAGGTATTGGTGAGTACTTCAGGAATAGCTGATTTCAGTGGAGTAAATGTGAATGGCGTAGGTAGCTTCCCTGGTTTGAGTAACAGTGGCGAGCAATTGTCCTTGATTTACCGGGGAGAACTCATCTTTCAAATAGATTATCTGGCTGATTGGCATGATACCGATAAAAGCGACGGGGGTTATTCCCTGGAAATGCGTGACACCAACAATCCATGCGGCATTTCCAATAATTGGGGCAGTAGCATAGCTGAGGCTGGGGGAACGCCGGGATTGACCAATTCTATCCGAGAAGATATTCCCGACAATTTTGGACCTAATCTGATCAATGCCATAGCCATCAATGCGGACTCTATACTGGTTGAATTTGACGAAGCGCTGATTCCCACACTGAAACCTGTCATTGAGATTTCCGGAGGAATTGAAGTAGGAAATACCACCATTGTTGAAGGTGATCTTACATCCGTCACCCTCTCCTTGAATCAACCATTGGAAAGGGGGGTGGTATATACGGTGACCGCAGTATTGGTGCAGGATTGTCTTGGGAACGCAGTGCGGGCCAATACCGCTGAGTTAGTCTTACCTTTTGAGGCTGAGTTTTCCCAGATCTTATTGAGTGAAATCTTATTTAACCCACTGGATGATGGTGTTGATTTTGTAGAAGTGTACAATACGACCGATCAATTTATTTCTTTGAAAGGTTGGTCTCTTGGTAATGCTACACAGGATCGTATCATCACCGATGATGACTTGATCATTTCACCGCAATCTTATCTGGCATTTACCGAAGATGTAGCTCGTTTGCAGTTGGATTTCCCTGATGCACCTACGGAAAACTTGATTGAAATTGACGATCTACCGACCTATGCCAATGACTTTGGCGATGTTTATCTCATCGATGCGTTGGGCAATGATCAGGATTCACTTTTCTATGATGCAGACTTTCATAGTGATCTGCTGCGATCTGTAGATGGTGTTACGCTTGAGCGCATTTCTTTTGATGCTCCGAATGGTGCTGATAATTGGAATTCAGCAGCCAGTACAGTGAATTTTGGTACACCTGGAGCGGCTAATAGCCAATCATTGGACTTGTCAGCGTTCAATGATCCGGTTGAAGCGGAACCTCGCGTATTTGTGCCTGGAAGTGGAACAAATTCCTTTACGACAATCAATTACGAATTCGAAAACGCGGGCAATTTCGCCAACATCACACTCTTTGATCAGAATGGCCGTTTTGTGAAAGAGCTGGCTAGGGGCGTCTCCCTGGCGGCAGATGGGTTTATCCGTTGGGATGGTACCGGTGTTGATGGTGGTGTGGTTAGGGTAGGTTATTATGTAGTTGTTTTCGAAGTATTCAATAGCAATGGCCAGTCGGAAATTATCAAAGAAACCGTCGTGGTAGGCAGGGATTTTTGACCTTGATCGTACCTTGTTTACTGATCTATAAACTTTGTATTTCGAATCAACTAGCTAAATAGCTTTCGAATCGTTACTTTTGCACCACTTTTTGAACCATAGAACTGTACTCGTCATGGCTGAAAAAAACAAATATTCTCCTGAAGAACTCTCTGAATTCGAATTTTTGATTAATCAAAAGCTGGATAAAGCAAGGAATGAATTGTCAGTTCTGAGGCGGTCTCTGACCAGAAGTAGTGATGAAGGCACGGATTTTACCCATGGAAATGTAAAAACCCTGGAAGACGGTGCAGATACAGCTGAAAAAGAGCAACTCAGTCAGTTGGCCGCTCGTCAGCAGAAATTCATCAATAACCTGGAAAATGCCTTGATAAGAATCAAAAACGGTACTTACGGCATTTGTGTGGATACGGGAAAACTGATCAGCAAAGAGCGATTGAAGGCGGTACCACACACCATGCATTCCATAGAGGCCAAACTCAATAAGAAGAAGTAAGGTCATTCAATGGATTTTCTCTCACATCATGTGGAGGCATTGGTTTTCTGCTCTCCAAAACCTATTACAGAAAAAGAAATTACGGCCTGTTTGAAAGAAATGTTTGATGCGGATATTCCGGTCAAAGACATTTTGGAGGCCATTGAGTCCCTGACCCAGAAATACGAAAAAGATGAATTTTCTTTCTCATTGGTGAAAAGTGGAGGCGGATATCAGTTTCTGACGAAACCCGCTTATCAGGCAAGTATCGGGATTCTACTAAAACAGCAATCCAAAAAACGACTTTCCAATTCATCGCTGGAAACGTTAGCCATTATTGCTTACAAACAACCCATGACTAAGGGTGAAATGGAGCAAATACGTGGGGTGAATTGCGATTATGCCGTTCAAAAGTTGTTGGAAAAGGAATTGGTTGAGATCAAAGGAAAGTCCGAAGCCATTGGTCGACCATTGCTGTATGGTACCAGCAAAAAGTTCATGGATTACTTCGGGATCAACGATCTGAAAGAGCTGCCTACTCCGAAGGATTTCAAAATGGAGGAGAATAGCATTGGAGAGGAAACCGAATAGAGGCGGGAAAAGACCCGATAGATCCAACGATAACCGCACCAATAGACCTAAATCAGGTCCGGGAAATCGCTCGAAAGGACCCGAGGATGGTCGTCCTAACCGATCAAAACCCGGTTCGGGAAATCGATACAATAAAACGGAAGACTCCCGGCCTGCACGTGGAGAAAGAAAAACCGGTGGTTTTAAACGTCGGTCAAGACCGGATGATGAGTACAACAAATCAAGTCGTCCAAGGCCCACACCAAGACCCGGAGGAGCAAGGTCAAAGTCAGCTGACCCTAAGCCAAAAACTGATAATGCACCGATCCGACTCAATCGCTACATCGCTAACGCAGGCATTTGTTCTCGGCGTGATGCAGATGAACTGATCCAATCAGGACTGATTAAAGTCAATGGGGAAGTGGTTCGGGAAATGGGATTGAAAGTTGGTCCCAAGGATCGGGTAGTGTACAAAGGCAAGACACTTCGTCCTGAGAAAACACAGTACGTATTGCTGAACAAACCGAAAGATTTCATCACGACCATGGAAGACACCCATGACCGAAAAACGGTGATGAATTTGGTGGACAATGCTTGTGAAGAACGAATTTATCCAGTAGGTCGGTTAGACAGACATACCACTGGCTTGCTGCTGTTTACTAATGACGGGGAACTGGCCCGAAGATTGACCCACCCAAGTCAGCGTATCCGAAAAATCTATCAGGTAGAATTGGACCAACCGATCACTGCGGAAGATTTTGACAAAGTTGTAGCAGGGGTAGAGCTTGATGACGGGATTGCTCCTGTAGATGAACTGGCAATTGTGGGCGATGACGCCCAAATCCTGGGGATAGAGATCCATGTCGGAAGAAATCGCATTGTCCGGAGGATCTTTGAGAAGTTAGGATACCGGGTACAAAGGCTGGACCGGGTCATGTTTGGCAACCTAACCAAAAAAGATCTACCACGCGGTAACTGGCGTCATTTGAGTGCCAAAGAAATCATGGCGCTTAAAGGAGCAAGAGGCAAGAAATTTTTGGAAGAAGACAAGGCAAACACCAATCCAAAAAGTAGGAAATCATCTGCAAGTCGAGGACGAAAACCAGGAAGAAATAAGCGCTAGTCGATAATCACGCTTGTCTTTTCGCGAACTCCAATGCATAGTACGTCAGGATAATATCGGACCCGGCTCTTTTCAAGCTAGTCAGGCTTTCCAACATGGTACGGTCTGCATCTAACCACCCCTTTTCTCCGGCAGCCATGATCATGGCGTACTCTCCCGAAACGTGATAAGCCGCAATGGGAATGGGGAAATGGCTTTTCAGGTCGGCAATGATATCCAGGTAAGGCAATCCTGGCTTCACCATCAAAATATCTGCTCCTTCGTTGTAATCCAATTCTGCTTCCAGTAATGCTTCGGACCTGTTGGCCGGATTCATTTGATAGGTCATTTTGTCGCCAAACTTAGGCGCAGAATCCAATGCATCACGGAAAGGGCCGTAAAAGCCACTTGCGTACTTTGCAGTGTAGGATATGATTCCGACATTTTTGTGCCTTGCATCATCCAAAGCTTCTCTAAGGTATCCGACCCGGCCATCCATCATGTCAGAAGGTCCGATCATGTCAATTCCTGTATCCGCTTGGGCAAGTGTCATTTTGGCCAGTATTTCCAGCGTTTCGTCGTTCAGGATCTCACCATTTTCAACCAGCCCATCATGTCCATCGGAACTATAAGGGTCCATGGCTACGTCGGTGATGACCCAGGCTTCAGGAAATTCCTGCTTGATCTTTTTCAATGCCTGGAGATAGAAGAAATTAGGATCGTAGCTATTGGTAGCAGTCTTATCTTTGTGTTTTTCTTCTACTACCGGGAAGACGTCAAAACCCTTGATGCCTGCTTTCAGACATTCCTCGATCAAAGGAAGCATCAGGTCCAGGGTATGTCGGTAGATGCCGGGCATGGAAGCCACTTCTGATTTTTTATTATTGCCTTCTAAAAGAAAGAGGGGAAATACCAGATCGTTGGTGGTGACTTGTGTTTCTTGTACCAGGTCTCGTATGGCGGCCGATTGGCGGTTCCTTCTGGGTCTGCGATTCATGAGGGGCTTACTGATTTTCTAGTCGATCTAGTCTTCTGTTGATGGTATCGATTTCCAGATTTCTTTGTTTTCTTTCTGCGACCATCTCGGTTACAATGTCTTTTATCATGTCTTGAGTCTCATCCATTTTATTGAGCATGCCATTGACCACTTTATTGTTTTCTACCGCATACTCTTTAAATGTTGCTACATCTGCATGAAGTGAGTCGACTGCACTTAATGTATTACTCAGTTGTTCCTCTAGTTGTGAAAGTCTCCTTTTCTCATTCTCTGCCATATAACAAAACTACGAAGAAGTGGCTAGTTTAGTTCAAGCTTCAAGATCTTCCCAGCTCTACCTGCCAACCAGCCGTAACCATCTGCATGCAGGTCGGCTACCCAAAGATTATCGGTAGCAATGGTATTCCAGGTAAGGCCGGCATCAAAAGTGATATCTGCCCCTTTGGGGCCACAAGCCACCACCACTGTTTTTCCTTTCATGCTAATCAAATCGCTGCCGTAAAAGGCCCCAGTAGTTTCTGGTTGTTCGGTCAACACCCAACTCTGGCCACCATCGATACTAAACGCTAAATTTTCGGTATAAATATCAGTAATTGCCAGGTCTCCTCCGGCAATCAGGCCATGATTGTCATTACGAAAATGTATGGAGGTGATACCTGCCGCATCTCCTTTGATGATCGGTGTTTCATAGCTTGCCCAGCTTTCGCCATAATCGGTCGTTTTCAATACCCGTGCACTTCCACCGGCTCCTGTTCCAATCCAGGCTAGCCCACCCGACTGAACCGAAATACAGCTTCCACTGGAAGCAAATCCGCCTTCCCCTTCTTCCGCATCTGGCAATACTTCAGGATCAATTCTGCTCCAGGTATGGCCGCCATCTTCGGTTTTCATCAGGTATGGCTTGCCGTCAAATGAATCTCCGTATGCCAACCCAATTTGGTCATCCCAAAAATCGATGCTGTTCAAAAATCCATTCGGATGGTCCATGACATATGTCACTTTCCAGCCCGCTGATTCCGAGTACAAATGAATTTGTGAATTGGCCCCTTCTCCAATCGACAACAGTGCCACGGATTCGTCATCAAACGCGTGAATGTCCCGGTACTGAAACGTGTCTATTTCAGGGTGTGAGAACAACTCCCAGGATTCCCCGCCATCCATTGTACGAAGGAACGTTGATTGGGTGCCACTCATCCAAACGGTTTCTCCATCCAGGATCGACATGGCGATCAACAAAGCGTCGGTACCACTTTGCTGTTCCGTTAAAGAAAAGTTGATGGATGTATTCTCAGGACTTTGGCATGCCGCCAAAGAAAAGAGGAAAAGTAGAGGAAAGAATCGAGGCATAGGGCACATTTGAAGCGATAAATGTACGCATATGCCTGCTTTCTATTTCACCTATTGATGTCAATTCTTTCGAATGATGACATCTCCGTGGTAGCTGCTGAACATATATTCTGCTCCACCGGAACCCAGGTCTCCTTTTAACCATCCACCTACCTGAATTTTAGTGCCTTCTCCTCGCCTGGAATCGACGTTGGTTACTTCCACTTTCAGGTCCAGGTCAAAATCCGTATAGACCTCTCCTTTGGTGGTCTTGATTTTGGCCGAACTGTTTACATCGTCGGGCAGTGTGATATCAATGTCACCATGGTACGTGCTGAAAGCCATGGGTGTACCTCTTTCCACGTCATCAAAGGCTACTGTGATTTCACCATGATGGGTGTCAGCAACAACTGAGCCAGAAATGCCAGACATTTCAATGTCTTCATGGTGCCCGTCGGCTTCAATATTGCCTTTCACATTCTTTACTCCAATGAAGCCATCGTGGTGCGTTTTCAGGTTCAGTGAAAATGCTTCAGGGACCATGATCATGAAATCCACTCTTTTGCTTTTGATACCAGAAATGGTGACCACATTGTTTCTTTCTTCAATGTCAAACTGAGCGGCCGCATTGGGGATTCTTCTAAGCCCACTCCTTCTTGTATCTCGGTCCTCATCTTCTTCTGCAGTAACCACCTTGATTTTCACTTCTTTGCCATTGTAACCTTCTACACGTATGGAACCACGATGCATACTAGCCACCAGGGTACCAGGTTTTCCCGGATCACTTAATGGAACGGTGAATTCTTGCTCTTCCTGAGCGAATACCCCCAGGTTTGTTATCAAGCAAACGACTGCTAACCAAATCTGCTTTTTCATGTTTAATACTTTTAATGATTCAATTATTGCTAAAACGTTTAGTGAAAGATTTTTCAATTACATGGTAACCTGTAATAATGACCCTTATATTCCCTTAAGGGAGAGTGCCTTTTACACCCTTTAGGGGCTGGGGTGAGAATGAAGGTCTCCAGAAAAATCCTTTGCGGTATTCTTAATTTTTGACCAGATAAATATCCCCGTGCCAGGTGCTGTACTGTTGCAGTGGACCACCATTATTAATTGCCACATACGTACCATCACCTATTTTGTACTTGGTGCCTTTGGAAGATGGTTCCTTGATGACTCGCATCGGCTTAGGCTCCCAGTCAAATTCTGTGAAGAATTCTCCGTGATGACTGCTCAGTTTGACATCAGCTGAAAACTTATCCTGATAAGTGATTTTTATGTCTCCGTGATGGGTTTTGAATCGACACTCATCACTGGGGTTTTTAGAAAAACTGGCTTCAATGTCACCATGATGGGATTTTAACATGGCATTTCCTCCAATTCCCTGTGCAAACAGGTCCTTATGATGACTCTTGGCATATAAGTTTCCATCTACTTCTTCAATGCTTAACCCATCGTGATGACTGGAAACATTGAGGTTCATGTGCTTCGGAAATTCAACCGTGATATCAAATCGGTAACTCACCGACTCGCGATCATTCCAGGTCCAGCTATTGCGTGAGTTGTAGTAGCCAAATCCATCCCGGTCAATCTTGAAATCAAGATGGGGCGATTGCATGACAAAATAGATACCAGTTCCACGGGTCAGTGTATCAAAATAATACTGTGACCTGGCCTCATCAATGAGTGCTTGCCTTCTGGCGTCTAATTGCCGTTTGATCGTCACCCGTATTTTTTTGGTGTCTGTCCCTTTTACTTCTACATCCCCACGAAGGTTATGTAGGTTGAGCGTTTCCAGGTTTTTTACATCAATTTCAAATGCTTGTTGATCGGGCATATCTTGTCCCAGACACACCGCCATCGAAAACAATACAAAAGTGCTTAGTAGAAATTTCATGTTATAATGTGTTTAAAGTCTCTTTCAAATGGAGTTTGACGTCATGATCAAGGTCTGCGGAATTGATCAGGGTATTCAGTTCGTCCAGGCTTTGGTCCGAATGAAGGTTGATCAGTAATTGTGCCAGCGTGAGTTGAACAATCGGCGAATCCTGATAAGGCAGGGCAGCCACTAAAGAAGTCCGAGCCTTAGGATGATCAATGAAATGGACCATTGCTTCAATGGCACTCAATCGAACATTGACATTGGGATCCTTCATTAGCGTTTCATTCAGGGCCTCGATAACAGGATCTTGCGGATTACGGATTTCTTTGATCTGCTGAATAGCCAGGAGACGGTCCGTTGTGGGATTACTCACCGCAAGAAGCTTAGAAACTTCAGGACTTTCATCCGCTAACTGCACATTGTTGGTGGGTGTCTGTTGAACCAGTAATCCAATCAACAAACCAATGATAAAAACAGCCGCCCAGCGGAATGCCTGGTTCCAATTAATGGCGATTGTAGGTTTTTGAAGCTTAGAGTTTTCCTCCTTTTCGAATTCGGCCAGCATTTCAAGAAAAGCACCACGCATGTTTTCCGAGGGCTCAGGAACGGCCATGGCATCCATTTCATGCCATAGGATGTAAGACTCCCGGATGGTCTTTTCACAATCAGGATGTGCTTCACAAATGGCTTCCAGATCCGTAGCATCAAATTGTCCATTACCCAATTCCTGCAGCATGTGCTCCAGGGCGATATCGCAATTCCAATTTTTTTCTATCTGTTCCTTCATGCTTGCTCGGCTTTATCCATGATTTTCTTCAATTCCATGATCCCCCGTCTGATCCTCGCCTTGATGGCACTTTCTGTACAGTTAGCAATCACCGCGATTTCATGATATTTCAAACCCTGAAACTTGCTCATCACAATGGCTTCTCTCTGTTCTTCCGAGAGGCGTTTAAGAGCCATATTTAGTGTGCCCTTCTGTTCATCGTGTGTGATTTGATCTTCCACGTTCTGTTCTCCTGGTTCCTGTTCCCCTATATCTTCTAACTCACTCGAATGCATCAGGGGGTCTTTTTTCTTGTAGACATCTTTGGAAACGTTTCGCGCCACAGCGTACAGCCAGTACACGAACTTTCCATCATTTTTGAAAGCGTGCCGATACTTGAGTAACCGATAGAATACATTCTGCACCAGGTCTTCACTTTCGGATCCACTATCGGTCAGTCGATAGAAAAACCCAAAAAGGGACCTATGATGGCGTTCGTATAGCAATCCCATCTTACTGAGATCACCATCCTGAACCATCTGCATGAGCTCGTTATCGTTTGGTTGATTCAAGTTCTTTGGCTTTCTTGGCGGTGAAACTCCAACTTTTGAGAATAGTTGCAGAGGGGAGGAAAAATATTTGAAATTTCCTCAATGACGCTTATTGACAAGATAAGCTATCCGTGCCATTAGCAACAAGGCACCATTGTAGGGCACTAGGGGAAATGGATATTTATCGTGATATTCGGCCCACCTAAACCTGGAGCGCCTATGAACCTTAAAGAGTCAAAGCAACTCTTTTTTGACCACTGCCGATACGAAAAAAACCTAAGTGCCAAGACCCTGCAATTCTATGAGATCGATCTCATCCAATTTGAAAAGTTCTTGTCTCAATCGAAGGTAGAATTGGTCCGAGAAATCACGAAACACCACATCAAAGGTTACATTCAGGAGCTCTCAAGTTTTCAGCCCCGGACGATTAAGAGAAAGATTGCCTCTTCTAAGTCCTTTCTAAATTTCCTGGAGTTCGAAGATTACATTCCTGTGAACCCCTACCGCAAAGTGAAGCTTAAGATCAAAGAACCCAAACAATTGCCAACTGTGATGGATTTGGGAGAGATCAAACGCCTGTTTCTATTAGTGAAGGAAGAATTGCAAATGGCCAAAAGGAAATCCACCCATGCTTATGGTGAAAAGCTTAGAGATCTATGCATAATGGAATTACTATTTGCCACTGGTCTGCGCGTTTCAGAATTGTGTAAACTACGTGTTCCTGACCTGAATTTTGAAACCGGACGAGTGCTAATAAGAGGTAAAGGCAATAAGGAGAGAGTCATCCAGATTGTTAATCAGGAAACATTGAGAACAGTACTGGAGTATCACTCTGAATATCAAAACCGAATCGAGCAGGTTGGTTTTTTTTTGTCAGCCGGCTTGACACACCGTTATCTACGCAATCGGTTCGTTTTCTGATCACTAAGTATTGTCAAAAGGCAAAGATTCAGAAAAAAGTTACACCACACACGTTTCGACACACCTTTGCCACGCTTCTTTTAGAACAAGACGTAGACATCAAATACATCCAGAGTTTTCTTGGACATAGCTCCATTAACACGACCCAGATCTATACCCACGTCAGCAAACAGAAGCAACTAGAAATCCTTTCCCAGAAACACCCCCGGCATTTGTTTGAGTTGGGGTGAGATCCATTCTTCTTCAAGGCAATGTATTGAAGATAACTATTGATTATAGTTGTGTTCTGAATGAATTTCTTTTTCTCCTTTGCAGATAAAACTTCTTATACATTACTATTTACAGGGTCAGTAATTTTCCTGTTTTTTAGTTCTATTCTCAACCTCTATTACCCTACTGACCTATTCTTATTGAAATATTTCTTGCTTGTAGGGATTTTTGATACAATCATGATTTGTGCTAAACAGTACTCTGATTTATTGAAAAATGGCTTTCAAAACTTTGTTGGGGATCCTGTATTAAGTGCAGAACGTCGTAAGTTAAAAGAGGCAGTTTATTCCAAAAAAAACATCTGGATTGGAATTACTATAGCTACATTTTTTGTGATTATATCGATCATTCTGGAATTCGTAACTATAGATGCCTTAGGAATAACATCATTAACAGCTTTATTTGTCTCTATTCTGCTGAGTATTATAGGATACATGCTGTTTGCTCACTTGTTGCATTTCCTTGTTCGTCTCTCAAGTTCGGATATAGAAAAATATTCTAGATTCTACCCAGCTTATACTAACTGGCTTGTTGATATCACAAAGAATTCTGCATTCTATCAAAATGCTTTCTTTATTGCTGGCACCATGTATGTCACCTTATTTACGATTCATGCTCCCGACGATACCTTAAAAATTTTAAAAACGGCGACTTTTGGTAACAGCTCTGACTTGATATTAACCATATCGTGGGTAATCATCATCTTAGCCGTAGTGGTGGGTTTTCCAGTTATAAGTTATATAAGAAGTAGGGCGATTAGAAACATTGTTATGAACCTTAAAACAAAGAGTTCACAATACTATGAAAATGCTTTAAAAGAATTGAAAGTCGAAAAACAAATTGAGTACATTAAGATCGTAAAGGAGATCATAGAATCTGCCAACTATCCTGTAAATACCAAAATAAATGTGGCTGTATCCACAGCAACCGTATTCATTAATTTGCTAATAGCCGTTTTAAAGATCTTTCCAAACGTTTGGAAGCTCTCTGGAAATTAATGGTTATCTAAACTTGAAGATGGAGCCTTCCTTCTGCAATTTTTATAAGTGCTCTAACGAAGCTTTTACAATTCTTGCACCAAGATTCACTGATTCCTTCATTTCCAATTACTTCAATACTTTGATCGATTTGAGTAACAACTTCTTGAAATTCCAACTTAAAGTTCGGCCATACTTCTAGCTGGTAAAAGTATTGTTTTAACAATTTAGTGCCTTTTTCCTTGTCCTGGATTTCTAGTAGTTTTTGTCTCTGTTTTTCATTCAACATTTGAAAAATGTAACTAACAATTACATTCTTCCGATCATTATAGAATTCGATTACGCTGTTCCCTTTATTCAAAGCTCTTTTATCGGCATCTCCGAAGGGTTCAATGTCATTCATAATTTGAAAAATATATCCACAAGACTCACCAATTACCTTCAAGCTATTCACTATAGCAGGATTCTCTGGGTTTCTTATTAAATAACCAAGCGTGAGTGCATTCTTTATGATAGAGGCTGTTTCTTTATTGATAATTTCTTTTGCCACATCAAGACGAGATTTTTGTATCTCAAACATACCCAATTCCATCATTAACCCTTCTGACATATCTTTCAAGATAGCTCCTGACAACTCCATGTATCTCGTTAAGTTATTTCTGGGTTTTAGTGCATCAATAGAAATCGCCATTTTATTGAAGGCACTGCCAATCAGATATGTAGCCATTGCAAGGGCTTTATCTTCCCCATTAACTATGTGAAAGGTTTTTACCCCGTTTCTGAATTCATCTCTATCGATTATATCATCAATTAATAGTGAGGCCTTGTGAATCATTTCTATGCTTATCCCCAATTCAACGATTTGACTGGAAATATTGGTTTTGGAGGAGTCTGGAGAAATCAAATAACCGAGAAAAGCTATGGTTGGTCTTAGTCTACTTCCTCCATCAAGCTGACATAATTCATATTGAGGGGTTGGAAAAAGTTCCTTCCAGCTATTTTCGAATTGTAAGAGATAATTTTCGACTTGGTTTGAGAAAGGACCATCCAGACTGGATTTAAGTAAATATGATTGCCAGGTGTGCCCGACTGGAATCCCTTTCTTATAATCCATAATCAATAGTTATACTCAATAAAGCTACAAATCGGTTGCAAAGAATGGAACCAATCTCCGAAAAAAATTCACCTCTACCTCATCCGAGTACAGATAATTCGTGAATTATCTACAAGTGTTCGGGAACGGAAGGTTTGGTCAAATCCTACTCAAATCATAACTGATGTAAAATGCTCGAAGAACAAGTAATAGAATGAATGGAACCAAAGACTGGTGGATAGGTTGGGGGAGGATCACCCAGAAGAGTAGCAATAAGGCATAAAGTACTGCTGTGAACCGGAAATACCTGGCTAGAAAAGGCTGATACTTTTCTTTATTGGTCATCCAGATGGCGGGAATATGAAAAGGAATGGCCCAAAGCAGGTTCCAGTTGTATTTGGACAAGTGTTCGGTACCAAACCACAAAAACGCACATACCAACCCCAAAATACCTACTAGTGTAAAGAGCACATAATCGATCCATTTGGTGCGCTTCAATGTTTTGAAATTCTTGTTGGTGATGAAGCCTACCACAAAGAAGATCAGCACGAAAACATTGAATGGTGTGAAGATGCCATTGGCCAGGTTTTCAGGTTTCGCTTGATAAGCGATGATTTCTTCTTTCACCAAAGGAACTGCCTTTCTTCCCCGATCGATGGTGGATTTAGCAAAGCTCTGCCGTACATAATCTGGCATCATGAGGTATTCCTTTTGGTTAGCCACATGATCGATTTGTGTGCCTAGAAACAGGTCAATTACCAGGTCACCCCAGGGCTGGAATTCCAGGCCTTCGTCCATTAGGTCTCGGATGGTACTGCCCTCTTTCATAAATGAAGGATCAAACGTGACTTTACCTGGAATGGTCGCTTCCACCAGGTCTACCAGACGCGTAGCACAATTGTCATAGACATAGTTATAGAGGTATTCCTTGTTTTCAGGTTTGTTGTTTTCCTCGAGAAATTCATAGGCCTTTTGCACCTCTGCTGGGGTGAAATTCATCACTTGCTCAATGACACTTCGGTTTTGTCTTTGATAATGGTTTCTTAGACGCGGGTAGTCATTGAATTTACCAATGCTGTAGTAGGTCTTGCCCAAAGCATAATTCCAGTAGAAATTTGCCTGTTCGAAGGAAAACCGCCCGTAATCGTAAGACCAATCGATATTTTGTAACGGGTCGTGAACACGAATGACCGAATGCCCCCAGGATGACCATAATTCGGGATCGTAGGGCCCGATGGTAACCATGGAAATGGTGGCTTCGTTGGAAAGCTGGATTTGCGCTTTGACGGAAAAATTGACAATCATGGCAAGGACGAGGAACAATGAGCAGAGAAAGTTTCGTTTTGACATGACTATTTAAATTTCAGCGTATAGGTTTACCTTATGTTTATCAGCTTTCGCGATACGTTACAATTGCTGTCAAAGCTAACCTTAAATCGGGTAATCAATGCCTTCCTGATCCTGGGTTCGTACATCATTTCGCGAATTACTGGGAACCCCAAAATTCAGGGGTTGCCCATCAGTATGGCCATCGAGCCGACAACTGCCTGTAATCTAAGGTGCCCCGAGTGCCCTAGCGGCTTGCGTTCGTTCACGAGACCCACTGGAAAGTTGCAACTCCCGAGGTATCAACAATTGATAGACGAAATATCCTCCAAAACGACTTATCTGACCTTTTATTTCCAGGGCGAACCATACCTGAACCCAGACTTTCTGAAAATGGTGAACTATGCCCGTGACCGGAAAATGTATACAGCTACTTCAACGAATGCACATTTTCTGGATGATCAACAGGCAGAGGCCACGATAAAATCCGGATTGGATCGACTCATTATTTCCATCGATGGCACCACACAAGAGACCTACGAGTCCTACCGGAAAGAAGGCCAGTTGAGCAAAGTTTTGGAAGGCACTAGAAATATTATCCAGAAGAAAAAGGAATTGAAGAGTGCGACACCTTTTGTTACCTGGCAGTTCCTAGTGGTGAAGCCCAACGAACACCAAATCGAGGAAGCGGAGCAATTGGCCAGGGAATACGGCGTAGACAAAATTGCATTTAAAACTGCTCAGATCTACGATTATGAATTGGGTAGTCCGCTGATCCCGACGAAGGACAAATATTCAAGGTATCGCCTGCAGGCCGATGGTACATACGCCGTAAAAAATAAGCTGCTGGATCATTGCTGGAAAATGTGGAGCAGTTGCGTAATCACCTGGGACGGTAAAGTGGTTCCATGTTGCTTTGATAAGGATGCGCATTACACCCTGGGAAATACCTTTGAAACTTCCTTTGAGGAAATCTGGAATGCTCAGGCCTACGTTGATTTCCGTTCAACTTTACTGAAAGGCAGGAGTGAAATAGAGATGTGCCGCAATTGTACAGAAGGTACGAAGGTTTGGGCGTAGTATTATTTACTTTTATTACGTCATTCCCTGCCTATCTGCCGAACAAGGCAGGCATCAGAGTAGGTGTCTCATTGCGATAAGTATTGGAATTCCTGGATTGATGGTAGGGAATCTTATGATTCTAAAGGAGGGCATTGGAAAACCAAAGGAAGTCAGGTTAAACGTCATTCCTGCGTAGGCAGGGTGCCTGAACAAGGAATCTCAATATTGGGTTTACTAAATAACATTGAGATTCCCGGACATGCCCCGGCCGGACTGACGGGTTTCTTTTTTACTTAACCTGACTTCTAATTTAAAGAAACTCGGACCAGTTAATTAAAAACTCACCTTATAAGCCAAATTCGGGAACATGCCCACCTGTGACTCAGAGACAATTTGATTGGTAGTAGTGCTATAGTAGCGACCAAACTCGTTAGCACGGCCGACCACATTTTGAACGTTAAGCACAATGGCTGTGGTCCGATTAATTTTGTTCACTTTGTAGGTGATTCCCAGATCAAATCGCCAGTATGGTTCGAGTTGTGTTTCGAAATTCCTGCTAAAATCCCGTACCGTATACCCTTCTTGTTGCGAAGCAAAGGCGTTAATCGGTGCTTCTCTTTTTCCTCCGGAAGAGATGGCCCGACCATTGATACTGATCACCTTGTTATTGTTCGCTCCGAAAGTCCACTCTTTACCTCCTACTACATTGAAAATGTATTTCCCATCAAATCGTGTTGATCTTTCAATGCCATCTAAGCCTTTATATTTAGACTCATAAAGAGAAAGGGTGCTCAGGAAGTAGTAGCCATTGGAGAAGAATTTTTCCAGTGTGAATTCCAGGCCATAATTTTTGCCTCTGCCACCATTATCCAGGTCATCAGAGGTCCATCCTTCGAAAGTATTGAGGATAGAAAAACTTCTGAGGTACTGATCTGTTGTGGTGTCTGTTGCCCAAATCGGCACATCATACAAATGCTGATAATAAGCCTCGGCTTTGAAACGAATTTCGTTAGTCAGCATCCACTCATGACCCAATACCACATGCGCTGCTTTGGTAAAGCTTAAGTCACGATTGTTTTGGCGAGATGTACCATCTTCCAGAAACTCTTTCCCCATGTACAAGGCCAAAGTTTCCATGCGGCTGTGCAGTCCTGCACCACCGGTCAAGGCTTTTCCTGGTGCGTAAGCCCAACGGAATCCCAGTCGGGGCTCAATGTACCAATCCTGATTCAAGCGGAAATGGGAAGCGTGTAGTCCTACATTGATCGTTAATTCCTCGTTGGCGCGATGTTGCCAGTTCGTAAATGCCTGGAAGAAATTGGTACTTCCGTTTTCATTGAGATAATTCACGGACCGATTAAGGTCATAATCCCATTCATCATAGGCCAAATCAAAGGCCAGGTTGCTGAAGATTCCACCCACCCGTATCGAGTTTTTTGCATTGAACTTGTGGTTCAAATAGCTGGAAATACGCAACGCTTTCTCCACTACTTCTTCGTCCTCAAGTGCGCGGAACCTCAAAGAGTCAAAGACATAATGGGTATCGAAAAGCGAGTAAGAGACGACCGTGTTGATGTAGGTGTTTTTGTTGAGGTAGGCCACATTGGTCAAACCTGCAACTCCCATTTGTTGCTCATTGTCTTCATAGTCCCATTCCCCAAACTCTAGTAGAGGACGATAAGTGTAGGTGTTTTTACCCCCCAATCCCCAGATCGAAAAGGAACCTAATTTCGTTCCTGGTAGATTGACTTTAAAGGACAGGTCCTGAAAAGTGACATCTTCTTGAGAGCCCAGAATTTCAATGCCAAGGTTATCAAATAATGCGAGCGTACTGTAGCGATAATTCACCAGATAACTGGATCTTTTCTGGCGATTGATCGGTCCTTCGGAAGCTGCAGCCACGCCTAACAATCCTGCTTGTAGCGTATGCTCATGTTTGTCAAAGTTTCCCTGACGCATGCGCAAATCAAAAATCCCGGAAGTGGCATTGCCATAGTCAGAAGGAAATGCACTGGTAAAAAAGTCGGAAGTACTCAGCAAGTTGGAACTCAACATGCTGATCCCACCTGCAGAAGAGCCGACACTTCCGAAGTGATTGGGGTTGGGGATTTCCACCCCTTCCAGACGCCACAAAATACCTTTTGGGCTATTGCCGCGGATCACAATCTCATTGAGTAAGTCATCACCTCCAGTAGAAACCCCGGCATAGGTAAGCGCCGCACGTGCCGGATCATCAAAAGTGGCTGCCATGCGACTGGTTTCTTCCACATTGATAGAGATGGCACTAACGGTAGCCAGCTCATTGATGGGTTGTCCCCGGTCTTGTGCGTCGGCTACCACGACTACTTCTTCCATTTCGATCAGCGCTTCTACCATGTCCAGGTTGAGGAATTTTTCCTTTCCCGACTCGATCAGGACATTCGGAATGGCTTTTTGTTCATATCCTACTGAAGAAATGGATAAAGAAACCCGACCAATGGGCACTTGTTTGATTGCGAAATAGCCATCGATATCCGTAGTTGCTCCTTTCAAAGGTTCGGTTCCCTGGATAATGACCGTTGCGCCGATGACTGGAGACTTGGAAACCTGATCGACAATGCGACCTTTCAGGGTTTGTGTAAGCTCCTGTGCTGTGGCGCTGTAAAAATTGGCCACGAAAAGTAAAAGGCAGATGAGTTTGTTCATGTTTGAAAAGTGATCTTGAGTTTTTGACGACAGTGAGTTAATGATTGAAAGCCATGCTTACAGGAGCTTGACCAGTTGCTACTGAATTGGATTCATGACTTTGATTGTTGGAAGCGGCTACCAACAGCAGGCAGGTGACTATCCAAAAGCTGATGTATTTTTTGATCATGGGCGATTAATATTTGACCGTTTGCCTTCTAATGGACAATACAGGCTGCTAAGGGTTTCCCCCCGAATGATTTTGTCGTTTTTTTGTTAAGATTTGTCGACGAACAGTTCACTTTTAGAAATCATGAGAAAATTATTGGTCTTGCTAGCATTCTTATCCGCGCAAACGCTATGGGCACAGGAGGTGGTTTTTCAAGGAACTTTTGATGCCGATAGTCGCTGGACCACCTTCGAAGGAGACTGGAAAATTGAAAAAAACGGAGATGCCTACTTTGTGGTCTTTGCGGACAATTTTGAAGCCAAGAAAGCTCCCGACCTGAAAATCTTCCTGTCAAAAATGGACTTTGAGGATATCTCTGGGAAAAATGCCACCAATCAGTCCGTTTTGGTTACTCCTTTGAGCACATACGAAGGAAAAATGAAATTTGAAATTCCTGCTTCCATCAATCCCTCCGAATATCAATCGATCATCGTACATTGCGAGCAATATGCGAAGCTGTGGGGTGGTTCGCCCCTGCGAAATTGATTGATGTTAGCCTCTTTTTTTGATCCAAATAAAATAGAAGCCGGTTGTGATGAAGCAGGGCGTGGGTGCCTGGCCGGGCCTGTCGTGGCTGCTTCGGTCATTTTGAAAAAAGACTTCAAGCATGAAGTTTTAAATGACTCCAAACAACTCAAAGAAGAAGAACGTGATGCCTTACGTCAGGAGATCATGGATTCGGCTTTGGCTTATGGAGTTGGAGTTGCTTCTCCCGAAGAGATCGACGAGATCAACATACTGAATGCTTCCTATCTGGCCATGCATCGCGCGATCGATCAATTGAAAATCACTCCAGAACTGTTGCTCATTGATGGCAACCGCTACAAAAGCCATAATGACACGCCATTCGAGTGTATCATCAAAGGTGATGGCAAGTACTTTTCAATTGCTGCAGCCTCTATTCTTGCGAAAACCTACCGGGACGAATTGATGCGAGAAAAAGCCAATGAATTTCCAGGATACAGCTGGGAAACCAATTTTGGTTATCCTACTCCCGCCCATCGTTCGGGCATCAAAGAACTCGGAGTGACCCCCCTTCATCGAATGTCTTTCCAGTTGTTACCCACGCAAATGGAATTATTTCCTGAGTGATCTGAACCTGGTATTCCTACAAGTGTACTACTTGCGCTACCCCTGAGGGTTCTGTACTTTTAAGGAGTTGCTCCACACGAAATGCTAATTCATTGAAAATAGACGTCCAGAACCTGTTTGTTTTTATCGGGCTCATACAATGTCTGTTGATCATCCTTTTTGTATTAGGCTCAAAGAGGTCCATTTCAAACCTATTATTTGGAACGCTTCTGTTTTTGTTGGGCTTGTCTTCGGCCAATAGCCTGGTTTTCTTTCCTTCAGGAAATGGACATATAACGTCGGTACTTGATTTTGTTTATCCTGAGCTTATTATGCTGTTCGGACCAGTGACATTTTTCTATACAAGAAGCTTGTTCGAAAAGGGTTTTAATCTGAAAAAGAAAGACTATCTCCACTTCACTCCTGCCATTTTGGACTTGGCTCCGTCTGTTTTCGCATTCATGATTTGGTCGATTGGGTTAGACACCATTCCCGAAGACAGTTCGAGACACGATTACTACTATCTGTTAGACAACATCAATCAAATTCTTGGCTATCCACAACTGCTTTCGATCACGATATACCTATTCTTCAGTTGGAAATACCTTTTGGCTAATCGAGCCATTGCTGATACCAATACCTACCGATGGGCGAGGGATATTTTGATTGGGATGAGTCTGATTGACTTGATTTGGTCTCCTTATGTGATTTTTGCATTTACCGAAATCCAGCTGTCGTTGATGAAATATGTCTTTTTGCATCCGGTTTTGTACGCTATTTCCGCTTTTTTCTATTTCGTCACTTATCGCCTCATCGTTGGAGGCATGTCCCATAGGGCGAACCTTGCTACCAAAGAAGAACTTGAAAAATATCGCTCGACTATTCTCAAAACACTTGCTCAGGATCGGTTGTATAGTCAAACTGATTTAAATCTTAAGATGCTGAGTCAGTACACAGCTATCCGCGAAGAGCAGCTATCTTTCATTTTCAAGCATTATTATCAAAAAGGGTTCAATCAGTTCATTAATGAATACAGGATTGAAAAAGCCATTGAGAAAATGGAGAATGGAGAATCTGACCGCTTGAGTATCGAAGGCATTGGGATAGAAGTTGGGTTTTCTTCACGAACCACTTTTTATCGGTCATTCAAACGAAAGACTGGGAAATCACCGGCAGAACTGCTAAAAAGCTGATTTATTTTGTTTCAAAAGGCGATTTGCAACACCGAGGGTAGCAAAACCCCCGTTTTTTGTATCAAAAACAACCATGAAAAATTTGCTGTTTGCACTTTCCTTGCTGCACTGTTTTGTAGTTGAAGCACAGGATAAGCCCACATTTTCAATTGAACAACTGAAAGAAGACTTTGAAGTGTTTCAGGGAAGCCTGGAAGATTCCCACCCCGGATTATACTGGTACCGGAATAAGGCTGAAATGGATCAGGTTTTTCAATCTGGAAAAGACGGCCTTACTCAGCCCATGACAGAACGGCAATTTTACCGGATCTTGTCTTCTGCACTTTCAAAAGTAGGGTGTGGGCATACTTATATCTCACTTTCAAAACAAACAACGGAAAGTGAGATGGTGGCCTTTCTACCATTTCAAGTACAATTTGAGGATGGCAAGGCTTTTTTCATCAAATCTTATGGGGATCCAATTGCTGGGATTAGTCCTGGTAATCGATTGACACGGATGAATGGTGCATTCATGGATTCCATCTACGCAGGTTGTATTGATATGCTCTCCGGAGATGGGTTCACAGAAACAGGCAAACTCAATATGCTTAATGCGCATTTTTGGTATACGTACACCGAGTTATTTGGTGCTCCGAATACTTATGAGATCCAATTCCTGAATGATGATTTAAAAGAGGAAACAATCTCAGTTCCGGCGATGCCAAAAGAAGAGATGTATGCACATTATTTCGAAAATGACCAGCCGGAAGAGGCCAAACGAAATGTGATCTTAACGTTCGACAATGGAATTGCCACATTAATGATCAAGGCTTTTTTTGGATGGAAAGAAGGACTTACTAAGACGAGGATTGAAAAGAAGTTTAAAGAAACATTTAGACAGATAGAAGAAAATGGGGCAGATCAACTGATTATTGACCTTAGGGGCAATGGCGGAGGTCGAGTACCATGGGTGCTATATTCATATTTCGTTAATGAATCGTTTTTGTTTGCTAACAATGCTGATCTGATTTTTTCTAAGTCTTCCGATTACTACTCCCATCAGAAACTGCCCAACATGAAATGGATCAAAAGGAAGTGGTGGCATACCTGGTTCCCGGGTTCCAGTAAGATGTCTCATGTAGACAGCACACGATACGCGATGACCGGTCTTTACATGACAAAGCCTTACAAGCCAAAGGGTTCTCAATTCGAAGGAGAGGTATTTATTCTAATCGATGGATTTTCATTTTCTGCGGCATCGGATTTTGCCGCGATGATGAAATCTTCCGGCCTTGCGACCATTATCGGAGAAGAATCCGGCGGTGGGTACTACGGCAATACAAGCATGGGGAAGTCTTTTGTAACACTTCCTCATTCCAAACTAGAATTGGCAATTCCGCTGGTACGTCATCAACTCAATGTAGATCCGGATAGGAATCCTTTTGGTCGAGGTGTGATCCCGGATCATGAGGTATTGCCTTCCGTAGAGGATGTGCTCAATGGTAAGGACCGACAAATGGAGTGGACACTTAATTTTATCCAAAATGGGTCAAATTGAATTTAGGAGTGCCGTGTAACCAATTGGGGTGAACTGCGTCTTCATCGAAAGTTTACCCCATGAAGTACCCACTGGTCAAGCCAACCTACTATGTTTCCCTTTTTAGAGACCTCTTCCATTTCGTCAAAAAGCCTTCACTAGAGGAGCAAGCAGAAAAGTCGACAAGACTAAAGATCTACGACACCATTGGATTATTCATCGTGAAGATGATTTGCATGATCCCAGTAATTCTTTTTTTTGCGTTGATCTACGATCCGGAGAATGTGCAAAAGGCCAGCATGTCTGAGCGCTTTACGCCAATAATGATGTTGTTAGTCGGGGGATTCATTCTGCCTTTGGTAGAAGAAGTTGCCTTTCGATTGAGTTTGAGATTCAAGCCGATCTATCTGTCTTTATCACTGTCCGTTTTTCTCTATTATGTCCTGACCAAGCTGATTTTTGACACCAAAATCAGTGCGATGGATGAATCTTTCATACTAAGAACGGGGGTATCGTTTGGTTTCGGATTGTTGTTGTTTCCCTTGTTCAATTATCGAAAGATCAAAGCTGTCCTGAATAATTTTTGGGAAACCAATTTCCGTTGGATCTACTATATCTCCAGTTTGGTTTTTGCCTGGATTCATCTGGCCAAGTACGAGATCATTTTGCTTAATGTGCTGTTGCTTCCCATTTTAACATTACCCCAGCTCATGAGTGCCTTGATCAATGGCTACACCCGAGTCAAGTTTGGCTTTCAATATCCACTCTTGTTCCACATGGCGAATAATGTGATTGCGGTGGGGTTGTCGTTGCTGACTTAGATCGTCATCCCGGTTTTTTTAGTCGTAGATTTTGAAAGGCTAAAAAATACCGGGATCTCTTGCCATAATGACGATCTTTTCCTGTTTAAAATTTTGGATAACTGAACTTGTCAGTAAACCATCCATCCCTTAAATTCATCCTGACAAACAACCGCACGAATGCTCGACCGGCTGACCCAGGAGGATACTTTTTATGTAAAGGGACAATACCACGTGAACCTTCGGAAATTCTTTGAAGAATATGAAAAGGCCGGTGCGTTTGATGAAGTGCTGAAGGCCGCGGGTTACGAAGGCAAAATTTTCCCGGCAACCAGGATGCCTTTGGACCAGTCTAATGAGATTGTAGATCAGGTCGCTAAAAAACTAGGCAAGACCAGAAAAACGGCGATGATCGATTTCACCCGATTCTTGTTGGAAGTAGATCTCAATGGCCTATTGCGATTGATCCTTAGAATGGGAGGTACACAAAATGTCTTGAAACGCAGTGCCCAGATCACCACAACTTACACCAATTATTTCCTGGTCAAATTGGAGGACAATCAGCCAGGTAGATGCTTGATTTCAATCACATTTCTCCGTCATTACATGGATTATGTGATGCCTTCTATTGAGGGGGCGCTGACTGGTCTTTGTAATGTCTGTAAAACACCCCTCAAACGCTTTGCCATTGAAACGGAGGAACCTGTTCGACACGAAGGTCATAAGATGGTGAAGGTGCGGACAATGACGGAGTATTGAATCACATGTTACGAGTTTCCAAGTTCGAAATCTCCTTTAGCAGACACATTCATCTGTCAATTATGGATTTAATTTCGAAGGCTTTATGCTTGCTACCCATACGTCCGAAAAAATTAACTCATGATCATTAGAATTTTTATCGCCGAAGTTCCACTAGCTCAGCAGGCAGCATTTGAAGTGAAGTTCAAAGCAATCTCAGTACCCCTCGTTCAGAATTATGACGGTCTCATTTCTCTGGAGATAGGGAAAGGAACGAAATGGAATCCCTTGCAATACGTGATGGTTACCCAGTGGGAAAGTGAAGCACATCTGGTTGATTTTGCTGGGGAAAATTGGAATGAAGCCCATATCCCAGATGAAATGGCACAATTTTTCACCGCATTTTCCATGTATCAGTTCCATGAGATGAATTTAGAGGAGGGGTGATTGAACCTTCTCTAGATATTGGCGCTCGTTTTCAAAATTGACCATTTATTTGGTCTGTAGTTCGTTTCTTCAAGATATATCCTTTTCCATGTTGATTGACAATTTCGAAGGCATTCAGGGGGCCTAGCTTCTTCCTCAATCTGGAAATGTACATGTCCAAACTCCTACTTGTCACAATTCCATGCTTCAGCCAAACTTCCTCGATCAAATGATCGCGTGTGACCAATTGCTCTATATGTTCGAACAAAATGGCCATTATCTGTGACTCCTTTTCTGTCAATTGAATGCGCTGATCTTTCGATTGAATCTGAGCCAATGCCAGGTCCAGTTTCCAACCGTCAGACATTTCAGGGTCTTTTTGGTTTTGATTGGGCTTTTTCTCTTTTAAAAATGAAAAGCCGAAAATGGTCAGCAGCAGAGAGGCACTCGCAAATGTCAAGGAAGGAAAGTTGCCCTCAAGAGGTATCGGGTCATAAAAGCTTACTTCTACCACATAATTAGCTTCTGGGAGTATCCTTCCTAAACAAGGAATATCCAATGCTTGGGTATGATCTATTTCGAATCCATAAACAACTGCTTCGGTTTGGGAATCAAGTACCTGGATGACCGAATGTAAAGCGACTTCTTCATTCAAGTGTTTGATGGATAAATCAGCTAATCGGTCTGGGTTGATGGCCATGGATTGATGAAGACGAAGCCTTAATGTATGTTCATTGATTTGTTGAATAGGAGGAACCACTGACGTGGCGTCATTAGCATCATGTAAAAGCCTATCCCCAATAGCCCTCAACTCCAGATGTTGTTTTTGCGAACGAAGAATTTCATTGGGTAGTTCAAACTGATCGGCTGCAATGATGATCAGGATCATAGCTACTACAAAGAACAAGTGGCTGATATTCAGTTTTCTAGGAGTTGTAAAATCGGTTTTTACATTCATTTTAATCTCATTTTACAAATTGGTCGAATGAAGTGCCTCAACAACCGTGTAAGTTTCAATGCTGAATTACCAAAGAATACAAAGTAGTGGGAAAACTATTGAAAACAAACGAAATGCTTTCACCAGGGTTGGACATCATCCGAATCATTAGCGGTGGCATCATCTTCACCTATGGATTAGAGATTTTTGATAGCGAGCAGATTGGAGGCTACACGCAGTGGCTCACTGATGTGGGCATCCCATGGCCCGGAATGATGGCTTACATCGGAAAGCTGACAGAGCTAATAGGTGGGATTTTTCTGGTGATCGGTTTGCTGACGAGGCTAAGCGCGATTCCCTTGATCATGGTCATGTGTGTCATCAATTTTATCATGTTAGACGGAAATCCCCGGTCCGAGCCCTTTTACCTCCTGCTGATCTTTGCCTCTTTCCTATTTAATGGGAGCGGTAAAATCAGTGTGGATTATTGGTTGGAACGGAGAAAGCAATCAAGGAATTGATTAATTGACTAGCGCGCGTTTGTATTGTAACGCGTGCTTTTTCCCTTCACCCCAAAAACCCCTCCAATCATCGAAACGAGATAGGGTATTTCGTGAGTTAGCTGAATAATCCGTGAACATCACTCGAACAGAGACGGATTTGATGCAAACAGGATTGAAATTAAAATGGATTTGGTGCCTTGTCTTGCTTATTGGCGGATTCATCACACAAGCACAAAAAGCGAATGAGTATTCGGATATCCCCGCCTGGAGATGGAAAGGCGCCTATTATGGTGAAAGCCTGATCCATCCGGGATTGAAGGTTGGGGTGGAAAAAACCCTCAAGTCCTGGACGAAGACCAAAGACACCAGTCGAAAGAAGCGACCAACCAAGGAACGATTCCGCCAGGTATTTCTGGAAGGGAATCTAAGCGGCTTCAACGTACCCAACAGTGAATTCAATTTTTCTGCAAATGCCGGAATTGGCTATCGGCGGACCAATGAAAAAGGCAGATTCTTTAGTCCCGTATTATCGGTTGGTGCTACCCGGTACTTTTATAACATTCCGGTATATGAATTAGGGGAAACCGAGCCTCGAAGGGTCCTAGGAGCGGGGAGAAATGCATTTAACTTTTCCTTTGGAATAGAATTTGGCCGGGACCTTTTCATCAAATCGGGGAAGCCATTGGCGTGGTATGTTAAACCTGCCCTTTTAGCCACTGCCCCTTACAGCCATTCTTATAATATCACTGCCACCTTGGAAGCAGGCGTGATCTTACATCCATCCATCTTCAAAGGCAAATGATCATGATCAGATATTCATACCTTATCATTTTATTTCTTGTATTCATTGGCTGTACAGACCCTGAAACGGATCAATACAACCGGTTCTATTTCCGCCACAACAATGCAGATCTCGCGGTAGAGGTCAATGGCAATTTGGCAGGTAATAATTTTATCCTGTTGCTACACGGTGGCCCTGGCGGAGGCTCATATGTCTACAATTATGGCGCTGCTGCAGATATGTTGGAAGAAGACTATGCGGTGGTTTACCTGGATCAACGAGGACATGGCGCCTCACGAGGAAATTATGATCAAAGCGATGTGACCCTACAAACCAATTCCGATGACATTTATGCCTTGACCCTGTTCTTGAAACAGAAGTATGGTGCGGATATCAACGTCTTTTTGCTTGGCCACAGCTGGGGTGGACTTACAGGAACACATGCCTTGCTCAACACCAACCTTCAAAATGAAGTGGCTGGGTGGATAGAAGTGGCTGGCGCGCACGACATCCCTTTGCTCAATGTGGAACTTACAAAAATGTTCATTGAGATAGGGAATCAGGAAATAGCCGCCGATAGGAATGTCAGCGAGTGGCAAGAACGTGTGGATTATGCACAAAGTCTGGATATCACCAACATCACCTTCGAACAAAGTGGTCGATTGAATGAATTGGCACACAGCAGCGAAGCATTGCTGGATCAATTGGCTGAAGCAGATGAGGACCTCAATTTCAGTCATGGGCTTTTCAGTATTCCTGTGCTGACCGTTGGTACCTGGTTTGCCAACTTGCTCTCGGGCGAGATTTATAATGCGGAAAGTGAAGTGACTTCTCTCACGGATCGATTAGGTGAAATCAATGTGCCTACCTTATTGCTTTGGGGCAGGTACGACTTTGTAGTTCCTCCTGCATTAGGGGTTTCCGCGGATAGCCGTATTCCTAACTCCGAATTGATCATTTTTGATCAATCCGCACATTCGCCCATGAGCAACGAACCTCAGGAATATGTAGCGGCAATTAAGGATTTTATTGAGAGGAATTGATGAGAAGCTAGGAATTAATAAATTTAGCCATTACAAAACTTCGATGATGGCTATACGATTTTTTATCACTGCACTCGTGCTTCTGAATTCAATGATGGTATTTGCTCAGGCAGAGAAGGAAGATATTTTGAGTATCCGAGCAGAATACAATAGAATCAATTCAATAAGTACCCGGCGTGTTCAATTGGAAAATGAAGACGTGCTTGGACACATGACCGATGGAGGAGCCACACTGACTGGTTATTTCGAAGGAGATATTCTCGTCAAGGCTGTTGTGTGGGTCGGACTTTCCTATGGAAATGTGGAAATTGAATATTACCTGAAAGACAGTGAATTGTTCTTCGGTTTTGAGGTAGAAAGGACTTTTGCGAAGAAATATGAAGAAGGTGAATTTATCGGGGGGGATTATGCCAAAGACCTGGAAACTGGCTTTGAAGGTCGTTACTATTTCGAAGAAGGAGAATTGATCAGGGATCTTGAAAAGGGTGAACGAATGTTTGGCGACGCTTTTGACCTTGAAGCATTCAAGGATGCAGCACAGGAATTTTTTGACCTGCTAAGAAAAAAAGCAGAAGGCTGATTTGGGTCTCGCGCTTTCTGATTGGCCACTAGGACTCGCTGGTCAATGGAATGACGTTGTTCATACCAATGAACTTTACTTCTTGATTGAGTTGGATTAGGAATATTCAAAACAACTAATGTAGATTCTGACTCAATACCAATTTCCCCATATCTTTAGCATGTGTTGCTATGATTGAGGAAAGCCATCACGTCCATCTGTACGAAATTGCAAGGCTCCTGAACAGGGAGTATGCCTTGCCGGCTGCGTTGCGCAGTGTCCTGAAAAAGACCGTGGAGATCTTTGAGGTAGAATCCGGTTGGATTTGGCTAACTGAACCTGATCAAAAATCCGTTTACCTCGCAGCTTCTTATCAACTACCTCCTGCCTTGAGTAATCATCCAGAAAGACTTTCGGGGTGGTGCTGGTGCATCAAGCAATACCTTTCTGATGAGATGGAAGAAGCGATCAACATCAGTGAGATCAAATGTTCAAGACTCGTAGACCTGGAGACGGACACCAGGGGTTTATTATATCACGCTACGATACCGATCATGATTGCCGATCAAAAAGTAGGTTTGATGAATTTGCTAAGCCAAGCCTCCAGACAGCTTGATGAGCAAGAGTTGTCATTACTTAATACGGTGAGTGAATTGATTGGCTCAGCCATTGAACGGACCCGTTTACAACAAACCTATTTTGGAGGGGCTGAATCCACTGAGATCAATTTTCAGAAAGTAATCACGCGTGTTTTTCAACAACAGTTGACGGACATGCGGAAGATGCTCGAATTCGGAGCTGACGATCAGCAAGCGATCCTTACAAAAGTGGAGGAGCTACAGCATCAATTGAAGGACATTGCGAAGGAGGTGGAGGAACATCATCAGCCAGATCGCAAACAGGAATTTCATTATCCTGAGCTGCCGCTGACGAAAAGAGAACTTGAAGTGATTGCCCTGATCAAGCAGGGAAGAACAAATGCGCAAATTGGAGAGCAACTTTACATCGCTGAACGCACGGTAAAATTTCACGTAACCTCGATCTTGTCCAAACTCCACGCCAGTACCCGTACTGAAGCGGTAGATATTTGCCTTAAGCGAGGCCTTCTTAGACGATGAACTGTACCAAAGTACAGGTAGCAATTTGGACTTAGGTCCGTTTTATGGGGTGCTTCGTTCATTGACCTTTGTACTCAACAGATAGAAAGATTATGAGTACACAAAGCATTTACCTTGAACACGCTAACATCACCGTTCTAAACCTTGAAGCAGCGATACATTTTTTTCAAACCGCTTTTCCGCATTTCAAGATCAGAGGAAGAGGGAAAGAGGTGCACGAATGGGTTCATTTAGGAGATGACAATACCTACCTAGCCCTAAATCAGGCACTGGACCTAACCCCCAAAACAGAAAAGAACTATTATCGGGCAGGCATCAATCACCTGGGTTTTGTAGTGGAGGATGTAGAAACCATTGCAGAAAATCTCTCGGCAGCAGGTTACCAACACGGCTTTCCGAAACAGGTCGAAAAATTCCGGATCAGGGAATATTTCATGGATCAGGAGGGAAATGAATATGAATTTGTGCAATACCTGAGTGAAGAAGTAACAGAGCGGAATAGCTATGCTTGATCAAAGACGGCTATTAGAACGCGGCCGTCTCCATTGAAACTTGCATAGGCTCACTTGATCAGATACTTTTGGGCGAACTGGCTAAACCTGTTGAGTTTAGCCGCACATTTACCCATTCCATCGTAATTGATCAAAATGAAACGCGTTTCTACCCTTTTTATCACTTTATTAACCGTTGTTGCATTACAGGCCCAGGACAGTCAGTTGTCGATCGATCGTCTTTATTCCGGCGAATTTCGAGAAGATCGTCAGCGACCCGCTACCTGGATTGAAGAGGGTAATGCGTTCATCATCATCGAAAGAAACGATCAGGGGCAAAACGAAATGATCCGATACAGCTCTTCTAATGCAGAACGGTCGATATTTCTTTCCAGTGTACAGCTTACACCAAATGGGCAGAGTACACCATTGCGTATAGAGTCTTTTTCATTGTCCAATGATGAAAGCAAGGTGCTGATCTTCACCAATTCCAAGCGGGTTTGGAGATCCAATACCAAAGGCGATTATTGGGTATATGATTTGTCGACAAGTAACCTGTCTCAGATCGGGAAGGATTTTCCAGCTTCTTCATTGATGTTTGCGAAATTTTCCAACGACAACAGCTACGTGGCGTACGTCATGGAATTCAACATCTACAAAGAGGATTTCACGACAGGAGAAGTCACCATGCTGACTAAAGATGGTAACATCGAAGTGATCAATGGAACATTTGATTGGGTATACGAGGAAGAATTTGGTAACAGAGATGGCTTTCGATGGAGTCCCAATGCTTCCATGATTGCCTATTGGCAGATTGATGCCTCGAACATTGGTGTATTCAACATGATCAATAACACAGATGACGTGTACTCGAAAATCGTCCCGGTGCAATATCCAAAAGTGGGTGAAGACCCCTCTTCAGCAAGAATAGGTATTGTTGATACGGAATCCGGTAGCACGGAGTGGGTGAAACTAGAAGGAAGTACGATCGAGAACTATATCCCTGCGATCCAATGGTTAAGTGACGAACAATTGCTGATCCAACAACTCAATCGCAAACAAAATCACCTGAAAGTCTGGATATACAATACCACGTCCAAAGTCACTAATTTGTTGTACGAAGAAAAAGAAGAAAGCTGGGTAGATATTCGCTACCCGGACCGATCAAAAGCCGGAAGAGAAAACAACGATTTGAGGCCGGTAGAAGGAGGAAAGTCGGTCTTAAGAATGGTAGAAGATGACTGGAGAAACATCTATAAAATCAACCTTACGTCCGGGGATAAAACCTTGATTTCTACAGGTACCTATGATGTCGCTGTTGTTGCCGGAAACACCAAAAAGTCGGTTTATTATAACGCCTCTCCTGATGAGAACTCCCAGCGCTATCTGTATTCAGTTGACCTGGGGGGCAAGAAAAAAGACAAAAGGATTACTCCGGCTTCTTTCACGGGGATCAATACTTACAACATTTCACCGAATGGTAAGTATGCTTTCCATTCCCATTCCAGTGCTTTGAGAACTGGTAATGTTCGGCTGATTTCTCTTCCTGATCACAAGACCATCAAGACGATAGTGAACAATGACACGTATCAGGAGCAACTGGCTGAATTGGACCTGCCTGCAGTTGAGTTTTTTCAGGTCAAAACCGAACAAGGAGTTACGGTAGATGGCCGCTTGATCAAGCCAGTCAACTTTGATGAAAACACCAAATACCCGGTCATATTCAACGTATATGGAGAACCTGCCGGGCAAATGGCCACGGATTCCTATATCGGCCTTTGGAATATCATGCTGGCCCAACAAGGCTATGTAGTGATTTCTATTGATCCGCGAGGCACACCATGTCTGAAAGGCTCTGATTGGAGAAAATCCATCTATCGTCAGATTGGAAGAGTGAACATTGCGGACCTGGGACTGGCGGCCAAAGAAATTGCCAGGTTCCCTTATATCGATGAAGATCGAATAGGCGTGTGGGGCTGGAGTGGAGGCGGATCTTCTACCCTGAACTTGCTGTTCCAATATCCCGAATTATTCAAAACTGGTGTTTCCGTAGCTCCAGTGGCTAATCAGCTTACTTACGATAACATCTATCAGGAGCGCTACATGGGCTTACCACAGGAGAATAAGGAAGATTTTGTACAGGGATCACCAGTGACACATGCGAAGAAGCTGGAAGGAAAGCTGCTACTGATCCATGGGACCGGAGACGATAATGTGCACTACCAGAACACGGAAATGTTGGTGAATGAGCTGATCAAACACAACAAGCAGTTCCAGATGATGGCATATCCCAATCGAACTCATGGCATTTACGAAGGGCAGAACACCCGTAGACATTTGTATACGATGATCTACAACTTCTTCCTGGAGAATTTGCCGTTGAACAAATAAGCCCTTGAAAAAACCGGATCAGGCATTACTAGAACGCATTTCGCGACGAGAGCTTAAGGATTCCAAGGATGAAATCAGTGCATTCGTTGAAGACCTGCTATGTGCCGGAGCAAGCCCGAATTTTTGTATGGAGCTGTTGTCAAAGAAGTTTGATCTGCCGATTAATCATGCAAGACATATGTTCTTACAGACGGAGACATGGGCAAGGCGGGGTAGTAATAATCCATTTACCCAGCAGTTCTTAGATATGCTGGCAGAAGAAGATGATGCGGAAGTAACCCGAGAGAATGGCAGAGTGGTTTCGGTCAAAATTGATCTGAAAAAGGGATAAACTACGTACTTCGTAATATGGAGAAATTAGTTATCAAGGACAATTCTTATCACTTCATCAAGGACTTCAAACACGATGAGGTCCTGAGAAAGAGTTTCAATTCCATGACTGAAACTCACTTTGGGTTCAGCCTGGAAGATTGGTATCAGTCAGGCTATTGGGGAGACTATTATGTTCCTTATGCGCTGATTGATGGAAAAGAGGTCGTGTCCAATGTCTCTATTAACCGACTGGAGTTCGTTATCAATGGTCAGGCCAAACTCGGCATTCAAATCGGGACAGTCATGACCGATGAAGCCTATCGCAAGCGAGGACTCAATAAATACCTGTTGTTAAGGGTTCTGGAAGATTGGAAAGGTCAGGCAGATTTCATTTATCTCTTTGCTAATGATTCTGTCTTGGACTTTTATCCGAAGTTTGGATTCGAGTCATTGGAGGAATATCAATATTCAAGGTCAGTCAATTCCGATTCAACTTCCGCGTTCAGAAAGTTAAATATTGAAAACAACGACGATTTGGCATTGTTGAAAGAGACCGTAAATCAATCCGTTCCCGTATCCAAAATTTCCGTACGTGATCATGCTTCGATGATCCTGTTTTATGGGATGTCATTCATGAAGGAAAGTATATACCTGTTAGAGGAACTGAAAACCATCGTTTTTGCTGATCAGGAAGGAGACACTTTAGTATTGCACGAGGTATTCTGTAAACGGGGCGTTGATTTGAATGAGGTGATCCAGAAGATTTCTTCCAGCAATATTAATCAAGTCAAATTAGGGTTTACACCACTCGATATTTCGGGACTTGAAAAGAGCCTGATTACCGGAGAAGATCAATTGTTTATGCTTCAAGATCAATCCAACTTTTTCAAGGAAAATCAATGGATGTTCCCGATCATGTCGCATGCTTAATGTTATTCTGCAAGAATTGTCAAATGAGCGGCAATCAGTGGGTTTGAGGCAAATAATCCCCCTTTTCGTTAAAGGGGGTTAGGGGATTCTGAGGCTTTCAAACCTAATTACCTTAGAGTTGTAATCTGTACACCCTAATAAAGCATTTCCTCAAAAACGGGCTGCAAATCCCGGATCAATTGATGTCCTCCTGCTCCATTTGTGAAGATGATAAACCCTGTTTTTTGGGAAATTGAACCACTGAAGTGAGCCTTGTAGCAATCATTGGCACCGCCATGCGAAAAAATGATGTCGTCTCCATTCCTTGTAATCCTTGGACCTAAACCGTATTCACTCGGGTAAACTGACGTCATCATATCGCGAACCGAATTTTGATTCAGGAAGGAATGTTTCCCTTCATAAGCCTCCATCAACATGAGCATTAATTTGGCAAAATCAGAAGGAGTGGTCCATAACCCGGAAGCCGCTGCTTCGGGCATGCTTTGATAGCCTCGGGGCAGAGCTACCGGATGCCCGTGTCTGTTATGGGCTTTGGCAATGTTTCCCATTTCCTCAGGTAAGGGATTCTGATAACTACTTCTGGACATACCCAATGGCTGAAAGAGCATCTCTGAAGTAACTTCATGAAAGGACTTTCCTGTAATATCCTCAATGACTAGCTGTTCTACGGTTGTTCCACCACCGGAATACCGAAATCGGCGACCAATGGGAATATTCACATAAACCCTATTACTTTTTGCAGGCGATTTGCCCTCCAATATCTGTACCGTAGTAGGCAGCTCTTCCTCTGGGTCAAAGTCGGCAAATCCATGGACTGTTAAGCCTGCGGTATGGGACATGATTCGGCGAAGTGTAACAGAGGCTTGTTCCGTATATTGATTCTGAGGCACCTTCCAGGATGTCAGGTATTGATTCACATCCGTATCAATATCCAGTTGGCCGGTCTTCTGCATTTTCAAAGTAATGACTGCCGCACCAACTTTACTCACTGAGCCTACCGAGAACATGGTTGCGGTATTTATTTCTTCCGGCCGCCCTAATTGAATCAGGCCATATCCTTTGGCCCATGCTAGCTTTCCATCTTTTACCACTCCCAGACTTACTCCGGGAACACCGTAACGTTCCATTTTGGAAGTCAAATCAATCTCCTGCAATGCAGTCTCGTAGACGTTTTGAGGAACAGGAATTGAGGGCAGGGCGATTGGTTTTGTTCGGGTCGACCAGGCCAGGGTTCCCAGGGTCAGGCATATACTGACAATGATGATGAGTGATTTCTTCATATGAGTTTTGACCTTTGATTTATTCATATCGCAATGATTGTACTGGATTGGCCAGGGTTACTTTCAAAATGCGTGAACCTGTGGCGGCTAAGGTGATTGCCGTAATCAGTAAAAGTGGTAGTAGAAATAATAACGGCCCAACCTGCATCCGATACGCAAATTCGCTTAACCAGCTATCGATCCCGACCCAGGCAATGGGAATGGCCATGACAAAACCTAGCACAACCAGCAAGAAGATCTCTTTTAACAGCAACATAAAAAGTCCGGAAATACTGGCTCCCAGCACTTTCCTTACTCCAACCTCCTTCGTTCGCTGCAAGGCTGAATAAGAAGACAATCCATAAAGGCCCAGGCAAGAAACAATGATGGCCATGAGCGCAAAAGCACTGAATACTTTTCTATTGACTTCATCCTTCTTGTATTGTTTGGCGAAAAAACGATCCAAAAAGTAGTATTCTGTTGGATTCCCCGGGTAGGAAGTCAGGTATTGTTGTTCAATTTTGGCCAGTGTTGTACTTACTTGATCCCTATTAAGTCGAATGGCATAAAATGAATCGAATGCGGCATGGCGAACAAAGTACATCGGATCGATGGACCGGTTCAATGATTCGTGATGATAATCCTGAATTACTCCGACAACCTTCCTTTCCTCGCGCGTAAACTCAAAGAGTGTTTGGCCAAGGGATGCTTTCGGATCATCAAATCCCAGGGCTTTGGCCGCTGATGTATTGAGAATGATCGGTTCATAGCCTTTCATGCTGGCATTAAAATCCTGACCTGCGATAAATGTGACGTCCATCGCAGAAAGAAAGCCATTACTGATCACTACCCGCTCAATGGATTTCATGTCTGCTTCACTTTCCTTGATTCGCGAAATGGCAATTCCTCGCAATATTCCCTGACCAGGAATTACTGTGGAGGTTCCTACCTGGCTTACTCCCGGAATGCTCATAACCTGCTGTTTGAACAATTCGATCTTTGGAATTTTATCTCGTCCTTGTGATTCACTGATGACTGGCCCTTTCATTATCAAGACCTCATCCATATCAAATCCCATGTCCTGATCATTCATAAAGGCCAACTGTTGATTGATGGCGAGGGTTGCGATGATGAGCAAGGAACTGAACAGGAGTTGAAAAGCAATAAGCCCGCGCCTCAGGAAGTGGCCCGAACTGACTTTCGATTTACCCTTCAGTGCATTGATGGATTGATGAGCAGATAGAATGAGGGCAGGGTAAAATCCAGAAAGAATTGTCCCAGTCAGAAAAATGAGTAATGCGGGTAAGCCGAAACGTTGAAGGTCAATACTGTCAAGTAAAAGTGTTTTTTCTACAAACTGATTGAACAAGGACTGACCGAAGAAAACCAGCGTCAGAGCGATGAGGATAGCCATGCTACTGATCAGTACCGCCTCCGTAAAAAACTGCATAACTAATTCAAGTCTTCGTGCACCCATCACTTTTCTCACGCCTACTTCACGTGCCCGATCAACGGATTTTGCCGTACTTAGATTTATAAAATTGATCCACGCAATGATCACAATGAAGATGGCGATGATCTTTAATACCTCGATGGTAGTAGCATCACCCATTGGCCCGACTTCATTTTGATAAGTGGAATGCAAATGAATATCCGTGACTCCCACCAAAAAATATCGATTGACCCTCAAATATTCACCTTGTTCATTCTTTTCCAGATAGCCTGGTTTATAACGTAAGGTGAGTTCACTCATACTTTCCTCAATCTGTACCGGGTTCGTATTTTCAGTAACTTTCACGAAGGTGATGAACGCATTACCTCCCCAATCATTCACGAACCTCTCAGGGTTGTACATCTCCAATGTGGGGTAAGAAACAAGTATGTCCGCATCTACTTGCAAGGGAAAGGAAGGCTTTTCAAAAATTCCCTTGACAATCAACCCGTGACTCATCTGGCCATCATCATATTGCAAAAGCTGACCAATGGCGGAGTTGATGCTTCCAAAATATTTTTCGGCCAGTGCTGCAGTGATCATTAAAGTGTTAGGCTTGTTCAATGCATTAGAGCCATGAGTAATGTCCAAATCAAAGAATTCCGGATAAGCGGGATCAGCAAAAAAGAGCTGGTGCTCCTTGAAATTGATTTGTGGAGCATCTGGTCGTGTAAGTACAACTGAACCCCCTCGGCTCAAAGTAGGGCTATACAATCGGGCGAATTCGGTCACTTCAGGAAATGCCTGTTGCATTGCCGGACCCACTCCCGAAAAGGTCATGCTACTTTCGTAGATCATACCTCCGAAACGATAGTAATCATTAGAGACGCGATAGAGTTGATCCGCTTGAGAACTGTGGTTATAACTCAATTCTTCTGATACATACTCGAGGATGAACAATGCAGCAGAAAGACTTACCGCAAGTCCAAAAACATTAAGTGCAGTGTACCCTGCATGACGCTTGAAATTCCGGAAGGCACTCTTGATGAAACTGAAAATCAGTGCTTTTGAAAGAAAAGATGTTACTCGTCCGCCTCGATAAAATCGAATGGCACTAAAAGCATCCAGAAAATACCGATATTGAGCAACCCTACGATTGCTATTGGCCAAACGCCATTCGTAGACTTCCTGCAAGTCTCCAGCCACCTCGTCGCAATAGTCTTTGCGACAAAAAAATTTGAGCAGCCAGTAAGCGATTTTGGGAGGACGTGGATATTCAGGCTTCATGTCAGGAAAATTTTGGTACCATGTCCCAAATTTGAGTTTTGGCCTTCATGGTTTCTTCAACCGTACGGTAACCCAATTCTGTGGCCTCATAAATCACTTTTCTACGACCACCCCTTGCCTTGGAAGGTTCACCGACATGCGACTTCAGCATGCCTTTTTTCTCCAGCCGTTTCAGGACCATCACCACCGCAGGTAGCGTGATTTCTTTTTTCAGTTGTTGGATATAAAGCTTGACCAGCTCTGCTCCATACGATTCTTTTTCTCTAAGGACGAGTAAGAGAATTATTTCTTCCAGGGCTCCCAAAGTAGGATTCATAGTTTGTTGATCAATTGTGGCAATGCTATTTAGATAACATTCGTTTAGGATATACGAATATGGTAAATATTTGTTTAGGTAATTGTGATCGCTTTGGTTTTTGATCCTATTATGCAAAAATTGATGACCATAAACTCAGCATGAATGACCGCCAGAAAGATTGAGATTCAGGAATTACCACAAAGTCGTTGGAAAGCTTGTCGTGATCTTCGGTTGGAAGCATTGAGGGAAGAACCCCTTGCTTTTGGCAGTTCTTATGAAGAAGAAAAGAACATATCTGATGCAGAATGGCAAACAAGAATCAAAAACGCGCTTTTTGCCCTGGAAAATGATAAACTGATAGGAATGGTGGTATTGATCCAACAGACCAACATCAAGTCCAGGCATGTGGCCAATGTCTTTGGCTTATATGTGCAGTCTTCGCACAGGGAGAAAGGAATTGGAAAGCTCTTAATGTCAGCGGCTATTGAGAAACTCACAGCGATCGGAACAATCAGAAAGATCAAATTGGCCGTAAATGCCGAACTTACTGCTACGATTAACTTGTATGAGCAATTCGGGTTTCAGCGCGTAGGTATGCTAAATCAGGAACTTCGATACAATGATCGTTTTTACGACGAGTTGATCATGGAAAAATTGATTAAATAGTACCTGAAGAAGCTTCAAAAACCTGAATAAATGTCCAAAACAACAAGCACATTAAAAACCAGAAATTCCCGAATTATCGAAATAGAAGAGCTTTCGGGACCGGAGGAATTATTGCCAGAGGTGAATTCGGATGATTTGATGGCAAAGCATGGACAAAACGTTCAGGCAAGTTGTGATTTACCATCAAAATTGGTGGATTTAGGTTCTCATACCTTCATTGCAGGAATGTATCAGGCATATGCTGAACATCGACCTTTCACAATTTCTCCAGAAATGATCTGGCTCTTGATCCAGCAAGGAATATCCATGCACTTGTATCGGAGTATGGGGAGTGTTACCAAATATTACCCAGAGCTGCTCGAGAAAAAAAGCCTTGAGATCAGTAGAGATAAAGTCAGTTTTGGTCAGTCGGATTGGGAAGCAATTGCGGCAGAATTTGTGGATTTGACGCAAGACTATCTCGATCAGGAATTTATTGATCAGTTCCGGCTCAACTTTAGTGCAAGTACGCAAGAGGAATGTACCGTAGGCGATCTGATGATCATGGATGCCATGAGTCCCTATTTTGAATACATCATTTTTTCACTGGTTTGTGGTATTCCAAGTGTTGAATTGCAGGGGACATCCGGAGACTGGGACAAAATTTTGCAAAAACTGACCTATTTCCGCAAGTTCGACCTGGATTGGTGGTTTGATCATATTGAGCCAATCATTACCCAGATAAAGGCTTCCGCTGACGGAGTGACTGCCACTGACTTTTGGATGAACATGTTCAAGGTCCACACCAAAAAAGAATATGGTGAGCCCAAGGTGATCGATGGTTGGATCATGAATTTCTACCCTTTTGATAAAACCGGGCGAAGAATCATCGGAAAGGAATTAAAAAAGCTTTCTGTAGAAAAGATCTTTAATGAATTGCCCCCGGAACTAAAAATCATCCCTTTCAAAATAAGAATTGCCGATCCTACAGGGGAAGTGTTAAAAGAACAACATTTAGAATTCACTGCAGGGTTCGTAGGATTAAGTCAGGATCCATCAACCATGCGATTACGTCCGGAAATCGGTTGGTTAGTTGGTGATAAAACAGATAAGCGCATTCCAGAAGAACGCCCCAACGGATTTATAGGAGGAGAATCGAGAGAGTACTTTTCACTGGAAGAATTTCCTCAGGAATTATTATCAGGAGAAGAATTTGGAGATCTGATTTTACATTTCAAGCGAGAGATAAAATATCCGGAAGAATTGGAGTGCATTAAAGCCACTAGGTTGACGATGAATGGAATTGTGCCAGAAGGAATGCTCGAGGACCTTCAGGAGAAATTCAAGGGTAGCATGACCATGGTGATATTAAACTATGATAATGAGATTTACGGTGAGGGTAAGGAGATATGAGTCCGACCACTTCTGTATTCCGACTTGGAATCAGCCTTCAATTCCAATATTTTCGAGTTCAATCAATCACTGTGGAATCTCTAAAATCATGAAATACCTTACCCGTTTCGTACTTATTGTTCTGGTCATTTGTTTGCAGATTAATCTTTCGAAAGCCCAGGTTCATGCCAAAAATGGCATGGTGGTTTCTGCCAATAAACTGGCCTCTGAAGTAGGTGTAGAAGTATTGAAGAAGGGAGGGAATGCGATCGATGCTACGGTAGCTACTGCTTTCGCTTTAGCTGTTGTTCACCCTACGGCGGGTAACATTGGCGGAGGAGGTTTTATTGTTTACATGGATGCGGCTGGCGCAGCCACGACCTTCGATTTCCGGGAAAAAGCGCCACTGGCCGCAACGCCTGAAATGTTTATGGATGAAGAGGGGCAGGTCATGAAAGGGACTAACCTATATGGAAGAAATTCCACCGTCAACCACATCGGGGCCAAGTCAATCGGAGTGCCAGGAACAGTGGCCGGGCTTTACAAGGCGCATCAAAAATATGGTAGCTTACCCTGGGCTGATCTGGTACAACCGGCCATTGACCTTGCTCAAGATGGTTTTCCACTAACCTGGACTTTAGCTAGTGCTGCGGGCTTTTTCAAGGCGAACTCGCCCATTCCTTTCCTTCAAAACTTCTTTGATAATGACCAGGGAGAGTTGACACCATTCGGGGAAGCATGGCAGCAACCGGAGCTGGCCAAAACTTTGATGGCCATCAGAGACAAAGGACATGATGGATTTTATAAAGGGAAAGTGGCCAAGGAAATTGTCCAGTTCATGGAAGAGAATGATGGGATCATTACCAAAGAAGACCTGGCACGATATGAAGCGGTAGAACGAACACCTATCAAAGGCACCTATAAAGATTATGAGATCTACTCAATGCCGCCTCCAAGCTCCGGGGGTGTAGCACTAGTGGAGATGATGAACATCATGGAACTGGCCAAGATTGAAGAGATTCCTTTCAATTCAGCGGACTATGTGCATGTAGTGGCAGAAGCCATGCGCAGGGCCTTTGCCGACCGGGCAGAGCACATGGGAGATATGGATTTTAATGAGAATATTCCCCTTGACCGACTCACTTCGAAGGAACATGCGAAGAAACGATTTACAAGCATTGACATGACGAAAGCCTCTGTGAGTGATTCTTCGAAATTTGGACAGCTTTATGATGGAACAAGTACCACACATTTTTCTGTCATGGACAAAGACGGAAATGCGGTTTCTATGACTTACACCCTGGAACATGGTTATGGTTCGGGTATGGGTGCTGATGCACTGGGCTTCATTTTTAACAACGAAATGGGCGACTTCAATCCACAACCAGGGATCACCACAAGTTTTGGTCAAGTTGGAACAGACCCCAACCTCATACAACCTGAAAAGCGCATGCTCTCCAGCATGACCCCAACCATTGTCGCCAAGGACGGGAAACCGTATTTGGTCATTGGAAGCCCAGGAGGCAGAACCATTATCAATACCGTTTTCCAAACCGTACTGAATGTGCTGGCTTATGATATGCCAGTGAACAAAGCCATTGAAGCCATGAAAATTCATCACCAATGGCTGCCAGACCGCATTGCTTATGAGCAAAATCTTATGTCACCCGATACCAGAAAGGCATTGGAAGCGATGGGCCATACTGTGGTTCCCTGGGGTGGATTAGGTGCATTGATGGGCATTCAGGTGGACACAGAGAACAACGTCATGATCGGAGCTTCAGATTCCTCCAGACCAGATGGAGCGGCCGTAGGATACTGATTTATTGTCTAATTAACTTACGCGGAATTGAATTCCCGGATTTATTCCGGGATCTTCCTATTCAATAAGATCAACTTCTTGGCTCCGGCCGAGAAGTTCATATTGCAAGAGGCTCCAGCCTCTTTACTCTTGATCCAGTAACTCATAACCTTGCTTAATACCCAGTTCCGTTGCAGGGACACCATCCCGCATCCATTTGGGTAGCGGCTGGCCTTTCAGGTAATGATCAAAGAACTGCGACATACGGATATTGAAATCAATCCGGTTTTGTGTTTTCAATGGCCAGTGAGGTTCGCCCCTATAGTTGAGCATCCAGGCAGGCTTGCCGAGTCTTCTCAACCCAACAAAATATTCGATTCCCTGATACCACGGCACTGCACCGTCTTCGTCATTGTGCATGATCAATACGGGTGTATTCACCTTGTCCAGCGTGAAAATCGGAGAGTTCTCAATGTATCGCAGCGGGTACTCCCAGAGTGAGCCACCAATTCTGCTTTGGGTATGCTCGTACTGGAACATACGGCTAAGGCCAGAACCCCAACGAATGCCACCATAAGCACTGATCATGTTCACCACCGGTGCCCCAGCTTCTGCACATTTGAAAATGTCCGTCTCTGCAAGCAAGTGCGCGATTTGGTAACCGCCCCAGCTGTGCCCCTGAACACCAATGTTTTCCTCATCGATAAATCCTTTTTCGATCAGCGAGGTGATTCCTGGGATTACACAATTGTACGCATCTTCTCCCGGGTACCCTGTGCCATAATTCACATTGGGATTGAAGATCACATATCCTCGGGAAGCATAAAAGCTATAGTTCATGGTAGATCGATGCGGAAAAGGATCGCGGTGGTTGTGCAATCCGTTGGAACTCTTTTCGTAGAAATTGACCATAAGAGGATACTTTTTATTCGGGTCGAAATTCTCGGGTTTCACGAGCATGCCTTCCATTTTTTCCCCTTCCAACGAGTTCCAGTAAACCAGCTCGATGCTTCCCCAATTGTAATCTTTCTGTTGTGGGTTGACGTCACTGATTCGAGTACTCTTTTTCAGGTTGAGGTCGGAAGCAATCAAATCCGGGAAGGTCTGGAAGTTTTCCTGGCTGTAGATCAGTGCATTGGTATCACGGGCTTTTTGGAAATTTCTAATCCGATAATTTCCGGAGATCAATTCGGAAGTCTTGCTCGATCCGTACTTCATTTTCATGATTGACGCGTGTTTGTCACCTTCATAAAAGCCAGTCAACATTAGCGTCTGACCTTTTTTGATGAAGCGCTCTTCCCGATCCAGTCTGATATATCGATGCACCAATTTCCCTGACCGTCCGTTGGTGATTCTTATAGGAGCCACTTGATTGGAAGGATCAACTTCCCAGATATCATAACGATCATAGATCAGCATTTTGTCATCATTTTCCGTCCAGCTCATCACACCATAAGGCCAGGGGTCGGAAGGGGTGTCGTGGATCTCGTTGTAGAAAGCCACCTGATCGTTAGTAGTTATTTGTCGGATTTCCTTATCGCCGAAGGAATACGTAAACCAGGCAGAATCCAGGTTGTTGTACCAATAGGCGTACTCACCTTTAGGGGATAGAGAAATGTTCCCTCGTACAGCCTCTGCGATTTTGGTTTTTTCGCCAGACGTAACATCCAGATCATAAATGTCCTGTAGCACGTAGCCTTCCCAGCTCCTCAACTTGCGATAGTTGTAGTTACTGATGGCAATACCGTTGTTGCCATCACCCTGATCACTCAATCGAACAGAAGAATAAGGCTTTCCACCTAATTCAACCAGACGATCACCGGCTACATCGTAGTAGATTCCGTAGCCGAATTTCAGGTCATTGCTCTTCTGATTTTCTTGTTGGGTGAAAAGTCGTTGATCATTGTAATTCCAAACTTCGACATTTACGATTTCATCTGCGAGTAAGGCCGTATCCTGCAGGACTGGATATTCCTTGGTTTGGAAAAACAGCCGTTTACCAGACTCTGAGAAGGAATTTCTATAATCCTTATTCACGATCAGGTCCTGAAGCAGATCACTTTTCGCAATGGTTTTGCTGCTGTCCCAGGCTGATTGGAAGTAATGCAGGTGATAATCTCGTAGCAGCGTTTTCGTGCTGTCCGTATCCGAGATAAATGAAAGTTGTTCCCCTTTCTTGTCCCAAACCAATTGCTTGTATTCTCCCTTGGATCGGAATACCGGATCGAAAGTCTGGCTATCGAAATCGAAAGCATATACTCCCGGCAGCAACGTGCTATCATTTCCGGTGGTTGTTAGTGCAATAGCAGCACCTTCTTCGGCGATGGTGTAATCCAGCACATAGGGGAAAGTGGCTTCTGATTGATTGGTAAGGTTTCTCACCACTAAGTCATAGCCATTTTTCTTGTTTCTCTTCTTCTCCTTCATGTTGGTGGAGTCGATGGTAGGCGCATACAAGTACACCAAATAATCGTCCCACTTTTCAGGCACTTTGAATGATTTTAACCCCGCCAAACGCTCCATGTCTCCATTTGCCATCGAGTAGATGACCAACGTATCGCTGGGGAGGTCTTTCTCTTTTGTTTTCTTTCGTTTCAGGTCCCGAAAGTCATAATAATCAGGAGAAGCTTTGAAAATCAGGTGGCTTGAATTGTTACTGAATGTAGGGTTGGATCCTCGCTCATAAGCAACCAAAGGTTTCCCGCTGATCTCGTGCAGGTGAACGACCTCATTGCCGTAGCCATTGGTCTTGGTGCTATAGGCCACATACTTACCGTCATTGCTGATCAGGTCTTTGTTGATGCGACGCCATTCATCGTATGCCGAATGATCCAGGGTCTTTTTGTTTTGTGAAAAGGCTAGGAATGGCGATGCAATCAGAAGAAATAGGACAAGATTTTTCATGGTTCAGGTCAATTCTGTAAAAGGGAAAGATAATTGTAATTGCAGTGATTTCTGGCCGTGAGATTGATGGGGTACCATCATGTCGATTTGAATGGTGGAATAAGCCCTTAGCTAGTAAGGCTATTTTGAATTGAAGGCATGATTTCGCATTTTTAAATACTTGATCAATGCCTGTTAGCATGAATTTCTCATGGCTTAACCTCCAGTATCCATTTGAAGAGACTTTTGAAGAAAAGCGGAACACGATTTTGATCCTGTCTGCTTCTGCAGGACTTGTCCTCATCTTATTACAACCCTTTGGTTTTTCTATTACTGATCAAAGTTTCCAGTTTTTAGCGGTGATAGTCATTGGGGCAATAACCATGGGGGTCAACTTTATTGTGCTACCCACATTATTCCCGACACTTTTTAAAGATAGCCATTGGTCCATTGTCAAAGCATTGATTTTCCTTTCTTACAATTTTCTAATCATTGGATTTTGGTATCACCTGTATCAGGTTGTTTTTGTTGAGGAGAACATATTCCTGATGGCTTCTCCTGAACAACTCGTATCAGGCATTTCAAAGGTGGTGGCTATTGGCCTGGTGGCATCGGGGTTCCTGGTATTGATCCGCTACAATATATTGACGAGAAGGCATTTGCAAATTGCCCAGGAATTGAATGACTGGTCGCGGGAAATAGTAGAGCAGCCACACAAGTTGGGTAATTCATCAGCAGTCAGGTTGGCACTGGAAGGAAAAGAAATTTTATTGAATAGCGATGATTTATTGTGGATCAGCGCAGAAGGAAATTACATCTCTCTAAAAGTTAGAGGTCAAAGCAAAAACCTGTTGTATCGAGCAACCATGAAACAAATGGAAGCTGCTCTTGTTGAGTTCCCTGCATTCTTCAGATGTCACCGATCCTTTGTGATCAACCTCAAAGCGATCTCATCTTTAAAGGGTAACTCCCAAGGATTGTTTGTTCATATCGATAAACAACCGGAAAAAATCCCAGTCGCAAGACCGAAAATCAAGTGGCTCAAAAGTGCTTTAAATGAGTATGCTTCCTGTCAATTCGTCACAAATTAAAGCCGTTGATAACATCCATTTATTTCTTCCGATGACAGACGATAGTTTGCAAGTATTGATGTGATGCGATGAAACTTGTGAAATCCATGAAGTTCCTGTTGTTCATCATTGTTCAGGTATTCCCTTTAATGGTTATCCTGTACTTCGCTGTACGTTTCAAAAAACCAACTGAAAATGCGGGTTGGATTGTAGAAGTCGACTCGGAGTGTAAATGCTGGACAAGCCAAAACTTTGAACATCGGTCCTTTAGGTGGACCGGTGAGTGTGTATCAGGTTTTGCTCATGGTGCCGGAGAATTAACCGTGATTCAGAATGGCTTTGACTATGCCTTCTTTTCAGGTTCACTGGTGAATGGCAAAGCAGAAGGGGCTGGTCAGATCCTCTGGCTGGATGGTGATCGTTTTGAAGGGCATTTTCGCAAAGGTTCCCCAGAGGGCTTTGGCCGCATGTATAACGATGACGGGGACTATTATGAAGGAACGTTCAAAAATGGTCAGAGGTGGGGTATGGGTACCTATTGGTATGAGCCCGGCAATCGCCTATTGAAGTATGTAGGTTCCTGGGAAGCAGGCCTTAAACATGGTGCTGGCACACTCTTTTTCCGTGATGGAACCCAGATCAGTCGCTCATATGAAAGCGGTAAGCTGATTTCGACCAGAGAATAATTACAATCACATCTCATGTTTCAACGAACCGGATAGGCCCGGATTAAAAACTGAAATGCCATGTTTCAAATTGAACCGATTTTGTGGTTGCGATCATTAACATCACCGGCTATGGACTGGTTGATGACGACCATTTCCCAACTAGGATACTCCGAAGTTTACGGTACCATCATGGTATGCCTTGTTTTTGGAGTCCACCTGAGAAAAGGCCTGGCCGTGATGATCGCAGCGATAATCGTGGGTTTGTTGACATTTAGTTTAAAAACGACCATACAGTTTCCCCGGCCTAGTGATGTGGATATACGAGTATTACCAGAAGGCTATCAGCTTCCTTTTGATTTGAAAGAGAGCGGTGCAGGAACAAGTTTTTGGGATCTGCCTTCAATTGAAGCACGTCGTTTGGTTAGTATGCAGCCTGATTGGAGTTATGGTCTACCTTCAGGTCACGTAAGTTCAGCCACGGTATGCTTACTAGCGATTGCCTTCTTTTTTCGTTCCAGGAGTGTGCTTTGGTTTTCCATGCTTTGGATACCCTTGATGTGCCTTTCCAGAATGTACCTCGGACGGCACTTTTTAGCAGATGTGATTGGAGGAGTATTGGTTGGTATGCTTGGCTTATGGCTTGCTCATGTTTTATTACGTAAGTTGTTAAGAGACGAAAGTTCAGAATGGCGGACGCTTATCCCATTAGCTTTTTTGATTATTCCTATTGCCACAGTCGCTCCATTCGCTTCGCAGATTCACAATGAAAATGCAGGAAGGGTGCTCGCTTTGCTTACGATATATGCTTATCTGATCCAACAGGGTATCCCAAAGGACTCAGGTAGCTTTTGGAAAAGAGCAGGTCGGGTGGTTATCGTCTCCATCAATTTTGTGTTAATTGATATGATACTCAAAGGGTTTTTGGAACCTCACGGCTGGGATGAATTACCCGTAGTTGCCATGATGAGTACTTATTTAACTTTTGTGATTGCCTTTGTTGGGGGAATAGTCATTTCAAAGCAGGCTGGTTTATATCAGATGGAATAAGAGCCATTTGGGTTTCCTCAAAAATCCGTATCTTCCTACGCTCATCAACCTGTTCATAAATGCGTCAAGGATTATGCTTCCTGCTGATATGCGGTATTGTTTTTTCTCAATGTGATGGCCCTCCTGTGGAGGATAAGCCTAAGAAAGAACTAAAGGAATTGACCCTGACCGAAGGGACCAACATGGCTGTGGCTTTATCCCCGAGTGGAGATACACTGGCCTATGATTTGTTAGGGCGCATTTGGCTGATGCCCGTCTCGGGAGGCGAGGGCATACCAATCACCGATCCCTATGGCAATGCAAGAGAACCTTCCTGGTCGCCAGATGGTAAGAAAATCGCTTTCCAGGCATACTGGGATGGAAATTGGCACATTTATACGGTCAATACAGACGGAACAGGTATAAAACAAATGACCTCCGGGGAATTTGATCACCGTGAACCACATTGGTCGCCTGACGGAACAACACTGGCCTTTTCATCTGATCGAAATGGTAATTATGACATTTGGACGCTTCAGATTGTCAGTGAGCAGATGGTGCCGGTTACTTCGGCTGACGGAAATGAATCAGGACCTAGCTGGTCACCGGACGGAAAGGAATTGGCTTACGTGAAAGAGATGGATGGCAATTTCGAATTGGTCAAGCGATCTGCAATATCCGGAGCAAGCACTTCCCTGTATACTGCAAGCGGTAAGTTGACAGGTGCCTCCTGGTCGCCGGATGGCAACCAATTGCTAATCAATGAGCACAAGGATGTGACCGCTACCTTAAAACAAGTGGATGCTGAAAGCCAGGAGGTAAAAACCGTGTCCTCTGAAGGAGAAGATGTTTTTCCTTTTCGACATTCCTGGATGTCCGATGGCTCGCTGATCTACACCGCTTCAGGGAACATGTATCAATTGAGTGCGCAGGGTGAAAAACAGACCATTCCTTTTTCGGTCAAAGTGGAATTGGACCGGACACCTTATCAGCGTAAAAAACGTGACTTTGATGATGCAGCCCCACAGCTGGCAAAAGGCATTGTGTATCCGTCTATTTCCCCGGATGGCGAATCGGTGCTCTTTGTGGCATTACAAGACCTTTGGATAAAAACCGGGCCAGATCTGGTACAACTGACTGATGATGCGGCCGTACAGTGGTTACCAATATGGTCACCCGATGGGCAACAAATTGCCTACAGCTCAGACAAAGATGGATCTTTTGGTATCTGGACCATGGATGCTGATGGATCGGATGCTAACAAAGTTCTGGCAACTGGTAGCAGCGTCTCCGGGATGACCTGGTCCCCCGATGGGAAAACGATCGCTTTTACGAAGAGTTATGGTCCAAGATTCGGCACACTTAACCTGTTGGACCTGGCAACCGGAGAACAAAAACGATTAGGAGCAGGCGTGGGTAGCAGTGTAGGAACACCGACCTGGTCACCGGATGGAAAAATAGTCGCTCTGTCTGCTTTAGCGCCCTATTCTACCCGCTATCGAGAAGGGGTAAATCGAGTCATGTTATTCTCGGTGGATGGCGGTCGTCAACGGGTTCAAAAAGCACCGGAACACTGGTCATTTGGTGTAAGGGCGAATGATGGTCCAGTGTGGTCACCAGATGGCGAATACATGGCCTTGATCTCCAAAGGGAGACTCTGGATGATGCCAGTAGATTCCTTTGGAAATTCGACTGGGGATCCCATTCAATTGACGGAAGAAATGGCTGATGCCCCCACCTGGAGTGGTGATTCGAAAAAATTACTCTATATGGCGACGGATCAACTAAAGGTACTGAATGTGGATACTAAAATTGCCGAAAAGATAGCCCTGCACCTCACCTGGGAAAGAAAACATGCACAAGGAAGAACGATCATTCATGCCGGAGGCCTCATCGACGCTGTGAGTGATACGTTAAAGCAGGACATTGACATTGTGATCGATGGGCATCGAATTGTGGAAATAGCGGCTCATGACGAGTCGCGCGAAGCAGATCAGAAAATTGATGCGTCTGATGCTTTTGTAATGCCCGGTTTGATTGACATCCATGTACATGAAGGCAGTGAAAACGGTGAGCGATTGGGTCGGACCTGGCTTTCCTGGGGAGTGACTACCATCAGGAATCCTGCCGGTGATCCGTATGATGCTCTCAATCGACGGGAAGCGATGCAATCGGGAAAAGCCCTTGGTCCCAGGATATATTTTACAGGAAGCCCGATCGATGGTAACCGGATTTTCTATGGTGGTGCCTCTACCACTACTTCCGAGCAGCAGGTCGATGAGGAACTTAGGAAAGCGGAATTATTAGATTATGACCTGATCAAGACGTATGTGCGTTTGCCGGATGTGCTTCAGAAGCGTGTGGTGGATGGTGCGCATCGTATTGGCATTCCAGTGACTTCTCATGAGCTGTATCCGGCCGTGGGTTTTAACATTGATGGCGTAGAACACGTCAAAGGAACGAGCCGGCGTGGCTACTCTGCTAAACTCTCCGAAACCCGGCAAGCCTATGATGACGTGACGAATCTATTGGCCGAGTCAGGAATGTGGTTTACCCCTACCACCGCGATTTACTTGGGTTATCAATATGTAGTTGCCAGGGACCCAAGTGTCATGGAAGATGCCCGCTTGCAGGAACTGACAGAGTTGCGCTACCTGGCCAGCATCAGTGCCTCTGCAGAACAGATTCAGAGTGATCAGGAAACTTACGATGAGCTCTATGAAAATGTCATTCGGATGGTAGCCGATGTGCATCGAAAAGGAGGTCTGGTGGTCGCAGGAACAGACGCGCCTATCATTCCACAGGGGTTTGGATTGCATGTGGAACTGGAAAATTACCAGGATGCGGGCTTGCGACCAATCGATGTATTAAGAACCGCCACGATCAATAACGCAAAGGCACTTAATGCACAAGATGATCTGGGTACCATTGAAGTGGGGAAGCTCGCCGATTTGGTGATTGTCGAGGGTAATCCATTAGAAGACATTCGAAATGCCCGTAAAACCCGGATGGTGATTAAGAATGGAGAAGTGTTTGAGTTGGAACGGTTGATTAAGGGGGAGTGAATTATCTAGTAAGGGTTTATAGATTATTTTTTGTAATTTAATTCTCTTTTCAGTGAAGTGTCAATTAAATAATCACGGCAACTGTAAGTATTACTGTTATTTACTATCAACCCAAATTTCCCCATTACTGAAGAATAATGGCAGATCTAGATTTTACCGAAATAATTACTAAGATAGTCGCTACTTCCGCAGTTAAAGAAGCATTTCAATTCTCTATCGAAACACTAAAAAATACCGATAGAAAATCACGACACAAGCTTGAGGACTTAGCAGATTCTTTACAAAACAACTTAAAAAGAACGGCTAATTGGACGACTTACACAACCTCATTACCTGAGGTAGAAGGAGATAAGTTTTTAGATGATAATCATATTTATTTGGATTTCTATTTGAAGCCTTTGAAGTATTCATACGGAGAAAATGGTCCGAAAAAAGAAATCAATTTGATTCAGAATTTTTTACAAATCAGCAGTAGACATGTAATACTACTTGGTGGACCAGGATCCGGGAAAACAACATCTATGAAGATGTTATCTAGAAATATTTTACTGAGTCGAATCGAAGTAGAGTATTCTTTCCCGTTTGTTGTTCGGTTTAGGGAGCATAGTTCTACTCTCCTTAATCACACGAATAAACATGTATTACTAGGACATCACAGTATTGATATATCGAAGATTTCTCCGGAGAAGATAGAGGAACACACAAAAAGAATTTATGCTAATAATCTTCTATTTAGTCTTATATATAGGGAACTCGGTTTGAGTTTAGACCATAGAGATGATGAACAGTTATATAGAGATTTTGATAGTGGATTTATTAAAAACTATGTCATAAATATTCTGGAGAAACTTAACTGCCTAGTTATACTTGAAGGGTTTGATGAAATCCCTCAAATTGTTCAATTTGAGATGAGAAAGGAAATCGAATTTTTATGTCTTTCTTTAAACAATTCAAAGGTCGTTATAACTTCAAGAACTAATACATTTGATACTATTGAGAGTGCCAAAGCTTTTGAGATAGCTCCATTAACTGAAAAAAAGATTCTTGATTTTAGTTTGAGTTGGCTCGATAGTGAAGAAAAGGCGGAATCCTTCGTAGAACAAGTTAAAGGATCCCCATTTTATGATACAACCATTAGACCTCTTAATTTAACATTTCTTATCGCTCTATTCGAAAGTAACGGCTACTTGCCTCCAAAGCCATGGTCTGTTTACAAGGAAATTGTTGACCTACTGATCACAAAATGGGACAGACAAAGACACATCAGACGAAAAAGTAAGTTCGCCGGATTTATCGATTCCGATAAATATAGTTTTCTTACACTCTTGGCTTTTGAGTTGTCAAAAAGGGAGGACACGAGCTTTACTCCTTCAACATTGGGGTCAGTATTTCGCAATAACACAAAGCGATTTGGTTTACAAAAAGAAGAGGTAAATGAAATTGTTGCGGAACTTGAAGCATCATCAGGACTTTTTGTGAATTCGGGTTACCACAAATTCGAATTTCCCCATAAGTGTTTACAAGAATTCCTTTCAGCGGAATACATTTCTAACTATCGCCCCTTATCCAAAATCAGCCATTATCTGGCTGTAATGCCAAATGAGCTTGCTGTATTTATTAGCTTTTCAACAAATAAAAATCATGTATTTAGTGAATGTCTAAAGGTATTAGGTCCGGACACACGTGATAAATTTTTAAATAGAATCATTTTGGAGAAAATCGATTTCGAGGAAGATTTTTATTTCGGCGTGACTCTGTGTGAACTCTTTGCGGATTTTGCACTTGATGATCCTGATAAAGAAATATGGGTTACATTTTGCAATCTCTCAGGAATAAAGGAAAGCTGTAAACTACTTTTAAACTTTTATGAAGTGGAGCCATTGCAACGTGATAACATTTTTTCTTTGAAAAAGCGATCAAGAATGGTATCAGATTCTCCTCATGAATTAAAAGCTACTGCTATTATGTTTGATTAACGGTTTCCAGTTCGGATACTCTCGAATACCGTTTCTTCTTATGGTATTCAGTCCATATGAATAGGATATAATAGACTCGATTAGTGTTTAATTGCTCAAAGAATTTAAATGTTCATTGCATAGTTTAATAGGAATTTTAGGGTCTCTCGCAGTTATGCCAAACATCTTTATCTTATTTTACGTATTTCTTTTACAAATGGGTAAATAACAATGAAATTGCACCTGGGTGAGTTTGAAGAGATTGTTTTGCTTTTGGTTGCCGTGCACCACGAGGATGCGTATGGGCTTTCCATTGCGAATTCCATTCAGAAAAAACTGAACAGAAATGTGACGTTGAGTAGTGTACATACCGCCCTCTACCGTATGGAAGAAAAGGGTTTTTTAGTATCTCAGGTTGGTGGATCAACCAAAGAAAGAGGAGGCCGCAGCAAGCGCATCTTCAAAATCACCAGTTTAGGCAAACAAGCGTTGGAATCCTCCCGGCAGTCCCGGAACATGTTGTGGGAGATGATCCCGAAAATCAGCTTTGAAGGCCTATGAAAAATAGCCCACCCAAACTCGCCCAACGTTTCTTCAGTTGGTACTGCCGCAACCGACTGCACGATTCAATTCTCGGGGACCTGGACGAACAGTTCTGTCAGAATTTAGACAAGTATGGTGTCCAAAAAGCACGACTCTACTATTGGCTGGGTGTACTTCAATTCTTCAACCGATTTACCCTAAAACGCGAAAACCAATCCACATCCCATCATTCCAATACCATACCTATGCTTAAGAATAATTTCATCAGCTCCCTTCGTTTTTTAAGTCGCAATAAGCGATTTACAGCGATCAATGTGTTTGGACTTACGATCGGTTTTACCAGTATCCTGTTGATCATGCTTTTTGTCAATCATCAACAATCTTTTGATCAATTTCATGCGAACAAGGACCAGGTTTATCGGGTCAATTTTGCCTTTCAGGACAATGCAGGGAATGTGACCAAACTGGTGAATTCACCACCAGCATTAGCGACGGGCGTTTGGGGAAAGTTTCCGGAGCTCCAAAAAATCTCACGGATGCGCTATGCCATGAACAGTTTGTTGGCAAACGGCGACCGTCGGTTTTACGAGGATCACGGTTATTATGCAGACTCGCTTTTTCTGGAAACACTCCAATTCGAAATGTCTGCTGGTGATCCTGGTACCGCGCTGGATAATCCTAATTCAATTGTCATTACTGAATCGCTGGCATCAAAATACTTCAATCGTACTGATCCCATTGGAAGGACCCTGATGTTCAATAATACGACTCCCTTGAAGGTCACCGGTATTTTGGCAGACCTCCCTGATAACTCACATCTCGACTTCAATTTTTTGATTTCCTTTTCAACTTACACCATTCCCGAAGGATATGCGTCGGACTTAAGCAGCTGGAGTTGGCTAGGATTCCTGACCTATGTGGAATTGAGTGCCCAATCGGACCCAGAGGTTTTTGAGGAGAAACTTGTGCAGCATTTCAAAGATTTAAATCCCGATAATCCGAATCCGATGTTACCGGAAATTCAGTCTTTGTCTGACATTTATCTGGGTTCAGTTGGCATGGCGGACGACCTGGCAAGCCACATCCGTTCAGGAAATCAATTCACCGTAAATGCCCTCTCGACGATTGCCGTTCTCATTTTGATCATTGCAGGATTCAACTTTGCAAACCTGAGTTATGCTTTGTCCATCAACCGCAGCAAATCCACGGGGATCAGAAAAGTATTGGGTGCCAATAGGAGAAACATCATTGCTCAGCTGTTAACCGAATCATTGCTATTGACCACTTTGTGCCTGGCATTTTCTATTGGCTTGACAATTTATTTATTTCCGATGGTTTCCTCATGGTTAGATTGGGAGATTACTCCAGGTCCAGGGGAGTTTTGGTCCGTGAGTGCCCTAATGATTGCCGCAGGCATGGTGACTGGTTTGCTCGCTGGCATATATCCGGCGCTGGCCCTGGCAGGATTTGATGTGATCAAATCCCTGCGAGGAGCTTTCAAGGGTGGGGCCAACAAACCCTGGCAGCTGAAAAATGTGCTGATTTTGCTGCAGTTCTCGATTTCCATTGGATTCATTACAGCGACAATCATCATCACGAAACAGCTCAATTATTTGTCGAGTGCGGATATGGGTTATGAGACCGAAAATGTAGTGGCCATCAAAATGTTGCCGGAAGACCTGTCCCATCACTATGAGATTTTCAGAGAAAGATTACTGCAACAGTCGACAGTAGCCCATGTGAGTCGCAGTGAACGCGTAGTGGGCGACCCCTGGCCATGGAGCGTGGCCCTCCCGGTCAATGAAGATCCGGAAAACAGTAAACGCGTATTCTTCAACCTGGCCGATTACGACTATTTCAAAACCATGGGCATTCCTTTATCCGAAGGCCGTTCCTTTTCTGAAGCCCATGTGAATGACCCGACCCGGTCCATGATCATCAATCAGAAAGCCGCCGATTATCTGAATCTCCAGGACCCTGTTGGTAAACAAGTACACTTTTTCGAGTTGGAAGGTCCGCGCACGATCATAGGCGTTGTGGAGGACTTTAACTACACTTCTTTACACGATGAGATTGGTCCTGCGGTGGTCATTATGCCCTTCATCGATATGGAATTTATGTACGTACGATTTGAATCCGGAAATCTTCAGGAACAGGTCGCATTCATGGAAGGTACCTGGCAGCAAGTGGCTCCGGGGATGCCCCTGGATTGGCGGTTTTTAGATGAAAAACTGGATCGGTTGTATCATTCTGAAGAGAAGCTTTCTGAGATGATCCAGGTGTTTGCCGTATTGGCCATACTGCTGGCTTGCCTGGGATTGTATGGTATTGTGGCCTTCATGATCAATACGCGGATCAAAGAATTTGGTGTGAGGAAAGTTCTGGGTGCCTCGATACGTTCGTTGTACATATTATTCGTTAAGAAATACATTTTGCAGACTGTCCTGGCCCTGCTCATCATCTTGCCAATTGTACACCACTTACTCACGGATTGGTTAACAGGATTTGCTTACCACATTCAAATTCATTGGACCATTTACCCTGCCGCCGCGTTGGTCATGGTGCTGATGATCCTGATCACGATTTCCTTCAGAACATTGAATGCGGCCAGAGCCAATCCAACAGAATTATTGAGAACTGAATGAAGTAGATGAATTTACTTAAGAATATTGTCCATTCAGAAAAACTTCATGATTAGTCGGGAGGTACGTTTATTGCGCTAACTTTCCTTTTTTAAACAAAAACAAAATGAATAAAGTAATCAACATCGGACTTACGGTCATCATAGTGCTTGCCGTAGTGTCCTGCGACACGGCTCGACCAGAAGGAGATTGGGACGATAACATACATCTCTCTACCAAATCGGTGGACTTACCGGCAGAGGCCACTTCTACGATGATCACTACTGGCGAAACTGGCTGGTGGGTTGAAAGCTATGGGTGGAACGGAGACTGGAGCAGCGCTGTTGGGGAGGATACCATTGAAGAAAATTTCATCATCGAGGCAGAGGAGTTCACGATTGAAAGAAGGAACGGTACTGAGATCCATATCACCCTGACCGAAAACCCATCACCTGATGAAAGAGTACTAATCATCAGCCTCCAAAATGGCAATTATTTCGATGGTATTACCATCACTCAGGTGGGGAATTGAATCCCCGGCTATACTCCTGGGAGCGCACCGGGGAAGCAATGCAAGTTTTTTATTCGTCTCGTAACGTCTGCGATGGATTGGCTTTGACCATTTTCAACGTATATGATCCGAGGACTACCCAGGAGCTGGCCATTACCAGAAGGGTCGCAAATACATAGACCAGAAAGTTCAATTCAATTCGGAACGGAAAATCGGCCAGCCAGTCTTCCATGAAATAATAGTTGATCGGAACAGCGACTGCCAGACCGATGAGCATCAATATCGTCGTTTGCTTGAGCAAAATGAAAAGAAGCTGCCGTATGGAAGCTCCAAGTACTTTTCGAATGGCCATTTCTTTCATGCGCTCGATGACGGTGAAACTGGCCAGCCCCAGAATGCCCAAAATGGCCACGGCAATCGCAATCATGGCAGAATAGCCCGTCATGGTGCTGATGCGCTCTTCATTTTCATAAGCCTCAGCAAAAGCTTCATCTATGAAAGAATATTCAAATGGCTGATTGGTTTCGTAAGTACCCCAGGCTTCTTCGATTTGGGAAAGCGTCTCACCAATAGAACCACCATTGAGTCGAACCATCAGCATACCATATCTTTCGCTGGCTCTGCCCCGATACCGGTGAACGACAGGTGCTACTTGCTCCGTCAGTGATTCATAATTGAAGTCTTTGACGACCCCAACCACTTCCATCTCAAAGTCTGCACCGGGAAAGGCCAACTTTTTGCCTTCGAGAGACGTCCATCCCAATTGTTGATACGCGGCTTCGTTGATGATCGCTTTCCCCTCATCTGAACCCAATGAAGGATCAAAATTTCTACCTGCGACAAACTCGGTTTCCAGTGCCGGGAAGTAGTTTGCATCCACAGAAGAAAGCAACCAATCAAATGGAGGTTTGTTCTTTTCATCCGCGTTCACAATCAGTGCATAGCTGGGCCAGTACCGACCCGGTACCGATCCGGTGGCACTTACGGATTCAACACCAGTGATTGCCGAAACGGCATTTTGGAAACTCTCCAGGCGTTGTGGAGAATCATCGCCACCACCCTGAGCGGCCTGAATGGTCAGTAGATTGTCGGGATTGAAATGCTTGTCGGTGGTCTTCATGAAATCGATCTGCTGGTACATGATTGTCACAGCACTTAGCAAGATGATAGCGATACTGAATTGAATGGTCACCAGAATATTCTTAGGGTCAAAGCCACGACGCGTTCCGGCCCGACTGCCACGAATGGCGTCCCCTGCTCGTAATCGGGAGAGGCGAATCGTTGGGTATGCACCTGCCAACAAACCCATTGCCAATATGCCAAACAGGACAATCAGAGTTGTCACAGGTTCAAACAGGAAGCTCAAAGACATTTGTTGCTCAAACAGGTCAATGAAGTAAGGCAACAGGAGAAAAGCCAGGCCAATGCCCAGGAGAGAAGAAAACAAAAACAAAAAGACCGTTTCACCAATGAGTTGTTGGATCAGGTTGTTTTTCCCAGCCCCAAAGACCTTCCGCAAAGAGACTTCCTTGTTCCGGGTGAGCGATTGAGCGGCATTCAGGTTAGTGAAATTGAAGAAGGCAATGAGCAGCAGGCCAATGGCGATGTATCCCAATAGGTAACCGTATTCTTGCTGCTGAGTATTGTAATCATAGTACTCCGAGATCGGGAGCAATTCGAAGGTGCCACGCTCCGAAGGGAGCACAAATTTTTCTACCAATGGCGGGAATTGAGCCTCCAGGTTTTCTTCGGTTTCTCCGGGTTCTAACTTGACAAAACTCCACATAAAAGAAGCATTCCAGCCCCAATAACCTCTTTCTGTCCATAGCGTTTTCCTGAAATCCATGTTGACCAGAATTTCAAAATTCAGACTGGAGTTAAAAGGAATTTTCTCAAAGACACCTGTCACCACAAACGAAGTGGGTTCACCTATCATCAATTCCACGGTCTTGCCCATCGGGTCTTCCTCGCCAAACAAGGCATCGGCCACTTCCTGATTGATCACAATGGAGTTGGCATTGTCAAATACATGATCCTGATTGCCTTTGGATAGCGGAAACGAAAAGACATCAAAGGTGCCCTGCTCGCCCATGCTTATTTCCCGGGTGAGTTCTTTGTCGCCGTATTTGATGCGGGTATCACCCCAAAAAACAAACCGGGCAATGCTCTTTACGGTAGGAAAAGCATTCTGGACTTCTTCGGCCATCGGTGGCCAGGTATCGGAAACTTCCATTTTTCCACCTTCCGGTAATACCCGGGTCCGGTAAAGGAAGTAGATGTCCTCTGAATTTTCATGGTACTGATCATAAGTGATGATGTTCCAGGAATAGGTCCCGAGGAGGATCGTTACCGCCATACCAATAGATAACCCCACAACATTGATGGTAGAGATCAGCTTTTTCTTCCTGATGTTGCGCAAGGCGATGAAGAAATAACTAATGAGTAAAGGCCAGGGAGAACTACTGTATTTGAATTGGACCGCTGCTTCCTGACTGCTCAGATCGGCCGGAGTGCCCAGGTCAGCGACCGCCTTGTTGAAAGCTTCGTCTTCCGAGATCCCTTGCGTCAAAAGACGGTCCAGACCTTCTCGAAGGTGATCTTCCAGTTCTTCGATGACCCCATCATCGAGGTAATCTTGTTTTCGGAGCTGCTTTTTCCATGCGGAAATTTGCCCCTCCAGGTTTTTGCTTAATTCAGCCATGTTGCGTATTTGAGTTTTGTGACCATAATTTCAATAAGACTGTATGCATGCCCATCCAATTCTCACGTTCCAGATGGATGGCTTCTTTACCCGACTCAGTGATCGAGTAATACTTCCGGTGACGACCTTTCTCAGATTGATTCCATTGTGAAGTCACCAGGCCATCCTTCTCCAATCGATGCAGCACCGGATACAGCATGCCATCCGCAAATTCCAGTTGACCGCCAGAAAGTGCTTTGATCTGCTGAATGATGTCATAGCCATAGGTAGGTCCTTTTTGCAAAATACCGAGGATCAATGGCTTGGAAGAGGCTGCTACGAGGGACTTGGAAGGTTTCATACGTTACTTATCTATATACATAGATAATCAATGTACATAGATAATCCAGTATAGTTAAGAGATTTTAACATGATTGGATTAAGGAAAAGCTGAGCTAAGAAGATGGTGAGTTTTGAGTAAGAGAATAAGAGAGAGGTTTTTGACAAGAAATGGTTGGGTAAAGAATGGGAGTTAACTATATTGATCTTATGCTGCTTTATTAACCACTCTTAAAATGAAAATAACGGCTATTGAATTAGAAAATGTCCGCGGATTTCAAAGAGTCAATAAAACTGGATTATCTGAAACCATAAACGTTTTTATTGGCCCGAATAATGCAGGAAAATCAACGATTCTGAGTTCAATATTTCTGCTTCAAAGAGATGGGCTTGGAAATGGAGATATTACAATCGGAGAAAATAGTGGAGCCGTTCGCTTGCATTACTATGGCTCGCATAACAGAATAAAGAAAAGTGAGCGTGAAACATGGAAGATCGTGATTGACCTGGTAAACGGTGAAAGGTTTTATGAATTTGCTGATGGAAGAATTGCAGGTAAAGTAAACATTATCAAAGACGTAGAACCTGATAATTTGATTTATCCATATTTGTCAAAAAGGAAGGTTGGAGGGTATTCGGATTCAATTTCAGAGTCAAATACAAATTCAGTTTTAGGCAATTTTGAACACCTTTATTCCAAAATTGATCGTTTGGTAACTCCACAATTTCAACCTGGTAACGCTCAATATGTAAAGGCCTGTAATGAAATATTAGGGTTTGAAGTTTCTACTCTTGCAAAGGGGAATGGTAAACGAGCCGTTTATTACGTTCGTAATTTTGAGCACATTCCGCTTACTGCGATGGGAGAGGGAGTTGCCAATATTTTAGGCTTGATTACAGATTTATGTGTTGCTGAAAACAAAATATTCCTAATTGAGGAGCCTGAAAACGATATTCATCCGAAAGCACTAAAAGCGCTATTGAATCTGATAGAAGAAAAGTCAACCACAAACCAATTCTTCATATCTACGCATTCTAATATCGTCATGAAACATCTAGGAGCAGTCAACGACTCCAAAGTTTTCAAAGTAACGAATGATGAATTTGATAAAGAAAGAGTCAATTTGAGAATGTCTTCTCTAAAAGAAGTTCCAAATACACCAGTTGAACGGTTACAGGTATTAGAAGAACTTGGCTATGACTTTTTTGATCTCAACCTCTGGAAGGCATGGTTGTTTCTAGAAGAATCGTCTGCCGAAGTGATTGTGAGAGACCATTTAATTCGATGGTTTTTTCCAAAATTGCAATTCGAATTAAGAACTTTTTCTGCTGGTTCTTCTAGTCGTGTAAAACCAAAGTTCGATGATTTCAATAAGTTGTTTGTCTTCTTACATTTAGAACCAACATACAAAAACAAAGTTTGGGTTTACATCGATTCGGGAGAGGAAGAGGAATCAATTATTTCAGAGATGCGCCGCATTTATGCAGCCTCAGGTTGGCAGGAAGAGAACTTCAATCAGTTTTCGGAGCATGATTTTGAAAAATACTACCCTGAGAGATTCCAAGAAGAAGTTAATCGTGTCTTGTCAATAAAAGGAAAGCAAGAAAAACGTCAAGCCAAAAAAATGCTTTTAGATGAAGTCAAACAATGGATTTATGATAATGATAATCTAGCAAAAGAAGAATTCAAAATAAGTGCGTCTGAAATCATTGATGTTTTGAAATTGATAAATGAACAATTAAATTCTAACAAGTAGGAATTACTGCTATCGAGGAGATTGCTAAGAGAACAATAATCTCATACTTCTCGTAGTTAGAAAACAACATAATGAAAGGAATAACCTACATCGAAGACTTTTTGCCCAACCCGGCAGCACTGTTTGAAAAACTACAAACTGAGGTAGCCTGGGACGAACGCATGAAAGCTCGGAAAACGGCCAGTTATGGCAAGGCTTACAACTATTCGCAGATCAGTTATCCTTTTCAGGAATTCTTACCCGAGTTGGCGGAGATCAACCAATTGATTTTGAAGGCACTTGATTTTGAGCCCAACAACTGCCTGATCAATTACTACCTGGATGGGAAATCAAAGATGGGATTTCATTCGGATCAGACAGATATTTTGGAAGGGCAGACCGGTGTAGCAATTGTTTCTATCGGGGAAACCCGAACCCTGCGATTCAGAAATATTAATAACAAAGAAGAACTCATTGATTATCCCCTGCCTTCAGGATCCCTGATCTACATGTCGCAGGAGATGCAGGATGAGTGGCACCACGCCATCCCTAAATCCGATACCGATCAGGGGAGAATGAGTTTGACATTCAGAAAGATGATTTGAAGAGAGCTATTGGATTGCCTGGTTTGCTCGTGGAAATTGATTAAGTTGTGATCAAACAATATTATGAAACAGCTTTTCATTCACCTGCTTATTGTATCCACTTGTTTTTGTTCGGCAATTGCTCAGGATCAAATCTACGCTAAGATTTACCACCACTCTTCCTTCTATCAACGATCAGAAATTCAATATGATCAATTCAACACCAATACAGGTGAATATGCACGATTGAAACAATCTTATCAGGATTTTAACCGGTTTTCACTGGCGGTTATGTTGGTTAATAAAAGAAATTGGAATAATGAAATAGGTGTATCATTTAGTAGGGCCAATCAGCCTGTAACTCATGAGTCTTGGGTTCCCGAGACAGACGATCATGATAAAAAGAACTATTCTCTGCAATATGAGCTTAGCAAGCACCTATATAGTCAAGGGCGCATACAATTGATTGGGGGCCTTGGTGCCAGCATGTACCATACAAATGCGGCATTAACTCCGGAAGAGGGAAATTCACCCGGCTTCAAAGTCACGGAAAATTATTCCAGGTTAACTCTTCATATCATTCCAAGGGTCATGTACGCAATTAATTCGAAGTTTAGTTTGGATGCCAATGCGAAAATTGGATTTTTTGATCTGCATCATGTTAGATCCAGAATCGACAATCCCCAACTTGCTGCACGGCAAAGATTCTTAGCGGACAATGTAAAGGACAACTTTTTGCCCTCTTCATTCATCTTGCGACTTGGATTAACCTACGTCATAAAATAAGCTTTTCCAGCAACGAAAGATTCAATCCCATCCATAACCGCAACAAAAATTCTTAGTATTTCGTATGTAACCTAAAGGTATCTTTTTAAAACCTTCAAGTTACAATTATGAATACACTAGCCAACGAAATCGAAGCATTGGAACGGATGAGGACCCGTTGGCTTTTGATCAATCTGATTGGATTCATCATCTGGGATGGTTTCAGAATGCTGGATAGTTATGTCATCTCAGGAGGAATTTCCAATACCTACCAGATCATTCTGATCATTGGTTGGCTCATTTGGGTCCTGGGCTTTATCCAATTGACCCGGCTGGGAATGAAAGCCAAAAAGACTAAAATGGCATTACAAGTCCTGAACGATGAAATGGTAGCTGCCACCCGACTGAAAACCTGGCGACTTGCGTTGATAGCAGTGGTATTTACGCAAGTTGGGATCATTGCATTGTCCTTTGACTACATTCAAATCTCGGGAGTATTTGCGGCTGAGCTAACCATCTTCGTCTCGGTGGTATCCGCCATTGGGAGCTTTATTTATTTTGATAGGAATCCGACGGATGGCTGAGTTTGAGTTGAGAAATACGATCAAGGTAGAACGCGCTAAAAGAGACATGACCCAGGCCGAATTGGCGTTGATCGTTGGCGTTTCCCGTAAGACGATCAATACGATAGAGACTGGCAAGTTCATTCCTTCTACGATCACGGCATTTAGAATTGCCAAGGCCTTTGAATTGAAGGTTGAGGAAGTTTTTGAGTTGATCGCTAAGGATTTCTAAGATAAAATTGGACAACAATCTACAATACAACAATGAGTGACGATATCAGTGAGGAAGAATTAGAAGCACTAAGAAACAAAGTCATTTCTGCTGGGGATTTTAATTTCAAACTGTGGACAGAATTCGAAAACACCGGAAATTGGGAAGATCTGACAGACGACTATGCTAACATCGAAGTGAACCTTATGGATGGGCGGCGTTATGTCATTACCCTTTGCACCTTCAAATATTTCCAAACGGAAATCAACCGGGAATCTGCCAATAAAGAAGTGATTTATCAGTTGCCATCCGATTTGTATGTAAAAGAATTGACACGTGAATGTGTCGAGCAAACCATATCGGAGCTACTTCAAGAAGGAGATCTAGAAGAGCTGTTAAATGAATCTGTTTTTGCCTTGGATTTTCTTGAACCCTGGATAGATTGTTATGATTTGGAAGATTTTGGTGATTCACTGAAGGCAGAGCTAGAAAAGGAGCTCCATGAAGATCATCCGTTGTTTGAAAAAGGCGTAGAAATTTTGGCTAAAAGACAGGATAATGACGACATCTTAATCGAGATAGAAAATGGACAATTAGCTCTTGTTCATTTGACATGGAGTGGAAAGAGAGAACAAGGAAGTTTTCCTTTGACAGAATTGTATCTGGGCCAAAGGGACTTTTGGAAGCGAGCTATGAAAGAGCAGATTCAAGAATATCAAGCGAAGTGAGAAAGCCTCGACACTTAAGATCGAATAAAAAAAATACATGGACCGAACTCCGCGCTAAATCGTACAATTATGTCAACAACTGAATATCCCGAAAGAAGATTTTTCAGAGATAGGGATTCATGAATGGAGGGATATTGATGCGAATGTTTGGACAAAGTTTTCGAATCCTCCAAAGCCATTTAGTATATGGGATTCTTTGATATTACCGCATTCGTCCATTGTCATCGACTTCAGTAAGTTATACTTCAAAGATTTCATTGAGCCGGAAGAGGCCGTGTGGTTCATTCTTGATGATTCGCTGAACGGTAGAAGCAAATTCTGGTATTACGAAGGAAAGGTTGCTGCTTTTGACCAGATTTTGGATGAATCGTATCTGATCGATGAACTCATTGTCGTGTCAAAAAAACTAGATTGGATTCTCACTTTTGACCACCACTGGGTACTAAGTGGAACTGGTCCGATGAAATCAAAAATCGAGTCACTAAAGAAGAATTCTCAATAAAACAATTCCCGATCACCCTCCTTTTTTCCTGATTCAATTTCATGCGGATTAAACCTTCACCGTACAGAATTGTCTAAGGTTTAACTTACCTGAATAGATAGCTTGGACATGAAATTTAATTTGGCCTTCATTGGGCTCTTCACCTTTACTTGGGTGCTTTCCAACAGCAGCTTCGCGCAGTTGTCAATTCAATTTGAACCCATCAATAGTAGCATCAACAGCCCAGATCCGGTACAATCCCTTGACATTCCTTATGATGATATCAATCAGGACCGGCAAGCTTTTCACCTCTTCCTTCCTGATACAGACGGGCAATTCCCAGTGGTGATTTTTTATCATGGGGGTGGTTTCACCGGAGGCAGCAGAGACAAAGTATTCGAAGATGAAGCACTACAGCGAGCCATAAAATACTTTCTTGAAAATGGCATCGCCTTTATTAGCGCCGGTTATAGATTGATTGACAATCGCACCGAGGAAGAAGGAGTGATCAAGTCCTTGAAAGATTCTAAAAGAGCACTACAGTTCATCAGACATTACGCAGAAGATTTGCATATCATGCCAGAAAGAATTGGTTTAATGGGTAGCTCCGCAGGAGCAGGGACAGCCCTTTGGTTGGCCACCCATAACGATATGGCTGACCCAAATTCCGAAGATCCTGTTCTTCAGGAGTCTACGCGGGTTACAGCGGTTCGCTTAGGAGGAAGCCAGGCCACCTATGACATTCCAAAATGGGAAAGCCTCGTTTATCTCGAGTTTGGCTTCACCCTGGCCGATATTGAGGCAATCCTGGGTTTTGATCGCCTGTCCGATTTTTACGGAGGACTTGAATCTGTGGATCAGATCTATCAAGACGAGGCTTTAATTGCCTACAGGGAAGAGGTGGACATGCTCAACCACATGAGTGCGGATGATCCTCCTTTATATATTTTGAGTTCTTCAGGTGCTTCTTTGCCAGAACAGGATGTTTTTCACCATGGCGCACACTCCATTGCCATATGGGAGCAGGCACTGGCAGCCAACCTGCCTGAGGTCAAAGCTGCCATCAATTTCCAGAGTATTGATACGACAGAAGGTGAGATAGGGGAGATCTTTTTGGCCAGACATTTAAAGAACGGACTGGAGGAAGCACCATTGATATTATCTGTATCAGACAATGAGCATAGCCGGATCCGCGTTTATCCGAACCCGACAGCAGAAACACTGTATCTGGAAAATCAGCAAGCAAGTACTCCGTTCAAAATTTTCGATCTGAATGGACGGTTGGTTAAAAGTGGAACAGAAAATACGATTGACGTTTCGGGATTGGATCGTGGTATTTATCTGCTGACCATCAAACAGGAAACGATCAAGTTTGTTAAGGAGTGAATAAGGCCAAACAATGTTAGGATTCCAATTAATCAGGAAAATTAAGATCGTCAGACCGGTTTTTTTCAGCTTATATTTCGAAGGAAGCTGAAAAAAGACCGGTATCTTTTCCGACGATCTTTCACAACTTCCTAATAACAAATGGACGATATTAGGTTTGGATTAATCGACTGAATAAATCCGCTTAATTCCCTAAATTGACCAAGACTCATAATGGATTCCCCACTTAAACTGGTTTCCTAAATGTGAAACGACGTTGGATCTATATCGCAACTTTCCTCTACTTCGCCGGATTGGTATGGTTCGAAGCGGCGCAGCAATACTTCTACATCACCAGTTTCGAATTGGCAGGTAAGGATGAAGTGACCATTTTGGGTCTGATGAGCAGACATTCCATTCGTTGGATCATATGGTTGATATTGACCTTTCCGTTGGCTCGGTTTGTTTTTAAGCACCCGGCCAGGCAACTTAACTCGGGACTAGTGATCCGATATGGTATTGGATCAGTATTGACCTTAGTCGTTACTTTAATTGCAATAAGTGGGGTAGAATTGTGGAGCGGTGGCTTGAGTAGGGAATACTTTGGGGAGCTCCTCGCTTACTTCACGTATCAAAAGGCAGCCTTATTTGTCAATGCATACCTGGGCATGATCATCCTCCTCAATTTGCATCAGAGTGCTCAATTACTGGATTCCAAAATGGTAGAATTGACCGACCTGAAAGTTGAATTTAAGTCGCGATACGATGAATTAAGCAATCAGATCAAAGATGACCATGCTCCACTGATCCAGATCAAAGTGGGCAATAAAATCAAGAACATCCTGCTTGATGATATTCTCTGGGTACAATCTGACGACTATTGTGTCAAGATTCATTCTAAAAGCGGGGCGTACAATCTAAGAAAATCCATGAAACTCATGGAACAGGAACTGGAACCATGGGGCTTTATTCGATTGCACAGAAATACGCTGGTCAATAAAGATGAAGTTGATACGCTTAGCTATACTCCTGAACCTTGTGTCACTTTGAAAGATGGTCAGGTATTACCGATTGCCCTGGGGCGGGTGTCTAAAGTAAAAGAGCATTTCAAAGGATACCTCGGACTCCCTGCATAATTCACGGCACTCCCTGCAAAAACCTTTTTTCGATTCACAAAGACCCTTACCATTGTCCAAAAGCATGTTTGCTGAACTCAAAGGACAAAAATGAAAACCAATCTTTTACTCCCACTTTTTGTTTTGTTGGCCATGACGCTGCAAGCGCAGGACCAATCAAAGTTTCAATACGAACCCTCTGTGGAAAATCCATTTGGCTTGCCAAACCCGAAGGCGCCACCCGAAATCAAAGACTATGATCCATTGATGGGGGAAAGCCACTGTAAATCCGTTACCCGACTACCAGACCAGACCTGGGGCGACACGACGACCATGACCTGGCGCTACAAATACATCATGAATGGTCATGCGGTGCAGGACGAGACTTTCAAGGAAGATTGGACCTATGCCGGAAGCATTCGCCAATACAATGCAGATAGTGCAGCCTGGTACGTGCACTACTATTCCATTCCTGGAATTCCTTCAACATTGCCTTCATGGGAAGGCGGAAAAACCAATGATACCACGATGATCCTGTACCGGGACAATACTGCCCCCAATGGCATGGAAGGGTTCTATCGCATCACTTTCTCCGACATAAGCTACGATAGCTTCAACTGGGCCGGTGAATGGACCAGTAAGGATGAATCCATTGTCTATCCATTATGGTATCTTTTCTGTGAGAAGAAGGAATAGAATGAATAATCATCATGCCGGGTGCCTAGAGGTGCTGTTAAGCAAAGCGTCATTCCTGACGTAGTTCAGGAATCTCAATGTAGTATGTGCTCAATGACCTTGAGATTCCGGCATTCGCCGGTGGCCGACGGTCCGCCGCTGCGGTGCCATCGGAATGACGATCATCTTTTTAGGCTTAGCATAATTCGCCTCTCAAAAAAAGAGATGTTAGATTTCAATTACCCTCAAACACCTTCGTGAAGCTGTCCTTCTGCAACTGATCCAAAGAAAAGTCATAATCAGCCTGAGAGCGATTCATAACGATCTCACCACCCAATTCGATCACTAGTTCACGAAAAGACAAAGGATTGCTCCATTGCTGATACAGCGCCTTGATAGCCTTTAAGGACACTTCAGAATTTCCGGAAACACGAGTTTCCCCCGCACCCATGTTTAACAGGACAAAGCACTGTTGATCCTTTTCAGGGATCATCATACCCAGGATGGTCTGTCGCTGTACGGATTGACACTTGGTTTCTAAAAACAAATTGTTCGGGTTCATCATGTAGTTATAGTCCACCTGATCTCCTCGGCCTACTATGATTTTGTATTCACAATTGCCAGTACCTGAATACACATTGTTTTGGACTAGTGTGGGCATATGCAACCCATCCTGAGCATAGAGGTATTCAACAGCACCATTAGATGCATTGGTCATGTCACCGGAATACAACAGTTCTCCCTTTCCCATTTTGTACTGAGCATTCCATCCAATTTTACCGCCAATGTTTAAGCCTGAGAGGTCCAAGTCACGAGCACCCCACTGATTTTCCCAGTAGACACCTACGGCCAAAGCCCGGCCATAGAACTTGCTGCCTGTTGGTACGTTGCCGACATACATTTTTTCGGAGGTAGGCAAGGCAAACTCCACATCTTCTGGCAAAAAGAAGGTCTTCCCAGTGAGTTCAAACCGCCCTTTCATGTAGTTGAAAAGGAATTCATAGTTGGGCCAAACGGCTCCTGAAACCTTTCCTGTTTTCACAAAGGATTTACCATTTCTCACACGATAGTTGAAAGCATACTGCCCAGCCATTCTGTTGTGACAAGCCGATAACGCTTTGAACAAGGCGAATGGTGTTGCCCGGTCCAACCAATGTTGTTCGCTTTCAGTCAGCACCACGCTGGACACCAAATTGAGCGGGTTTTGCACCATAGGTTGATGATGCGTTTTTGACAACTTGGCGAGCTTATTGATGGTCTTTGGACACTTGTTTTTAAATGCCAGGAATAAAGGCTTGAATCGGTTAAAGATCTCCGCAACTTTCTCCAAACCAAACTGCTCAAATTGTACGGTCGGATTGTATTTGGAACGGGAAATCTCATTGATGACTTCATTGCTTTTGATCAGTAGCGAATCCCCCGTAGCGCGGTAAATGATGTATCGGAAAAACTCCATGGTATCGGAAGGCAATACGCAGTACATGTCCGCGATTTTGACAATCGCTTCTTTGTTACGGATGTTTTCAGAGCCGTCGAACTCATAGCGCAATTCATCCACCAACACAGATAACAAGTCATCGATGGTCTCTTCTTTCAATGCAATCCCTGATTGCAATAATTGCAGACACTTAGAGATCATCTGCTCTTCGGAATAGGCCTTGATGAATTTGAAGGCAAGTTTCACATCAGGCACATCCAACACGTCATTGGGGATGTAGATCGTGTCCTGAAAGTCGCTGCCGTAAGTTGAGATATAATGTCGGACCTGTTCCATCCACAGTTTCTCACGAGAGCTGTTCAGTATCGTTTTCCAGGACTTATGAAATGTTTTGTTGAGTCCGTATCCGTCCAGATTTTCTTTTTTTAGGAATTGTAGGATGTCATTTTTTGCCCATAATGCCCCTGAATCGATCACATATCCTTTTTCAGAAACGAAAGCCCGCTCGTTTGATTCCCGGGCAACAACGGCATTGAATAATTGTAGTGTTTTCATCGTATTTGTGTTTTCTAACAAGTGAGGAGTAATTCTTAAATGGAGATATAGGAACTCCCTTTACCTATTTGAAATGTCCGGCGAGGAGTAAATTTTCCAGATTTTATAGGAACTCCCTTTTGCCAGGATCTAATAACAAGCCAAAGAAAAACACCAAGTGCGCAGTGTTTTTGCGTAGTAGAAAAGTTTTTGATTTTTTTTTAAAAGTGATCCCTAAGACTTTTCTCTTTTGTTTGGGACTTATCTCACCAAGACCCTTCGTTTGAAGATGGTTTCTTTCGTTAGAACTTGGATAGTGTAAATACCTGAAACCAGTGAAATTGGTAATTCTTCAGTGTATACGATTCCCTTGGCTACTACTTTTCCCGCAAGGTCTGTCACCTTATATGTTGCGGGTTGGGTCAAACCTTTGATCCATAGTTTACCATCCGAAATAGGGTTTGGAAATACATTAATCGGGTCGTTCGCTTCTACGCCCAACACCTGACCCACGTTGAAAACACTGACAGATTTGGAATCAGCTACACCTAAACCAAAGTTGGCGGTTGCAGTGACCTGCACAGATCCCTGTCTGATGGCTGTCAGTACACCTGCTTTAGATACCGTTGCGATGATGGGATCATCAACGGACCAAACAACTGCCTGCCCCTGTGTGTCTTCTGGTAATAAATAGGCGGAGAGTTGCATTTGCTCACCTACTTCCAAATAGTTTCTTTCAGCGTGTAAGGTGATTTCATCGACCGTTCGTTCACCGACTTCCAGCAAGGCATTACCCGTTGGGAAGCCTCCTCCCAGATTGGATACGTAATTGAAGGTCTCTTCTTCCGGATTATACTGAAAAATGGTGCCAAGTCCTGGACTGGTGCCGCCGTATCGTGTGGTGCCGTAAATGTTGTTGTCGAATGCTTCCATCAAAGGAGCATCTGGAATGTGTATCCCACTTGCAAAGGTGAACTCTTTGATAAAAACTGCTTCGTCAGTAGCAGGGTCGTACTCCCAAATGGCACCATGGGCATCAAAACCGCCGATGGTCGCCACCCCATAAAACTTTCCATTACTTGCTTCAAGTAAGGCACTGAGCACCAAATGATAAGTGGCTCCAAACTCATGTATCGTGCGGACCGTTCCGGTTTCGGGATCAAATTGAAAAATGAGTCTTTTATCAAATTCACGACCTCCATCGGCAATTCCATAAAGCTTCCCATCCGAGAATAGTTCGATGTTCCCAGGTTTAGACCCATGCTGTCCGTCAAATTCATAGACGATTTCGTATTTAGCTTCATTGATGTCGTATCGGAAGATCAAGCCGCCGTTTTCTACGCCTCCAAGTACGGTGACCCCATAAAGGACATTAGATGTGACTTCAATCATCTTTGTGGCAGTGACACCTACTTTCCCATCTGTAATATTAAAAGCATGGATGACTTCATACATTTCTGCCTCCAGATCAAAGGCATAGATTTCTCCTATGCCTGAAGTATACCCGTATAGTTTACCATCTGAGGCCAGAATCATGGACCCGGATGGATGTTCTTCATCAAAGTGGTAGACAATTTCCAGTTCACTATCATGGGGATTGATGCGGAATATCATCCCTAGTCCGTAGCTCCCTCCACTTGCGGTGCCATAAATCAGTCCATCCGGTCCTTGTACCAAGTCGCCATTTGGATACTGCCCGCCTTCCTCTCCTGAGAAATGGTGAACAATCTGAAGCTGACCACCGTGGTTGTTGGTTTTATAAACGAACCCCAGGTCGTGCAACCCGCCTTTAAAGCCATATCCCCACAATTCAGAGTACTGAGCACTCACGGGAAAACATAGCAACACACTAATTACGACCCAAATCAGGAACCGTTGGTTAATCGAACGAAAAGTAGTGATAGTATATTGATCAATTCCCATGATGATGTCATTTGAACATCAAAGGCGATAAAGTGCTTGCAGGAATTGGCTTATGCCATGGGTGAAATGGCGTGAGGCAAAGGTAAGTAATTTTAATCGTGTCATAAGGACCATTCACGGTAAAGCGATCACCTTATTAGATTTACATCCCAATGGAATGCAAGAACTGTGGTGAGACTTTTAAAGGGAACTTTTGCCCTAATTGTGGCCAAAGGGCTACGGTTGAAAAACTGAACGCTAAGAATTTCATAAAGGAAGTTTCGGGTAGTGTCTTTCAGATCAATAAAGGATTGCTTTTTACGATGCGGGAAATGTTTCTCCGCCCAGGACAAAGCATTTTCAATTACCTGGAAGGAAAAAGAAAGCCCTTCTTTAAGCCCATTGCCTACGCTTTTACCCTATCCACGATCTACTTTCTGATTTCCCGACTATTCGGTGGGGAGACATTCATCAATGCTTTTGCTACCGGATGGTCAAACGGCGCTACTGATGAGGGAATCGACGGAAAAGGAGTAGAAATGCTGGATTGGTTTGTCGCCAATTACGGATATACCGTCCTTTTGCTGTTACCTATTTTCTCACTGGCGTCACACCTCGCTTTTCGAAAATTCAGGCGTAATTACCTTGAGCATGTCGTGCTCAATGCCTACGTCACGGGCCATCAGGCATTAATCTCCGTCGTATTTGCCATTTTGTCAGGAATCATAGGAAAGAGCGATCTCCTTGAAATTATCGGACTTACAGTCTCGATTGGTTATGCCACCTGGGTTTTCTGGCAATTCTTTACTGCGGCAAGTCGAATAGGGATTTTGGTGAGAACATTCTTTACGTATATGCTTTATCTGGTGCTGGCAACTTTCTTCACGGGGCTGGTTTTTGCTATAGGCACATTAAGTTCAATTTTATGAAGCTAAGTGATCAACAGGTAAAAGAAATTTCAGAAGAATTGCTGTGCGGGAATCTTTGTTACGTTCATAATCAATCTGGGGAATTAGAGTGCTTTCCGGATCCCAACAGCCCATATGTCGATGTAGAATTATTTCAAGAAGTGGTCGATAAGGTAGATAATGACTTTTCAAATTACATTGAAATAGAGAAGATGCCCTCACATCAGTCGTTTCAGGTCATGGAGGATTTTGCAGAGAATTGTCTGATAGAAAGTTCAAAGGTCGGTTGCTGATGCTTTTGTCGGAACGAAAACCCTTCAGCAAATTCAGTGGGTCAAGCAGCAATTGGAGAGAGATCAAATGAAGCGAAAGCTACAGTAGTCAATTTGATAATCCCTCCGACGAGGAAACTACCTCTTCTTTCTGGTCGTCTTTGCAGTTTTCTTTTTGCCGATCTTTTTCTTTTTCGGTGCGTTGAATTTCTTGCTTTTCACTTTTGGTGTGCCAATCCCGAGTTGGCTACCACGGAATGCAACAAATCCCACACTTACCTGGGGACCACTCATGAGTTCCTCCGTGTTTGGGAAGTCTGTTGCACCGAAAATATACCGTGCAGATAGCGTCAGTCGGTCCATATCAAAACCCAATCCCGCAATCAGCGATCCGTCTGGTGTAGTGGTGGTATTGGTGATATTGAATTTGTCATCGAAGTTCACCCCATCGGTTTGCTGCGATTGTCCGTGCAGTAAATAGGCCACTTGTCCTCCGACCTGAATGTTGAATCCATTGCCAGCAGGGTAGATTTTGAAAACAACTGGTAGTGCCAGTCGACCATAAGTAAGCTTGGTGTCGAAGGTATTGAGCACCCCTTCAAACTGGTCGTAATTGTACAACAAGTCCGCTTGCAGGGCTGCCATGTTCCCTTTGAATCGTAGTTCCATGAAAAGCCCTCCGTGACCTCCAAAAGAGGTAATGCCGGTTGCTTCATCAAAGTCTGTGTTTTTGAGGCCCATCAGATTGCCTCCAAGCTTGGCACCTAAAAAAATTTCCTGGGCCATCACCGATTGGAAGGTGATAATCATAAGGCACAAAATCAGGATGCGCTTCCAGTTTTTTACGTAGTTCATACGGCAGCAGTGTTTCTACTTATGGCAAACGAAATTAAGTCAAATGAATTGTCTGAGTTCGATTGGCCACATTTCGTCGCTGAAGTTACAGAAAATTTGAATTTCGTTGTAGGACGAAGCACAAAAGGGCGTTCACTGGTATCGAGAATATCTAATACTCAGGATTTATTATCGAATGATGAATGCATTTGTTTCTTCTGTAGCAAGCATTAAGCGTAACCCGGTCTGCCTTTTGGTTTCTTTGATTCCGAATCCTGTTATCACAGTTCAGAATTGGGTAGGTAGGAAAACTCCCATTCCTTGGTGTGAAGGGTAGTGATCTTACTGTTTTTGCTAGGTTTCGTTTTTTCTCCTAAAGTCAGTAGCAGGGTGCCAACCCCCATCATCAATACCCCAGCCCCTACTTGACCTATGGATTCATCACCTTCAACAGCAACAGATGTTACTGCAACACCAATGATACCCAATGCTCCTCCAAGCCATTTAAGTGGTTTGCTGATAAAGGACCTGCCGTTGAGTTTTTTCACCTCCAGAAAGCCAATTTGACTATAAGGAACACTATGATCACCGATCATAAGGTACTCTGGTAAGGGGCGGACTCTTCCTTCAAAAAACTCCCCGTCCTTGTTTACGACGGCCTTTACTTTTTGGGGAAAAACCGTAATCTCAGCCCCTGATTTGCGGCTGGTGATACGGATTTTTTGTGCACTGGCAACAGAAGTGATCAGACACAACAAAATGATCAGACTGTTTCTCATTGTTTTGACAAATTGTGTTTTAACGAAAGTATTTGAAGTGTGCTTTTCAAAGCTAATCTTTTGCCAACTTTATGGGAAGAATTTGCCTGCATGAATCGAATCGACCGCCTTACTGCTATCCTCGTACAGCTCCAAACCAGGCGAAAGGTGACGATGGACCATTTAGAAGAACGTTTTGACCTGAGTCGGCGATCGCTGTTTCGGGATATTCGTGCTTTGTTGGAGATTGGCATCCCGATTGGCGGTGACGCGGGTGAAGGCTATTTTATTGCCGAAGGCTACCACTTGCCTCCCGTCGTTTTCAACAAAGAGGAGGCCGCTGCGTTACTCTTAGGCTCCAAATTCATCGAGAAGCAAGCAGATTCTAAGGTCAATGATCATTTGGAAGATGCTTTGAGTAAGGTAAAAGCCGTCCTCAGAACCCAGGACCGGGATTTCCTCGAAAGCCTGGAAAATCATATTGAAGTCATCCCGCCACCTTCCGTATCACAAGAAAATATGGACAACCAATTCCTCAGCGACATCCAGTTTGCGTTAAGCTCCAGTCGGACCCTTCATTTTGGCTATTGGGCCAATAGTAAGCAAGAATTTACCGAAAGAGAAGTTGAGCCACTTTCTCTGGTTTATTACACCAATCACTGGCATTTGATTGCCTATTGTCAATTACGACAAGAGCTACGAGATTTTCGTACGGACCGCATCCAGAAGTTGAAGGTGACCGACCACAGCTATGACCGATCTCAGCATCCCGAACATCAGGAATTCCTGGGCCGGTCCATGCACGGTGCGGATGCCAAAGAAGCAGTCATTTGGTTCAGTAATGAGGTCGCCAATTTTCTAGGAGAGCAAAAATTCTGGCATGGATTTGTGAAACAAGAGGAAGCGGATGGTGGCATGGAGATGCATTTCTCTACGCCTAGCTATCACTTTTTGGGACGGTGGTTACTCTCTTATGGTACCATGGTGAAAATCATCGAACCTCAGGAGTTAAAAGATTTGGTGCGGGGCTTTGTGGTTGAGCTTAGTAAGCATCATGAATAGCAATTTCACGATTTCAAAGGGATTTCGTCATTCCACGCCCGCCTGCCGGACGAGGCAGGAATCATTCATGTCACATGATTCTAAAAGAAATTCATTGATTGTAGGGGAATCTGAAATACCGATTCCCACATAACCCGAGTAAATTCCTTTACGCTTGTGGGTGTATTCAACTCTATGTACTGAAAGGAATAATAAATAGGCGGAATAACTTCTAAAGTTTGATAGATCAAGTGTTAAAACACCTTTAACTCTCTTCTTAAAGAGGGTGAAGGGAGATTTTGAGAAAAAAAGTTTTAACACTTGATTGAAACGACACTTCTTGTTTGGTTGCAAATGTTTTGCGACCGAATCTTATTCGGCCTTTGAAATGCCTTCAAGCATTTAAGAAATACTCGATCTGGCCTTCGCCATTGGTATCCATTCCCAGCACGCCATGGACATACATCTCTTTCAGAAAAGAATCCGCTTCCTTGTAGGTCATGGAAGTGTTTACCGTAACATCGGCAATGGTCAGGGTTCCTCCCTTTTCTTGGACAAGATCTAAAACCATAGCCTCATACTTTCGATAGTTTAGGTCTTTCTCCATTTTTATACCTTTCCTGTACAGGAAGATACTGGCCCCAATAGGAAGCACATTCGCCAGGAAAACTAACATGAGCCACCCCACTAATTCCTCCTGGATCATCTCGATATTTCCCAAGGTTCCAAAGAGCATGATCAGCCCACACAAACCGAGAATAAAGGCAAAAATTTTAAGGAGAGTCGGCATGCAAACGGGAATTAATTGATTGAAATTAATCCAAAAACGGAACAATTTGCTCCTCAAATTTGATGGGTCCTAGAAAACCTTCTTTCAATTGATTGTCTTCGTACAAAAAGGTTTGTGGCAGCCACAACGCTCCAAAAAGAGCCTTCGCATCTTCGGGATAAGTGATGAACAGCTGCATGTCCGGGTGGTTCAACATCTTTTTGCGTAGCAGGAAATTCAGTGCCTGGTTCTCTTCCTCGAAAGAGATGAACCACAACTGGATGTCCTTCAGTGCGTCCAGGTTTTTGGAAAGGATATCCATTTCTGCCTGGCAATGATCACACTCGCTGTTGAACAACATGACCATGGTTTTCTTGTTGAAATCAGTAGGATCTCCGGTCACCGGATTCATGGCTGCCCGGATCTTGGTCAGCGTATTGAATGGTCGGGTTCCTTCTTCCCACGCTTTCTTCTTTTTGTGCTCACCATACAGCCAATAACCGCCCCAACCTCCAAGGCCTAGGCCGGCCAGTATCACCACAGCAAGGATTACTTTACCTCTCATCTTCTACTTCCCTTTGTGATCAATTTTCTCAAAACGTTAAAATACAATGTGACGAATAAAGTCACTGTCATGAACCAAATCACTAACAAGTTGAATGTTTTCGTAGGGATTTGCATCCCCAGAAAATGCTTCTCAGGAAAGTAAAAGTTGGCCCTGAAATCGAAAGGATGCTTTGGATTCGTTTTTTGCGCGTAAATGGGGTAGATCTTTTGGACCAGTTCATCTCCGGAACGGACCACCCGATGTTCCACGGAGGTATTCTTCAACATGTAAGCAATTCGCTCATTTTCATGTGCATTTCGCAAATTGATAAAAGCGTTTTTTTTCTTTTCCGTATCTGTAGCAGCCGTTAGGAACTTTTCTTTCTCGTCGCTGGCTTTGTTTCGTCGGTTATTATAGAACTTCCTTAAAGCATCAAGGAATTCCTTTAAGTCTTTGTGAACCGCTTCATTATACTGTCCAGCCTTAAGTCGGTTCAGATCGAAAGCATTGGCGCCAACTACTTGTAATTCCTTTCCAATCTCAGTGTTCAGTAAGGCAAGACTGGTTTCGGGAGTATCAGAGGAAAGCGCTTTTTCCGCGATTTTCTCCAATTCAGGAATGTAATAAATGCTTTTATATTCTGCCTGTGCCGAACGTCGATTGTAATCGTACAACGACTGGTTATAACTGTTCTCTTTGAACTGTGCAACCGCCAATGCTTCATAAGCCCATCGGGAAGCCATCACCTCTCCAATGATCGGCACTTTGTCTTCCGTAGTGAGGGTAGCATTAAGTTTATCAAAATTGACCACCACACCACTCAACATCAGCTGTGGAATGATCAGTAACGGGATCAAAATGTAGATCGTCACCACAGAATTGAAACTGGCACTGATGTTCAGGCCCAGCATATTGGCAAAGCATGAAACAGAAAAGAGGATCATCCAGTAGTTGAAGGTCATCCCCTGAATTTCGAGTATCCAAACACCCAGGACAGTAAAGAGCAATGTCTGAACCGCCGACACAAAAAACAGAATACTCACTTTGGAGCTGAGGTAACTCATCCGGCTGAGGTTCAGGAATGATTCCCGCTTCAGGATCAGTCGGTCTTTGATGATTTCTTCTGCACTGATCGTGAGCCCCATGAACAAGGCCACAATGATGCTGATGAAAAAGAAGACTGGGATGTTCAGGTTATCGTTGAAAGTATACTCCGATCCAACTGGACTATAACGTACGATATACGCCAGTAGCAATGCTAAAACTGGAGCTTCCAGCATATTGATGAACAAATACTGCCGGTTGCTCAATTTGGATAAAATGTCTCGTTTAATGAATACGCCTAATTGCTTGAATCGACTGGGTACCGATAGCGATTTCGGAGGGGCTTCATTGATGTCTTCCGCTTCGGCAAACTGGTGCTTCTCTTTGAAGAATTCGTGCCATTGAGCGGGTGAAATTTTTCTCACTTGCGTGAACCGACCATATTCATCCACCACTTTGGTCTCGATGATGTTGAATATCTGCTCCGGATTCACATTTCCACAGTTGATACAGGCCGCCTGATCCTTGTCGATGTGATCAACAATGGTCTTAAAGTAAGTCACACCGTCTACTGGATTTCCATAGTATATCTGAAAACCACCTACGTCAAGAATAACGAGTTTATCAAACATCTTGAAGATGTCCGATGAAGGCTGGTGAATCACCACAAAGATCATTTTGCCTTTGAGGGAAAGCTCCTTCAAAAGGTCCATGATGTTTTCCGAATCCCTGGATGATAAACCACTGGTTGGTTCATCGACAAACAGCACCGATGGCTCTCGAAGCAATTCAAGGCCAATATTAAGGCGTTTGCGCTGCCCGCCACTGATCGTTTTTTGCAGCGGGTTGCCCACTTTTAAATCACTGGTATCTTTTAGGCCGAGAGAGGTCAGCACTTTATTGACTAACTGGTTCAATTCTTCTTCTGAAGATTGCGAAAAACACAACTTCGCGGCAAAGAACAGGTTCTGATGTACGGTAAGCTCTTCAATCAGTAAGTCATCCTGTGGCACATAACCAATGATCCCTTCCGCACTTTTAGCATCTTTATGAATGTCAATGCCATTGATCCTGACAGATCCTGCCGAAGGAGATTCGTTGCCATTCAGCACATTAAGCAACGTGGATTTACCGGATCCACTACCACCCATGATCCCAATGAGCTTACCATTTTGTTCGGCGAGGTTGAAGTCTGTTAGCCCCTTGTTACCATTCGAAAATTTATAATCCACATGATCAGCCACAAACGACAATTTGTGCTGCTGACCGGATTCATGAAAGCCACTGATTACGTCGCTAAAATAGATCGGCGTAATCGATACATTACGTCCACGAATGGAGCTACCGTTGGAGAATACTTTAACTGATCCGGGGCGTAGGCCCTGGCCGTTCAGAGAGAGGCCATCATCTCCTTTGTATTTGACGAAATAGATGTCGATTCCGGGCACATTGAAAAAGGCCAGGAACCCGTTCAGTCTTGCCACCTGAATGTGATGCGCTTTTAATTCGGTTTCCTCCGCACTTACGACTAATACGCTCTTCGCGGCGTACTTTTCAGGCTCATCGGTTGTGACAAATGATTTCAGGTGGTCCAGCACTTTCGTGGCGAAATTCATGCTGTTTCCAATCAAATAAAGGAGCTCCTTTTCACGCTCACTCACTTTACCATCGGCAATGATCAGTTCCAACAGCCGAAGCATCACAACCAACTTTTGTTCTTGCTTCAATTCTTTGTTGACCTGATAACTGAGTTTGATGATTTCTTTGGTCTCATCACGTTGGTCTTGTTCATGAGGTCCTTCCAATAGTTTGTCGAAGAACTCCATGTACTTAAGTGTCTCTTCCTTGCTGACATTCTCTTCCAGAAAGCCCTGAACAGCCTCCCTTTCCGAAGAAGTCACATCATCCTCCCTGGCAACAATCTCCAGTAATCGGAGAATGGTTTTTAACAAGTTGTCACTCATGGCAAGTTAGGTTTTAGCGGTGTGTTTAAACAAAAAAAGCATTGAACGCGCCAATGCTTTTTGGTTGGGTTGGTGATGTCTTACTCTACGATAGACGCTCTGATTCTTTTTACCTCAGCAGAAAGTCTGGTCAACAGTTCTTTGTTGAGCTGCAGCGATCCGTCATTGTTGGCAATTTTTTCCTCAATGTCTCCGAGATCTTCTTCGTAGATGGTCTTCAATTTGTTCAACTCAGTAGTCATGGTTCCCAATGCCTCTGTTTGTGGCACTTCACCGATCACCTTGATCAAATCGTCTAATGTCTTCTTTTGCTTGATCACAATCTCTACCAGAGGTTGCAATAGCTTGTTTCTTAAGTTTTCAGGAAGATCGTCCGGGTTGCTGTCGATCACGCCCATGGTGATGTAAAGTCCTTCGACAAATGATCCGGAAAGCGCTACGGCAGCCAGGTTGATTCGATCCAAAGTCTGTAAACGATCTTTGGTTACCGCCATCACTTCGTCGATCAGGATCGCCAAAGAATCTCTATTCCCAACGTTCTCCTCGAATCTGGACAACAGGTCGATATCGATGGCAGAAGCCACACCGATCGCTTCAGCCAATTGCTGGCAAACCTGCACAGACTCATAAACTGCGTCCGTTTGGTCATAAGAAGAAAGGTATCCGATATCGGTCGCATACACACCAAGGTTGAGTGCCGCTTTGTCGGAATTAGTCGTGTAACGATCAGAATTGTCCAGAGAGTTGATGAGCGCAGTATTGAAATCACTACCAGTCGCCATCAATAAAAAGGGCACTTCTGATGGTGGTGGAAGATCTTTGATGTAAGCGTCAATGTCGCTGGCGATCTCTTTTTGTGCCGCAGCAAACTCATCACTTGCATTGGACTGCTCGGTATTGGATGACCCTCCGCCACAAGCCCATAGCAGGGTGGTAATGGCCGCAAGAACCAACGCATTAAACAACTTTGATGAAACGGATTTCATAAATATGGTTTTTTTGAGGTTAGTCAAATCTTCGAAATATCGGGGTAAATTAGTAAGCCTTGAGGTTTAATTAAAATCTTTCGAGTCAATCAATCGAATTTTTCGCCGTAATCAATTATCTCAGCGACATTTCTTTTGATCTTGACACACAGTTCGTTGAGGGGAAGGTCATTCACGTCTTCACCGAACGGATCCTCGATTTCTTCAGCGATCAGCTCGACACTTAATAAGAAATAAAACGCCAGCATGACCAGGGGAACACTCCAGTAATGTACTTCCCAGATGAAGCTAACGGGCAACGTAACTGAATAAATGAAGAGGAATTTCTTGATGAACATGCTGTAAGAATAGGGGATCGGTGTGCTCTTGATCCGCTCACAAGCCCCAATGATGTCCAAGAACCCCTTTAATTCTTTATCTAAAACAATCAGCTGATCCCCGTCGATCACGCCCTCTCTTCGCAATTTCTCTACCCGACGATACATCATGTTTGTGATGGTGTTTGGGCGATGTTTGCTTTTGATCAGGTCTTCCTTCATCTCCTCGTCAATCATGTCCAGCTCACCAATGCGAATGCTACTTCGCAGGTGTTCTTTCATGGCGAAAGTGATGTTCGGGATCATTTTTTTGAAAAACTGCCGATCTTCTTTGCGCTCCGGCGGAATAAAATTGTTGAATTTGACCGCCAACATCCGGGTATCGTTTACCAATCGGCCCCAAAGTTTACGGCCTTCCCACCAGCGGTCATAGGCTGTATTGGTTCGCAGTACCAGAAACAAACCTAAAATCACCCCCAAAATGGAATGAAAAGCGATGGTCCCTGAGTAATGCCACTCAAATACATCGATGACGATGAAACAAAGAAATGCCGTGAATATTCCCAGAAATAGCAATAACGGCAACAAGGCACGGATTACATACCGACTGTAAACGTCAAAAATGAGCGAAAACCAGGATTTTGGATTGTACTGGATCATTGCGAAAAAGTAGAGCCCAATATAGTCTAAATTCCTGACTGGTGTAGTAATGCTATCATATGGCAGAGGAAATCTACGATTGCTACTGGATCAGCAGCTTGCGAGTAATGACCTCTCCTTCTTTGAGTAGCATCTGTAACAAATAGACGCCAGGTGCTGCATTCATTGGTCTGTAATAGCGATCATTTCCTGACGGAATGGTCTCAAGCTCAAATTCCTGACCAGACAAGTTTACAAGCCTCAAGGTTGAAATACGTTGATCACTCGCAATCTGAAACAGATTTGAAACAGGATTTGGGAATATCTTTAGTTCTGAACTTTTTTCCGCTTCTACATCGAGGATGACATTTGTCTGAAAAACCAAATCTGTTTTCAAGGGCAGGTTAGACAGTCTGGAGATACCAAAATCGACACCAGCAGCAAGTGTATCTACCACTTCCTGAGTGCCCATCTCAAGGTCTACTTTGCAAAGGATACTCATCTCATTGTTAGCACAGATCATATACAGGTCATCCTGAGCATCGAAGAAAATATCTTTGATGGTACTCAGCACGGGATGTAAATGTTGCTTAATGATCGTCCTTCCCAACCCGGTATGATTTTGATGGAGATTGAAATAACTCCTACCTGAACTTCGGGTCAAAAAATAAAAACTTTTGCGTGTGATGGAATAGGCAATACCTCCCACATAAGCATCTCTTATCAAAACTTGCAGACGTTCCCCCTGGAGGTTATACCGACTTACGGAACTAGAACCCTCACTTCGAAACCCACCGGAACTCGAATATAAATAGTAGGTATCCTCGCCATCAAACGCCATGTCATTGAAACTGCTAATGGAGATGTCACTTGGCGTGAATAGCTTTCGGATAGGCTTCATGTATTTTGTGACCGGATCAAGTTCATACATTCTATTTCCTGCAATTGCATAGATCACGCCTTTTGAATTGGCAGAAGCGATGGATATTTCTCTGGGGAAGGAAAGGATTGAATCATTTTGATCAACAAATCTCGATGCTTCGGTATCATAAAAGAATAGATCTGTATCTGAAAGCCCCGCGGGTTCGTAGACTACACCCTCGACGAAGACACTATCGGACCAGTTCATTTCTCCTGTCTGAAATTGAAAATTGATCTGGGTCTTTATTTCCATCAACGCCTCACCAATGACTTCAAAAGACAGGTAAATGGATTCGCCAGGAGCGATCAGGTTGGTTTGCAAGGGGGATATCTGAAGAAAGTCGTCACCCGCATTTACTGACAAGATCTCAAGGTCCGATTCAAACCTATTGGTAATTTTCACATGACCAAAGTATTCTTCTCCTGCTTGTTTGTAAAAAGCCTGACTTTTAGGCCCAAGGCCATACGACAGAGGCTCGTTGATGTGGCTGAAAACACCTGTTAGGTTATTCGTATGATTCAAAGAATAAGGTACAATAAGAGCAGAATCCAGGTCAATATGATGCAGTGACCCATTCACCATGCCATAGACTTCTCCGTAAGCATCAAACGCCAGATCAGCTACTTCTTCATCGGCGATGGTACGCGACGACCAGGAATTATCCGACTCAGTATAGGCAAACGTGCGATGACCACCATCTAAAGTAGAAAAATGCACCGTATTCAGTATATCATTCGAGAAGGGCGTTCGAATGCGATTGTTATTCATATAGGCTCCACTCCAACCATTGCTCACGCTTTCCACAAATTCAGTGGTCATTTCATCCGAATTAAGGTCGTATGTGACCTGATATAAAGAGGAGAAATTGACTTGAGTTAATAATTCAATTTTATTTTCAGACGAGGTAATATCAATTATCTCATGTTCACTGATGTTGCTTTGAATGGCAATGTGCGTTGGCGTTCCGCCTTCTTGTAGTACGTAGAAGGTGGAATCCCTTCTTTTTGCACTAACCAATTGTCCTCCCTCGGTGGCAGCAAAAATCCAGTCCGTTCCACCATTTTCATACGAGGTGACAAGGCCGGGACCATCGGTGTTTAACTGAAGGATTTCTGTTCCATTATAAACATACATGTTATTTGCCTCAAAGTGAGCTTCTATCCTTTCAGAAGAAGGTTTTGGAACATGGCTCTTAGCCGAATTGGATTGCGGATACTGAAAAACGTAAGACAATAATAGCAGTAAAAAAGTCATCCTAAAGTGTTGTCATGTTGTACACTGCAAGATGGACCCTTTTTATGAAAAAGTGGATGGAACTTCGGACTTAAAAATGGCCGATTTAAGGAAATCTGGTCTTATTTCATCATTGGATAGGTGCATCTCAAAGAAAGAGTTTGTGTTTCCATACTTGTTCTGGTGAGTATTGGACTAAAGCCTTTTGAAACTCACCTTTGCTTTTGCATTGACTTCCGTATCCAGGTATAATTCATCTTCTGCTTCGAGGATGAATTCTTTTGTTTCACGTAATCGTACTTCTACCTGATCGATAATGCTTCCTTGCCGTTGAATCCTTACATTGAATCGGGCTCCTTCAAGGTTTTTTACCAAAGCGACACTTTTTTCTCCCTGATAAGGATTGATTGCAGCATCTTGTCCGGGACCCTTGCCGATGATCAGCATGCTTTGTTCAGGGGTCAATTCGAGATAGGTTTGACTTGATGAGCAAGCTTGTACAAGCAGGACAAACATCGTCAAAATGAATAGTGACTTTATTCTCCTCATAGTTTTTTGACTTTTTCTTCTTCTGAAAGACCCGCTAACACTTCGATATTGATGCCGTCAGACAACCCGGTTTCAATTTCTCGTTTTTCAAATTGCTGTTCGCCAGTTTCGACTTCTACAAAAATCTTTTCATCTTCAAACAACAGATTGCTTTCTTTCAGGGCAAGCACTTCTTCACGCTTTTGCAATACGATATCTGCTGTAGCACTGAATCCCGCTCGGAGGAAGGTGGATTCTTTCAAGGTGATTGCAGCCCGGATGTCAAATTTGATCCCTCCTTCATCATCGGTACCTTTTGGCGAGATGAATTCCAATTGTGCATCAAACTTTTCTGATTCGATAGCTCCTACAGAAAGGATCAGGTCCATGCCCACTCCAATTCTTCCTACTTCCGATTCATCGACGCGTCCTTCAAAGATCATCTCACTCATATCCGCCACAGAGGCTATAGTTGTCCCTTCATTAAAGGTATTGGATTCAATAATGAAAGAACCTTCTTTGACCGGAATGTCCAGTACCATACCACTGGCCGTCGCCCTGACCAGGTTAGACACGTTCCCGGATCTTTTGGAAGAACCTTCCCGAATCAACTCCAGGTTATTTTCTGCAGCCTGCAATTCTTGTTGACGCAACCTGAAATCCAGTTCAAACTGATTGAAATCAAACTGAGAGATCACTTTCTCGTCATAAAGCTCCTTTTGCCGCTTCATTTCCCGCTCAGCATTTTCATAATTGATGCGAGCAGTCTCAAGCTGAGTTTCCGCATTGTTCAGGGCAACCACATTGGGAATAATCTTGATCTTGGCCACCAAATCACCAATATTGACGTTCTCGCCCTCTTCTACATAAAGCTCCTGTACCACGCCAGATACCTGAGATTTGAGATCGATCTCCTTTCTGGGCACAATCGAGCCTGTAGCTACCGTCTTTTTGACGATATCTGTTTTGAAGGGAGCATCGGTTTCATAAACGATCGGTGGTTCCTCAGACTTTTGATACAAGAAATAACCAGTTCCGGCGAAGGCGGCAACGGCGATCAAAACGAAGAAAATGATAAGGGCCTTTTTCATGACTTTTAGTTTTTGCTTGGAGTTCGTGTTTTTGACTATAGGGTTCTGTTCTTAATCATCTCGGAGGGCTACTACCGGGCTGACCTTTGCAGCTTTAAGGCCCGGAAATAACCCCGCAAGTACACCGGAAAGTAGTAAGACCATGATGGCCAAAAAGGCCACATCAAAATTGATTTCGGGACGTTTGAAAAATGGATTATCCATTCCAAATTGATCCATCGCATAAGCAATACCTTCAATGATGCCTACCCCTAAAACCAGTCCTACATATCCTGAAATTCCGGTGATTACCAGCGCTTCCAGCACGATCATGTTGATGATGGACCATGGTTTGGCACCCAGGGATTTTCGAATACCGATCTCTTTGGTGCGCTCTTTGACAATGATCAGCATGATATTGCCTACTCCCACCATGCCTGCAATGATGGTTCCGATGGCCACTAGCCAGCTGAACGCGGAAATACCCGTGAAAACCCCCTGTATCTCTTTGAAATTTTCTTCTACATTGAAGCTACCCAGTGCCTGACGATCATTGGGCGCGATTTTATGTCGTTGGCGAAATAGGTTTTTGATGGCTTCTTCAGCTTCATAAGCACTCACCCCATCCGATGGAACAAATCCAAACCAATGCACTTCATTGGGCATGTTAAAGGCATTTTGAGCGGTAGTATGAGGAACATGCACCGTCTGCAGATCATTGATTGCGTCCTGCCCGGTTAAGCGGGTATCAAAAACCCCCACGACTTGAAAAGGAATGTTCCCGATTCGAATGTATTCCCCCAGAGGTTGCTCTTCCGGTCCAAACAATTCATCGCGTACCCTTCTACCGATGCATACGGTCTTTCTTTGATGCTCAATGTCAATCTGATTGATGAAACGGCCTTCATTGATCACGTAAGGCTTGATGTCCAAAAAGTTGGGATAATCCGCCATGATCTGATAGGATACTGAACGGTCCCCGCGCTCAATGGCCAGCGTACTACCCTGCCATCGGCTGGTGACTCGATTTCTTGGGGCAATGGATTTTACCTCAGGAAGCTGTTGCAAAGCCAGGTAATCGTCATTGGTCAGGTCGATGGATCGACCCGCTTGAAAACCGGCATAAGGAATGGAGGTTTGTTCTGTCCAGACGAAAACAGCATTCTTGGCAATGTCAAAATTTTGAGTGGCTCCATTGTACAGACCTTTGCCTGCACCTAATAAAATGACCAGCATAAAAATCCCCCAGAACACCCCAAAAGCCGTCAAGGCCGTGCGAAGCTTGTGCTTCTTCATGGTGATCCATATTTCCGTCCATTTGTCAAGATCAAACATGTTATTCGGCGTTTAAGGCTTCAATAGGTTTTACATGTGCTGCTCGAAGGGCAGGGACCAATCCAGCCAGCGCACCAGAGACCACCAGGATGATCAAGGCAATGATGGCCGCCTGGAAATCAATTTCGGGTCGATTGAAAAACTCAATATCTGCACCCATCGATTCCAGCAGGTAATTCACAGATTCGAGCAACAATACGCCCAGGAACAATCCCATGTATCCAGCCACAGAAGTAATGAACACAGATTCCTGCAAGATCAAACTCACAATGGACCAGGGTTTGGCGCCTATGGCTTTTCTGATCCCAATTTCTTTGGTGCGTTCCTTCACCACGATAATCATGATATTGCTAACCCCTACAATTCCAGCAGTCAATGTTCCAAATCCCACGATCCAAATGAAGATCCTGATGCCCAGAAATAGTTGCTGTACCTGTTGGTATTCGTCTTCCTGATTGTGCACGAAATAGGCTTGATTATCATCCGGGTGTATGCTTTGTCGTTGCTTGACCAGTTTCAGAATATCAGCTTCCAATTGCTTGCCTTCCTTACCTTCGGCGGTGGTAACGGCAAACAAACTGACTTGACGCTGCGGATTGAATACTTGCTGAAAGGTGGGAAACGGAATGTAAATGCGCTGGGCCTGGTCTTGGCCATTAGAAGATTCAAAACTGAACACTCCCACGACAGTGAATACTATGTCCTTGATCACCAGCTGCTCTCCGACAGGACTTAATCCATCCGGGAACAAAGCTTCTGCTACCCGGCTTCCGATCAGGCAAACCTTTCTTTTTTCCTTGTCATCCAGTGGATTCAGCGTACGGCCTTCCGTGGTTTTTTGTGTGACCTTGATACCAAAGTAATCTGCATACGTGCCAAATACACCGTATCCGCCACTGCGATTTTTATACCGAACCTGATAGTTGCCTTTCAGCCAGTTTTCAGGACTTAACAAATCAATTCCATCGATGTTTTCCTGCACTGACTCGAGATCAGATTCAGAAAAAGGATGCTGCCTACCCGCAGGCATGCCCTGGTAACTGATGGAGGTATTGGTAGGAATGACCCAAATGCTATTGGTGGCATCCAGCAGCATGCTGCGTTCCACCCCATTCTGAAGTCCTTGTCCGGCACCTAATAATAATATCAGCATCAGGATGCCCCAAAATACCCCAAATGCTGTAGCGAACGTCCGTACTTTGTTCTTACGGATCGTTTCGAAGATTTCCTGCCATTTGTCAAAATCAAACATGGACCATGGCATTATGATGTTCGACCAATCCGTCTTTGATGCGGATCAGGCGTTCGGTTTGCTCTGCAATGTCCTGCTCATGCGTTACGATCAGGATCGTTTTGCCAGTACCATTCACTTCTTTCAGGATGTTCATCACCTCATCGGATGTCTGGCTATCCAACGCCCCCGTAGGTTCATCAGCAAGAATGATACTTGGGTCCGTGATCAGGGCTCGGGCAATGGCCACTCGTTGACGTTGACCTCCCGACATTTCATTAGGAGAGTGCTCCACCCATTCGGACAAACCCACCATTTCGAGGTATTTCTCGGCGGTCTTATTTCTTTTCTTACGGCTGACCTTCTGGTAATAAAGAGGAAGCGCCACATTTTCGATGGCATTCTTAAAAGACAGTAAATTAAAAGACTGGAAAACAAAACCGATCAGTTCATTTCTCAAAGTAGCTGCCTTGCCTTCGGACAAGTTTTTGATCTCCCTGCCACTCAGTTGATAGGTACCAGAATCATAGCTGTCCAGAATACCCAGGATATTGAGCAAGGTGGACTTACCTGAACCAGAGGAACCCATGATCGAAACCAGTTCACCTTCTTCGACGCTTAGGTCTATGCCTTTTAATACGTGCAGGGACTGTTTGCCGACCTGATATGACTTCTGTATGTGCTGTAGTTCCAACATGGGCAGTTAGGTTTACCAGAGGTTATACGGCAAAGAAGGACCCAACATCTGTCGAAAATTTTGAAAGATTGTTAAAAGATGTCACATGATGTCATCAAATTGTTTGGCACGCACAATAAGGTTTTTGGCTAACAGAATAGTTCAGCATAAAACAGTGCTGTCCAAAATCAATCCGATTAAACCACCTGATTCGATAACCGACCCATGAGCAAGTTGAATGGTTATATAGCGATCTCAATATTGATGTGCTTGTCCAGTGCTTGTGTGGAATTGATCGAGTTGGAAAACCCAAGAGAATTTCCGAAAGAACTAGTGGTAGAAGGCTCCATCAATGATCTCGATGACTCCTTTCGTATCCAGCTACGAACCACTTCCTCAACCAGGGGAGTAGGTTCCAACACGCTTGGCCAGGGAGCCTGGGTCCGCGTGATTTCAGCAACGGATACGGTGGAATTTCACGAAACCTCACCTGGCATCTATGATTCAGATCCAGAAGCGTTGGTCGTTGAACGAGGGAAATCTTATTCACTCTATGTTGTTACGAACAGTGACCAACACTATCAGTCCAGTCCGGTGACTTTGCCGGAACCCATACCAACCGGAGCCTCTTTCGCAGAACGTGTCGATACTGGCAGAGCAGATGAATTTGGAGTGTTCCGTCAGTCATGGGCACATCGGATATTTGTAACATTGGAAAACAGTGATGTCATACAGTATTACAAAATAGACATGGAGAGCTGGCGCGAAAAGCGTGTCTCTTACACCGCTCCAGTAGACGCACCCAGCATTTGCTGGGCTTTTGATCCGCTGGCAGTCCGGTCAATTACCATAGGGACCAACGAAGGATTGGCCGAAGGCAGTTATCTGGTGGAAGCGGCTGCCATTCGGGCGACTATCCGCGAAAAATACATCGCGCAACCCCGTGTCAGTTCAATGTCGGAAGCGGCCTATCGGTTTTGGTTGGCCGCGAGAACACAGCTGGACCGGGACCGGGGTGTTTTTGTCGAGCCATTTGCGAACATTGTGGGTAATATGCGAAATGTCAATGATGAAGAGGAGATCGTTCATGGCTACTTCCATGCCTATTCCCAAACCCAAAGCAGGACTTGCTTCGACACCTTCGATCTTCCATTACGACAACTCCTGAACAATTTCGGTGCGCCTTGTGCTGAGGTTTTTGCTCCTGCAGTTTACAACCTGCCTTTCGAAGATGAACTTTGCAATGAATAAGCATTATATCATCATATGGCTATTCGGAAGTATGCTTCTGCTTTCCTGTGTGGAGGAAATACCATTGGGTAATCCTTCAGAATTTCCCCCTGAACTCGTTGTAGAAGGTTCGATCAATGATTTTGATGATACATTTCGTGTTCGCTTGCAAACAACTTCCTCCTTACGAGGACTTGGAGTGAACTTGCTTGGGACTGGTGCCTGGGTTAGGATTATTTCAGATACAGATACGACTCAGCTCAATGAGGTTCAACCAGGGATCTACGACACGGAACCCGATGCCTTAAGCATTGCAACCGGAAGGCCTTATTATCTGGATATTGTGCTGGGTAATGATGAACACTATCAATCTACTCCCGTTACCTTACCGGAACCAATGCCGGTTACTGCGGCCTTTGCAACGCCTGTAAACACCAGTCGAATCGATGAGTTAGGCGTATTTAGACGTTCCTGGGCTCATGCCATTACCATCGAGTTTGAAAATTCACCCAACCCTCAGTATTTCAAAACGGATATGACCGGATGGCGTGAAAAGTATGTGTCCTATACCAGTGAAACCATCCTGTACCCAACCAGGTGCTGGGCACTGGAAAACCCTGCCACCAGAGGAGTGACCATCGGTACCAATTTGGAAGTAGAATCGGGTAACTACCTGGCTCTAACCGGGGCTATCCGTGCCGACGGAAAGGAACGTTATATCGCTGAAATCAAAACCAGTTCTCTATCAGAAGAGGCTTATCTGTTTTGGTTAGCCGCACGAACGCAACTGGACCGGGACAAAGGCGTATTCGTCGAACCTTTTGCGGCGGTCATTGGAAACATTCGTAACGTGAATGGTGATAATGAAGTGGTTCATGGATACTTTCATGCGTATTCCCAGCAACTGATCAGAACTTGTTTTGAATCGTTTGATCTTCCCCTCGGGAATCCCGTCAGCGTGATTGGTGAACCTTGTGCTGATTTTTTTGCTCCGGCGGAGTATCAATTGCCTTTCCAGGCAGAGTTATGTGGTGAGTAGCTGCTCGCCATCTGGACTTACTCCTTCCTAGAACAAGGCCTCGTTGCTGGCTCCATTCATTCCTGTGTCCGATTATTTGCCGAGCCGAACTCAGGTAGGTATTGCTCTTTAAAAATGAGTGGTGTAAATGATAATCAATCCAAAAGATCCGGATTCAAATCACTAACTAGCTGAACGTCTGAAGCGACCAACTTGCCGAGCAACCCAAAGAATTTCTGAAACATCGCGGACACGACCTGTTCGTTCAGGAACCGGTGATGAAAGCCACACTCGAAAAGAATGGTATTGCTGTACTCCGTGGTATTACAGAATAAAGGAGACCAGATCTGTTGGCTTTTGATAATCCTGGGAGGTACGATGATGGCGCTTGCATCATTATTCATTTTTCTGCCAACAAAATTGAACATCATAAAACAGCGGGTACCTACCTGTAAACTTGCTTCCAGAGGCCTCAGGTCCTGAACAGATTTACGGAAGGACATGAACGCATTACTGTAATTTCTGATCATGAAATCCAGTATCCGCTCGTTCATATCCATCCTGAATAACTGAAGTGCATCCGACAATAGATTTCCAACAACTTGATGGGACTTACTACTCAGACGGTTGGAGTACAACGATCGAATGAGTATCGATTCGGTCTTCGTGACAAGGCACCCAAACAAAGCCCAGCTACCTAAAAGCAAGGAATTGACACTTATCTCCTGTTGCTCACAATAGGCTTCCAGTTTCTTGTATAGATCGGAAGGCATGTAAATGTTGTAAAACGCTCCCTCGGGATCCTGATAGAGCAAGTCTTGCGTTACTCCGGACCAATGTTTTAACCTATTATCGACTGCCCCATTTAAACAATTTTCAATCAGCCGGTCAAACCTGAAATGCCATTGTTTATCTCCAAGGACGGATTCCCAGTAATGTATGTGCTTCGCCTGATTAGCCAATTTGCTGTTTTTGTTCTCTTGAAAGTAATCCGCCACCTGAACCTGAGGAGGTAAGTTGGGCTCGAGCCCTGATCTCAATGCTTTTAGATATGAAAGGAATTCCAGCTTAATCACTTTAAGGGACCAGACATCTGCCACAATGTGGTGAATGAAAAATACCAGCGTTAATTTGTGATCATTTTTGACGATTGCCGCTCTAGTCAGGGGAGGCGCTTCTACATGGCTGATCACCCTTCTCCACTCCTCTTCTTCATATTTGTGAAAGTCTTCTTGCGTATTGATTTGCCAATGTTCGAGTTCAAACAATGCAGTATCCACATCGACGATGGCCTGGCGTAATTCGCCCTCGATTTTTGGGAAGTAGGTTCTAAGGCTTTCATGTCTTGCGACTAGCCACGAATAAGCTTGTTTCGCCTGGTCGACGGTGGTCTCAGGTGGTAATGACATAAAAAGAGGGATGATCGCCGCAGGTTTTCCCTCTCCCAAAGATTGATTGATGTGCCAGTCCTGGTCTTGTTTCGGTGAAGGGTCAGATAGACGTGCTCCGCGAACCTCGGGAGTGAGATGATGTAGTACCTGCGTCATGATATCTCCATTTAAAAGGCCAAAATCAGGGCCAGATCTGATGGGTGTAAGCCGGCTTATTTCCTTATTGATCTTAGTCTAGGAGAGCAGTGCAAGAACAAATGCTACGTCTCCAAAAAATCTGGGCTACTTGAGTTCGATCCTGATTTAAAAATAATTTCTAATCGAAGCTATACTCCTTATGACCTGACTCTTTGAAATGATTTAGTCTAAGAATTTAAGGAAGTCCTTATGCCTTTAGAATTTTATTGTGCAAACAACGATATGCGCAATACAAACAGCAATTTTTTCAATCCTCTTCCGGGGAAAGTAGTTTTTCCTTCTTCTTCAATATTCGGCCAGCTAAAGGCATCACAATGGGATAAAGAAAATAAGTAAACCCCGCTACGATCGGTGAATAACCTGGTCCAAAAATACTGGTTGCAGCAATCAGAACAGAGATTAATGCAACTCCGCCCTGCAGGAGGTTCATGATCAGACTGGATCGGGTTGAAAACAGTTCGTAGGGATTTAGATCCAGCTGTTCACGCTGACGATAGGCGTGCAGGTACATCAAAGCGAGGGTCATGAAAATCATAAATACCCCAAGACCATACACCACCATCAGGTATTGCATGTTGTTTCCGCCTGCATTTCCCAAGAGGTCCCCAAACTCCGCTTCAACGGGCTTAAAGTCTCGGGTAAACAAGGCGATGTAGAATTCTGTGAGGAACCGCATCAGGTATTTCAGCGGGTAGACGTAGACCAAAATCAGGCAAAGTAGCAGTACATTCAGAATGACAGTCCGAGCGTTTTGCAGTCCGTATCTTAAGAAGAAAATATAGTGTTGATACCAGATGATCGTAATCAGGCAAATGCATAACATGAAGGGTAGTACATTTTTCATAGACGCCTTTAGCTCCAGAAAAGTCTCAGGTACGGAAGAGGACAAAACCAACAAGGTAATGGCCAGTGCAAAAGCCGTATCACTAAATGTTTCAATGCGTGTCTGGCTCATGCCCCGGTACCGAAATCTAGGGTCCAATCCGACCTGCTGATCCTTCAAAGCTTGCCTCATGTTTGAATAGTTTGCGATGATGCAGTGAAGATAAAGCGAATTCGGAAACCAGTCATATTTGACCATTCATCTCGATTCTTTCTCCTTTAAAATAAATATCAGCAGGGTTTCATGAGTAGCAGGCGTTTGAATAACAGACCGAAAACTCAAAATTTTTTGACTTATGAAACTCAAATCCATGGTAGTTGCCATCGCAGCTATCTTTACCACTACTATTACGCTCGCCCAACTTAGCCTCCCTCCTGGGGGAGGAAATCAAAAAAGTGTCGTACGCCAATACATTGGCCCACTGGCATTCGTAGAAATTACTTATAACAGTCCTGATGTAGCGGGACGTGAGAACATCTTTGGCACTGTAGTTCCTCATGGAATGAATGCTTTTGGGTTTGGGGCAAGTACTGCCGATAACCCATCACCATGGCGTGCAGGAGCCAATGAAAACACCGTTATTGAATTTTCCCATGATGTTAACCTTCAAGGGAAATCCGTAAAGGCGGGAAAATATGGATTCCATGTTGTAACTGCAGAAAGCGGTCCCTGGACCATCATTCTGACCGATGAGATCAATGCCTGGGGAAGTTTCTTCTATACCCCTGATCAAGACGTTGTGAAGGTAGAAGCTACTCCGGAAGAAGTAGGCTTTCATGAATTCCTGACCTTCGAATTCACCGACCGACAAGCCGATAAAGCGACAGCTGCACTCATTTGGGAAAAGACGAAGTTGCCTTTCACAGTTGAGGTACCGGACTACAATGATGCTATTCTCGCTAACATCGAAAGCGAACTGACCAGTGCCGCTGGATTTCAGTCTAATTCATGGGCGCAAGCCGCTACCTGGGCTTCCGGAGCGGGGTATCATGATAAGGCTTTGGCCTGGGCAGATGCAGCCATTGCTGCGCCTTTCGTAGGGCAGAGAAATTTCAATACGCTTCAGACGAAAGCCACTGTCTTATTCAACAAAGGGGATTTGGATGATGCCATTGGTGTCATGGATGAAGCGATCAAAGAGCCTGCTGCAACGGCTTTCCAAATTCATGGCTATGGTCGTCAGTTGGTCGCTCAGGATCGCAAGGACAAAGCGCTGGAAGTCTTCAAATACAATCAGAAAAGATTTAAAGGCGTATGGCCGACCAACTATGGATTAGCACGAGGCTATTCTGCTGTCGGGGATTATAAAAATGCCTTGAAGCACCTCAAAGTCGCCCGAACCAAAGTTCCACAAGGTGATACCGTCAATGGCCCTGCCATTGATGCCAACATTGCCAAACTGGAAAAGGGAGAGGATATCAATTAACATTTTCGACAGCTTCAAGAGTGAGATATTAAGACTAAGCACCTAGACCAATCAATGGGGCCTGTTTCGCACGGAACAGGCTCTTTTGGTTTCTGGTGCATTTCGAGCGCATTAATGTGCTTTTATCTCAGGACTAGCATACGATTGGGCATACGAGTTTCAATTTTCCTTCCTTCTGTCTTGCAATAGCCAGTTATTCATTAGGCAAAGCCAGCCATTCAGTTGAACTTTACCGTATGAAACGAATCCTTTTTCTCTGCCTGTTATTAGTCCCTTTTACCGGGGTGTTGGCGCAGCAATTAGATTCGTCTCAGGTCAACAAAAAGCGCTTGCGCCTGGTAGCGGGGAGCACTTCAGCAATCTACGTCACCTCGATGGTTGGACTGGGAACGGTGTGGTACGAAGATTTGGGCAAATTCCACTTCTTCGATGACAATTCTGGTTGGCGATACATGGACAAATGGGGCCATGCGGCGACAGCTTATCAAACCGGAAGGATTGGTATTGGCGTATTTCGATGGACTGGTATGCGGGAAAGACAAGCCATTTGGATCGGTGGGAGCATCGGTTTTGCCTTCCTGACCTCCGTAGAAATCTTTGATGGCATGTCTGAAGACTGGGGTTTTTCATGGGGTGATGTAGGTGCCAATGCCTTAGGGACCGGACTTGCCATTGGACAGGAATTGTTGTGGCAGGAATCCCGCATTTCGATCAAATGGTCATATCGAAATTCCAGATACGCGCAATACCGGCCCAATTTATTGGGAGAAGGACCATCGGAACGTTGGCTAAAAGACTACAATGGACAGACGTATTGGGTTTCTGCCAATATTCACTCCTTTATTTCTAACAAATCATCGCGATTTCCTAAATGGCTGAACGTTGCCATAGGTTATGGAGCAGAAGGCATGACCGGAGCAGATCGCAATCCCGAATTCAATGAAGCGGGTGAAGCATTGCCTACCTTTCGTCGCTATGCACAGGTTTATTTTGGACCAGATATCGACCTCTCACGGATTAAAACCGATAAGAAAGCACTCAAATTCCTGTTTCAGGTGCTGAGTTTCGTTAAATTCCCTTTACCAGCTTTGGAATACAATCCCGTTGATGGGTTGAAGTTCAATGCGTTAGGGTTTTGAGTCTGTTCTAAGATTTTCTCTGTTAACTTTCTGGTCTTGCCTTTATTGATGTACCCTTCTGTTGGTCCATTTCCTGTGAAAAAGATGACGCTATAAGCCGTCTCAAACTCTTCCAAAACGATCACCACTACGTCCTTCTGAACATTGAGTTGCGTTTGTGTTTCCGTTTCATCAAAAACAGGAATTTCTTCAAGGGCAATGCGCATTTCCTTGTAGGGCTTTGCTTCATCTAATTCAAAAGAAGCGCCAGGCGATTCTCCAATTTGTGATAACCCAAGGTTTTGATCCCAGCAATCATCACCGTTGAGGTTAGCTACCACGTTGAATAGTTCATTCTCCTCGCTATGTAGCTTTAATGTACCCGCTCGAGGTGCTTCATTAAAATCAAAGGGATTCAGGGTTTGAATATTGATTTGACGTTTTTTAAACAGATCAGAGGTTTTTCCATAAAATAGGAAGGAGCACCCAAAGTTTGGATTGCCTTCGTAACGACCATTGTTGTAGAAGCCAGTAATCTGATCTCCATCCACCGCTACATACATGCGAAAGCTATCATAAGCACCAGCTATTGCTGGCAAGGTCGCAGCGGAAGAGATGAGTTCACCAGCCTCTGAAATCGAGTAATAGTAGGTACTATCTGGTAAATCACGTGCTACAAAGTCTGGTGGAGGTACGTCTCCCAGTGCATCTGCCGTATTATATCCCTCCCGGATTACTTTTACTTTACCCTCTTCCATGGTCACCTGGGAAGCAGGGGTATACATATCCAAAACGTGACTGGCCTGGATTATAATCGGGTCTTCATTGATGAAACGATATTACCCATAGGTCGGAATTATAAGGAAGCGACCAATATGGCTTTGCAAAAGATATCTTAACGCATTTTTCCCGTTTTTATGCTCGCGTTGTAACGCTTATCTTTGTGGTAACAAATTCATTGGCTATGAGATCGCTCGTTTTTCTTTTCCTCGTTGTTTCCCTGTCAAGCTGCTACAAGTTGTTGGAGAAAAAACCACAACACTTTGGTGAATACGGTCAACCTATCGATATCGTGAATACCCTGGCCATAGAGAAACTGGCCCAGTTTACTGAGGGCGAGAAAATCCAATTGACGACTACCATCGAATCTACCTGCGCCATGAAAGGCTGCTGGATGGAAGTGAAAGATGGCAAAGGCGGGACCATGCGCGTGACCTTCAAGGATTATGGATTCTTTGTACCTACTGAAGGTGTAGAAGGAAAAGAAACGGTCATCGAAGGCATACTCGAGAAAAAGACTTATTCAGTGGACGAGCTTCGCCACTATGCCGAAGATGCAGGCAAGTCACCGGAAGAAGTTGCTCTGATCACCGAGCCAAAAGAAGAATATTCCTTCATCGCTGATGGCGTTGTGATCCGGTAACCAGCAATACTCGTCTTCTTTCTAAATCATGCTATATCAATAGCGAGGTAAGCCATTGTATGTCAGTTGGTTAGATTTATTCAATTGACTGATTTTGATCTAGCTATTTCTTAGAATTTCCATCGAAACCTTGTGAAGTCCTGGTGAATATTCTTTAACGTATTTCTTATAAGCTGAATAAATGTCACATTAGCATTTCCAATAAAGTACAAAACAACCTAAGATAAGTGCAATTGGTACGGTTGAGTAAATTAATTGAAATACTCATGAACAATTTGCTTAAACTATTTGCCATTTCATTTATCATCGCTTTTCTAGCGGCTTGCGAAGGCCCACAGGGAGACATTGGTCCCGCTGGTGCACAGGGCGAAGCAGGAGCGGATGGACTAAACGGTGCCGATGGCCAGGATGCAACCCGACCTATGCAAGGAGATATGCCTGCTGGTATTCCACAAGCCGTATGGAATGCTTTTAACATCGAAGATCGTAGAACCAACACCAATCCTGGAGATATTGGAATTGGAACGGCTTCTCTGGTAAGAGACGATTTCGGATACTACTTTCTTGCCTTTTCGTCTTTAGCTACGAATGCTGCCGCAGGTACCGTCTATGATGTGTACTCCACGGTTTCAGGTGCCGCTTTTGCCACGCAAAATGGTTTTGATGCTACGGAACAACCAGTTTGGGTTGGGTCCATCTCTGCCGGTGCGGGTGAACAATACGTGCCTTTGGATGCCGCTCCTACCATGGCTGAAGGTGGTAATCAACGATACTTTGACTGGGTGGTGATCTATCCCAACGAAAACCCAAATCAAGATGCACCTGGCATTGTAGCTGATCTGGATGCAACAAATTTGTTGCCAAGAAAGACCGTATGGAACCCTTTCCAATTGGAAGATCGATCCGCTGAAGAAGTAGCTACCACGAATGGCTATGTAAAAATGATTACTAACCAAGATCAGGGAAGAACAAGGTTTTGGTTGTACCTGAACGATTTTCAGGGTATAGGACAGCCTTTGGCTGACGCTTCAATTGCTATGAGCGTAGACAGATTTGCCGTTTTCCTTGGCACACGTGGTGCGGCGTTAGCAGGACAATTGGCGGATATGGATGAACCTGCTTACCAGATGTTGGGATATATCACTGAGAATGGTGAGCAGTATTTCCCTCTTCAAGTCAACTCAGGAGATAATCCTTTTTTCGCTCCTCAACGTGCAAAAGCTGGTCAGGAAAGATGGTATGATTGGGTACTGATATACCCTGTGGACGCGGATGGCAACGTATTGAATGGTGGTGATTTTGGTGGTATTGTTGCCGACCTTGATGCGACCGGAGACCTCTCTGAGAATCAACGAGTGATTGCTGATTAAGAAATATAAAAGTCAAAGGGAAAGGGTCGGTTTCATCCCTTTAAACTTAAGACTTCTGTCAGATTAAGCCTGTCGAAATGTATGTACTACACATGAGTTTTCGACAGGCTCACTGACAGTTTATTTTTCAAGCAATCCAACCCTCGCTTTTGGCTTTCTTGCTGAAGAGGATCAACAACACCCCTGCAACAATTACAGTCAAAGGAAGTGCCATCGTTCCGGCGTTTTTGGGAATTCCTGATAAAAACATCCAGTACGTGTTTTGAAGGAAAACCCCCAATAGTGAGGCAATAAACAGCAATTGGATAGGACCTTTCCGTATCAACAAAAGAACAGACCCAAAAAGTCCGCCAAATACGGCTATGGCGAATCCGGCGGTTGCCCAGGCCGGTATGTTTTCAAAATAAGGCTGCATTTCCGGTGGCTGAGCTGCCACCACTGCTTCTTTGTTATAGGCTTGCATAAGATAATTCATCACGCCAGCAGCATTCCACAACAAAGCAACGACAGACACAATCCAATACCAAACAGGGGGTTTCACTTGATCAGACATAAAAAATCGGTTAGGTAATGTAGAAAATTAGGAATAAAATGATACTTCGGCAATTTCATGAATCGATATAAAAATGTATATCTGATTATTTTTGTGTTGATGACTCCCGTCATTTACAAATTCCATGACTATGAAAACAACGTTAGAGGCCTTTATTATAATCGTGGGCGTATTTTCCCTACTAAGCGCACATTCGCAAAATACCACTGGTACCATTACCTCATTTCCCTATTCAGAAAGTTTTGAACAAGACGATCATGGATGGATGACCCATGGCAATCTTTGGGAATTGGGTACCCCAACTACTTCTTTGATAAGTGGCGCTCACGATGGTAGCCGCGCCTGGGCCACGGATTTAGATAATAATTACCCGAACAATGCTTTAGATACCTTAATAACAACAAGCTACAATTTTGAATCTCTCAACCAACCCGTTCTCAGATTCTATTTTAACAACGATATCGAAGATATCTGGGATGGCATGCACTTGGTCTATCGAACGGCACCTAACGATGAATTCATACTTCTATCGTCGGAAGTTGGAATACAAAACTGGTATGGTTCGAACATTGATGCCTTAAGGGGACTCCCTGGCTGGTCTGGAAGTACTCAGGGTAATTATCGAGAAGTCATCGCCAACCTATCCATCCTTTCGGGAGAAAAGTATGTTCAACTGGCGTTTGTCTTTGCTTCGGACTTTGTGATTAATCAGGAAGGAACGGCCATTGATCAATTTTCAATTGCTGATAGTCCAACGAATGACCTTGCCGTTTTATCCATTTCCTCACCAAAAAGCCTATCATTTGGTCCGGTTAATCCGTCCATTAAATTGATGAATTTAGCTTCAACGGCCGCTAGCGATTTTGAATTAAACTATTACGTGAATGAGCAATTGATCTCTACTGAAATATTTACCGATGAATTGCAGCCTCTTCAAGTGGCAGAATTCACATTTGAGACAGCCTACAGTTTCTTAGATGCCGGTAACTACGAAATAAAAGTAATTGTATCCTTAGCCGAAGATGAAATTGAATCTAATGATGAGCTAATTTTATTAACTGAGGTGCCGAGTGCCGTAAAAGATTATCCGTTTTATGAAGATTTTGAACATGACGGAGCTTTACCTGAAGGATGGTTCGAGGAGAAAGATAACTCACTAGACTGGAGATTGATAAAAACTGCCACGGTCACGAGCGATACCGGTCCATCTCGGGATAATACTAGTGGCTCAGGATATTATGCCTATACTGAAGCCACAGGGTCTTCCACTGGCGACATAGCATCTCTTTTCTCACAACCTTTTGACATCTCTTCTTTAAATCAGCCGGTTGTTCAATTTTATTATCACATGTATGGTGAAGAGATTGGAACACTCAAAGTAATCGCACATCAATCCGATGGAGAAAGCCATGAAATTTTTGAACTAAGCGGCGTACAACAAACTTCGTCAGAGGAGCTATTTGAAAGCGCAACCTTTGACCTTGAGGGACTCAGTGATTTGATACAATTAGAATTCCAGGTGACTGGAAGTGGGTCACCACGTGGTGATGTAGCCATAGATGATATTACCGTATTTAATCAAGTTGCAAACGATTTGGCCATTTCGAGAATTTTATCACCTACAACCAGTGCTTCTGGGACCGATGATATCGTCGTGGAAATACAGAATACAGGTATTGAGACCATCAGTTCATATGAGCTTAATCTATACGTCAATGATCAATTGGTGACTAGTCATGCGGTCAATGAAGAACTAACGCCTTTGGCGACAAAAGAAATTACCTTCTTTACGGATTATGACTTTAGTGAATTTGGCTTATATGACATCAGAGCAGAATTGACTACCGAGGATGAAAATGAATCAAATAATTCGTTGACTAAAACAGTAGATAAATACGGATGGGTCGGTACCTATTACCTTTTGCAGCGCAATTTCGACGGTCCCGAATGTCGCCATTTGATTTTTGGTAGTGATGTGGTTCAGATCATTGTCAGTTACGTGGATGTAGAGACCCGAAGTTTTAGAGCGACTTATTTTTTGGAGTCGGGTCAACCGGGATTTAACATTCCGTACGCATTTCAACTTGAAAGTGGTCTGGTCTCATTCAATGACGATCAAAATACTTTTTCCACATTCAATAACGTGGATCTGATCCTGGGGACAGCTGACGAAGCTGGTTCCTATAATCCTGCTGATGACTCAGAATTTACCTTTTCCCTGAAACATGATAAAACAAGTGTTGGGTCTGGTTGTAGTTTTGGTGGTAAAGATTTTGAATTCAAGGTTCAGAGAACACGGCCAACTATCAATAGTCAGGAGTTAGAGGCCTTATTGGTACTTTATGAAAGCACCGATGGCCCTAACTGGAATAATTCATGGAACCTAACCGCGGACCCGTTTACCTGGTTTGGAGTCACTGCTACCAATGACGGGAAAGTGACTTCACTGAAACTTAGTGGTAATAATCTCAATGGTAAATTACCAGAAGAATTGTGGAACCTCACTTCACTGGAATACCTGGATTTGGGAAGCAATTCGATAAATGGAAATATATCTGACGGTCTGGGTCAGTTGACAAAACTGAAAGAACTTAAGCTCGCTTACAATGACTTTTCAGGATCGATACCTTCCGAAATCGGAAACCTGCAGGAACTCGAAATTTTACAACTACAACGCAACTATTCGGAAGATCAGGGTTATGGTTTATCTGGTGAGATTCCAAACTCCGTAGGAAATCTGCTGAACTTGCGTCATCTGCAAATGGAAAGTAATCGTTTTTCTGGGGCCATCCCAAATACCCTTGGCAACCTCAAAAAACTGCTGAGTATTAACATGGCTTTGAATGAGTTTTCAGGTGAAATTCCAGAAGAAATTAAAGCGCTAGGGTCATTGGAAAGTCTTGACCTTTCTGAAAATAACTTATCAGGAAATATTCCAGAAGCGATCAGCAGTTTGGTGGCATTGGAAACGCTCAAATTGAATAACAATCATTTGACTGGTTTTCCTGATGATCTGGGTGCGCTGATTAGTTTGGACGAGGCAGATCTCTCCTACAATTTATTTGAAGAAGGTATTCCTGAAACCATCGGAAAATGGACCTCTCTAAAATCTTTAGATATTAGTTTTTGTGAAATGCCTGGCATCATTCCTCCCGAGATAGGTGCATTGGCAAACCTGGAGGTCCTGAAATTAGAATACAATGACTTAAGAGGTCCTATTCCTATTGAATTCGGAAATCTACAGAACCTGATAATAGCGGAACTCAATTGGAATGATTTAAGCGGACCAATTCCCAACGAAATTGGAAACCTAACTCAACTAACGACCTTCAATGCTCGAGGTAATCGTCTTTCTTCCTTGCCAACTACGATAGGTGCTTTGTCGAATATGACGGAAATGGACCTCATGCAAAATCAATTGGAAGGCCCTATTCCGGCTGGCATTGGTGATTTGGTTTTGTTAGAAAACTTATTGCTAGGTGACAATCGATTGGAAGGAGAAATCCCGGATGAAATTGGAAATTTAATTCAAGTTTCTGCTCTTCGTCTAGATGACAATTTCCTTACCGGAGAAGTCCCTTCCTCAATTACTAATATGGAAGGTTTAACATCCATTACAATTTTCGGAAATCAACTATCAGGTGATTTTCCGGATGTCAGTAGACTTTCATCCCTCACTTATATGAATATTAGCGACAATGAGTTTTCTGGGTTACCAGACCTATCATCATTATCAATTGGGATTTGGGTACAGGAAAATCGACTTGATTTTGCTGACCTACTACCCAACCAGGGGATTCTGTTTGGCTACGCTGACCAGGCGAATTTGGGTACTTCCGAAGTAGAGGGAGTTGCGGGAGAAATTGACCTTCAAGTGATCACGGGTGAACCAGGCGGCAACGTCTACACCTGGTACAAAGACGGTGTTGAAATTGTTGGCGTTTCCCAAGCCACGTATTCGTTTACTTACGTGGATGAAGAGCAAGCCGGAAATTACGTCGTTGAAGTAACTCATCCTAATTTACCAGACCTGACTTTAACGAAATCATTTATTGTTATCCCTGATGGGATTGATACACATCCGGATTTCGAGGCGTTGAAAGCATTCTACATCTCAATGAATGGCCCAAATTGGAATCATAATTCTAACTGGCTCCAGTCTGCAGACCTTAATGAGTGGTATGGCATTAGTGTAAGCAGTGAAACCAATAGAGTAATTGTCATAGATCTGAACAATAACGATTTATCTGGAGCAATGCCTGAAGAAATTGGTGAACTGAATGAATTAAGAGTACTGAGATTGGCTAATAACGGAAAGTTTTATGACTCCAATCTAGGAGTTTCTGGTTCTATCCCCGCAACAATTGGTAATCTCACAAATCTGCATGATTTAGACTTTAGTGGTAATCAACTATCCGGAGAAATTCCAAAGGAAATTGGAAACTTGGTCAAGTTAACTGATCTCAGACTTGACCGACAATGGAATGGCGGCGGCGGTCTCACGGGAGAAATACCCTCAGAGTTGTATTCGCTTGCTTTACTCACAGAACTAAACCTTAACATGAACCACCTGAAAGGCAATTTGAGTGAAAGCATAGGTCAGCTCACGGCCCTCGAGTATTTGCATGTCGGACATAATAATCTGGAAGGGAAAGTGCCAGATGAGCTATGGGATTTGGAAAACCTTATTCAATTGAATTTGAACAATAATGGATTGGAAGGTGAGGTCCCAGGAGATATTTCCAATATGGGTAGTCTTCAGTTTCTGGAATTACAGCACAATCTATTGTCGGGTCCAATCCCTCCGGAAATCGGTGATTTAACTTCACTGGCCCGAATAGATATGAGCTTCAATAGACTATCGGGTACAATACCAGAAGAAATCACGCAACTTGACTTATTACAAGAACTTGTTTTAGCTGATAATCAATTTACGGGAAATATTCCTGCGAACTGGGGTAATTTGACATCATTGAATCGGCTTAGCCTTTGGGGATGTAATCTATCTGGTGAAATTCCATCGGGACTGGGGGATCTGGAAAAACTGGAGACACTCAGATTAGGTCATAATGATTTGACTGGGGGAATCCCCGTCGAGTTAACAAATTTGTCACTACTTGAAGAATTATCCTTGGGAGGCAATCCACTTGGAGGGATGATTCCGATAGAAATTGGTAATCTGACTAACCTTACAGAACTTCAACTATGGAACAACCAGCTAACAGGCAATATTCCTGAAGAATTTGGCAATCTCATGAATCTTCAGAGAGTTGGTCTCTATGAAAATGCACTCACTGGTGAAATCCCTGCCAGTTTCAATAACCTTACCAATTTGTCTTCAGTACTTATACGTGATAATCAATTTTCTGGTGATCTACCAGACCTTAGTGGTTTGACGTCTCTGTCGTTCATTGATATCTCTAATAATTTCCTTACTGGCTTAAGTGACCTCACCGCCCTAGCCACTATCAACAATGTGCGTGTCCATAATAATAAACTGGGCTTTGAAGACATTCTCCCAAACATTTCAGTGACCAATCTATATTATAGCCCACAGAAAAATCTGGATAGTGCTATCGAAAGCCTGATCAATGTGAGTGAGGAGTTCACGATGACAGTATCAGATCAAGAAGTGAATAACATTTATCAATGGTTTTTGAACAATGAAGTCATTGAGAATGCAACAGCAGCAACTTACCAAATAACCTCTGCTACAGAAGATGATCAGGGTATATATACCTGCACAATCACCAACCCAAATGCCCAATCACTGACGCTTCAACGAAACCCAGTTACGCTAATTGTAAACTCTTCGCCTACAAGCATTTCAATCGACCAAAATAGCATTGATGAAAATGCTAATATAGGTTCATTGGTAGGAGAACTGTCTACTGAGGATAAAGATAGAAACGACATATTCAGTTACAGTCTGGCGGGGACAGATGCAAATGCCTTTTTAGTTCAGGAAGAAAGCCTGATTACAAATGAGTCGGTCGATTTTGAAAATCAGAGTAGTTACTCTATCTCAATAACCTCATTGGATGCCAATGGTTTGTCAGTCACTCAGGATTTAACCATCACCGTGAATAATCTCAATGAGGCACCGGAGACAATCGGCTTAAGCAATAGCTCTGTTGATGAAAACAGTAACCTGAATACCATCGTGGGAACTCTTTCCACCGCAGACGAGGATACCAATGATTCCTTCACCTATACCTTGTCGGGAGACGAAGCAAGTGCATTTAGCATTGAAGAGGGCCTTTTGGTTACAAACGCTTCTCTGAATTTTGAAACGAAAAATAACTATCAGATTACCATTACAACTACTGATGATGGCGGCCTTTCAACCAGCGAGGATTTCATCATTACCGTCAATGATCTCAACGAAACCCCACAGACTATTTCATTAAGCAATACTAATGTCGATGAGAACAGTGCCTTGCAGACATATATCGGAGCGATTTCAACTACAGATGCAGATGTAGATGACACGTTTACTTATACCTTGTCGGGAGACGAAGCAAATTCATTTACCATTGATGAGGGCTCGTTGGTCACAAATGCTTCTCTGGATTTTGAAACGAAAAACAGCTATCAGATTACCATTATAGCTACTGATGATGGCGGCCTTTCAACCAGCGAAGATTTCATCATTTCAGTCAATGATCTCAACGAAGCCCCACAGACTATTTCATTAAGCAATACTAATGTCGATGAGAACAGTCCCTTACAGGAACATATCGGAACCATTTCAGCTACGGACGATGATACCGATGATACCTTTTCCTACACCTTATCTGGAGACGAAGCAAGTTCATTTAGCATTGATGAGGGCTCATTGGTTACTAAGGCTTCTCTGGATTTTGAAACGAAAAATAGCTATCAAATTACTATTTCAGCTACTGATGGTGGCGGCCTTTCAACCAGTGAGGATTTCATCATAACTGTCAATGATCTCAACGAAGCCCCACAGACAATTTCACTAAGTAATACTAATGTCTATGAGAACAGTGCCTTGCAGACACATATCGGAGTGATTTCAACGACAGATGAAGATGCAAATGAGACGTTTACCTATACCTTGTCAGGAGACGATGCTAGTGCGTTTAGCATAGAAGAAGGTTCTTTGATTACGGATACTTCCCTGGATTTTGAAATGAGAAATAGCTATCAAGTTAGCATTACAGCTACTGATGGTGGCGACCTTTCAACTAGTGAAGATTTCATCATTTCAGTCAATGATCTCAACGAAGCCCCACAGACAATTTCACTAAGTAATACTAATGTCTATGAGAACAGTGCCTTGCAGACACATATCGGAGTGATTTCAACGACAGATGAAGATGCAAATGAGACGTTTACCTATACCTTGTCAGGAGACGATGCTAGTGCGTTTAGCATAGAAGAAGGTTCTTTGATTACGGATACTTCCCTGGATTTTGAAATGAGAAATAGCTATCAAGTTAGCATTACAGCTACTGATAGTGGCGACCTTTCAACTAGTGAAGATTTCATCATTACCGTGAATGACGTCAACGAAGCCCCACGGACAATTTCATTAAGTAATACTAATGTCTATGAGAACAGTGCCTTGCAGACACATATCGGAGTGGTTTCAACGACAGATGAAGATGCAAATGAGACGTTTACCTATACCTTGTCAGGAGACGATGCTAGTGCATTTAGCATAGAAGAAGGTTCTTTGATTACGGATACTTCCCTGGATTTTGAAATGAGAAATAGCTATCAGGTTAGCATTACCTCTACAGACGCGGGCGGCCTTTCAACTAGTGAAGATTTCATCATTACCGTGAATGACCTCAACGAAGCCCCACAGACTATTTCATTAAGCAATTCCAATGTCGATGAGAACGGTGCCTTGCGGACATATATCGGAGCGATTTCAACGACAGATGCAGATGCAGATGACACGTTTACCTATACCTTGTCGGGAGACGAAACAAGTTCATTTAGCATTGAAGAGGGCTCATTGGTCACAAACGCTTCTCTGGATTTTGAAACAAAAAATAGCTATCAGGTTAGCATTACCTCTACAGACGCGGGCGGCCTTTCAACCCGTGAAGATTTCATCATTACTGTCAATGACCTCAACGAAAAACCGGAGACCATATCGCTAAGCGGTAACACCGTTAATGAAAATAGTGACTTGATGACGATTGTCGGAACCATTTCCACCATGGACGATGATACCGATGATACCTTTACCTACACCTTGTACGGCGACGATGCCAGTGCGTTTAGCATTGAAGGGAGCTCATTCATTACTAATGCTGCTTTGGATTTTGAAACGAAAAATACTTATCAGATCACAATCAAATCAACTGATGCCGAAGGGCTTAGTACGGATCTCTCTTTTGAGATCCAGGTTTTAGATGTAAATGAAGCTCCAACTGATTTAACTTTAGATAATGCTTCTGTGGAGGAAAACGCGACCATAGGAACACTTATTGGTAATCTCATAGTTAGTGATCCCGACATAGAAGATGTGATAACATTTGAGATCTTAGGTGAACATACTACCCTATTTACAATCATTGAAGATCAACTATTAACTGCCAGTACGTTCGATTTTGAAGAGCAAGAACAATATTCTATCACGATAAGGGCTACTGATGAAGCTGGTCTTGGGACAGAAGAGGACTTTGTGATTTCGATTCAAGAATCGTCTCTACTTCTTGGTACGGAAGATAACTTCGGTTCTTACACAGTTTTTCCCAATCCGGCGGAGGAAATACTCACTATTTCTGTCACAACCCATGAAATTTTAAATTGGTCAATGACAAGTCTTTCTGGCAGAGAGGTCCATCCTCCTTTTTCACTCTCAAAATCAGGTTCTAAAAGCGTGTTGGAAATTGATGTCAGTGGATTGCCTTCAGGTATGTATGTATTCATGGATAGATCTGCTTTTTCGCCAAATCAGAAAGTCATGATATTTGTTCAGTAAGCCGTTCCTGATACGCCTTTCTCTTCTTTTGACCTAAATTCATGGCTTTCGAGTAGGGATATTATTTCTGTACTGGTACAATTATTAGATTCACCATGTTATGTCAAGATTTAGGTTGTTTTTTGCTTTGCTGTTATGCTATGGCTTTGCCCAGGCACAGGATGTTACAGGTTATACGCCTTATTTGAACATTGCCTATCAAGGAAATTTCTTTATCCGACCGGGCTTATCGGTCAGTTATGACATGCCCATTCGCGACCTGAATGTTAATACGACAAAAGCATATAGCCTTCTCTTACAACCACATGTAGGTGCTTTTTCGTACATCGATCGCAACTACAACATCCTGGCAGGTGCGGACCTTGGGGTTGCCCGAACCAAAGTCGATAAAAAAGGTGCTTCAGTACTCTCTGTAGGGTTGAGTTACTTAGGAGAATCTGAAAAAACGGGTTTTACGGTTAATCTTGGGTCCGGCGATCGCAGTAATGTGCAGCGTGAATGGCGGCACTATTTTCTTCCGACACTCAACTATGAGTGGTCTACCAAGATGGGCAAAAAGAACCGGTTCTTCACCAAGCTACGATGGGGCTATGCCCTCAGCTTAGAACGTGAAACAGAAATGTACTTGCTCGTTGCCCTGGGCCTTAAACTTCCAACAACAAAAAGATGACACGTCAAGAATTCATTCAAAAAGCGGCAATGGCGGGACTAGGTCTTCCGCTCATTTCCCTTCTTTCATCTTGCGAAGAGGACAACATTACTCCTAATGAGATCAATGTCAATTTCTCCGGGAATGTATTGATCATTGGAGCAGGATCCGCGGGGTTAATGGCAGGACATTTTCTCCAACAAAATGGCATCAATTTTCAAATCCTTGAAGCGTCTTCCGTGTATGGTGGCCGGGTAAAACGGGCTGATAGCTTCGTAGATTTTCCGATTGATCTGGGCGCCGAATGGATTCATACAGACCCCTCCATTTTGGCGGATTTGGTCAATGATCCTAGTGTCCAGGCTTCCATAGACATCATCAATTACAGGCCGGAGGAAATCCACGTTTGGAAGAACAATCAACTAAGAAAGCGGAATTTCTTCTCTAATTTCTACGCAGAACACAAATTCAAAAGCACGACCTGGTACGGTTTTTTCGAGCAATACATTTTGCCCGGTATCGCCGATCGTATTACCTACGATACACAAGTAACCAACATCGATTATTCTGGGACTCAAATCACGGTTACGGATCAAAACAGCAATTCCTACACTGCGGATAAGATCATCTTAACCGTGCCCCTTACCGTGCTGCAAAATGATGTCATTTCATTTACACCAGCACTTCCAACTTCCAAAACGGATGCGCTGAATAATGTGGAAATGCCTTCCGGGATTAAGGTCTTTGTTGAGTTTTCAGAAAAATTCTACCCGGATATTGTATTCGATGGTGGGTTGCTGGAACAAAATGATGAGCTAGGCGAAAAAGTATATTATAATGCTGCCTTCAGAAAGGATTCAGACCGCAATGTCTTTGCTCTTTTTGCGGTAGGTGACCCTGCGAAAGAATACACTGACCAGGGTAGTGATGAAAACATCTTCAATTACCTCATGGCACAGTGGGACGAAATTTTTGATGGAAAAGCTACCCAACACTACCAAAATCATGTAATCCAAAACTGGTTAGCGGAGCCTTTTATCGGAGGGTCTTATAGTCACTATGGAAGCAATCGTAGCGGTACCATTGCAACGCTTCAGGAAACCATCGATAATAAGGTCTACTTCGCCGGAGAAGCGTATCACGATGACTGGCAAGCTACGGTCCATGGCGCAGGCCTTTCTGCCTATGAAGCAGTGAGAACGATATTGGAAGGTAACTAGTCTCTAGAGATGCGATGACGTGAACTGGCTTTTATCGAAAGTATGTTGTAATCAACTCACTCATTGTGCATCTTCGTGATTATGCCTTTTGATGCAAATGACATCTAAAGGAAACCTGACGAATACACCTTGAAGCGAGCATTCCTTTTCCTGACACTTATCAACCTGTTGATTCATTCAGTTTGGGCACAATTCACCCTGTCCGGTAAAGTAATTGAAAAGGGTTCGGGTGAAGTCCTTCCCTTTGCCACGATTACCATTGCCGGCACTTCTACAGGCGTTACCTCCAACCTGGACGGGTTTTTCTCCCTGATTGATATTGAAACGGATGACCTCACACTGGAAGTGAGTTATGTTGGCTATCAATCTGTACAGGTACCTGTACAGCCTGATCAGACAGGCTTGTTGATCATTGAACTAGAACCAGCGAGCGCCGAACTCAATGAGGTTATCGTGACTGCAGATGCTTACAAGGTACTGCGGGCCACCACGGGCATCAGTTCAGCTACTATTTCAACCAAGCAACTTTCCTCTCTTCCAAGTGTCGGCGAGACGGATATATTTCGCTCGTTACAACTGCTGCCAGGTGTCAGTGGCACCAATGAAAACTCTTCAGGGCTATTTGTGCGTGGAGGTACGCCGGATCAGAATCTAGTGCTACTAGATGGCATGACCGTCTATAAGGTGGATCACTTCTTCGGGTTTTTCAGCGCATTCAATGCCAGTGCAGTCAAAGACGTGCAACTGTTCAAAGGGGCTTTCCCAGCACGATACGGAGGTCGTACTTCTAGTGTGGTGGACCTGACTGGTAAAATTGGGAGCTTTCAAAAAATCAGAGGAGGTCTGGGCATCAACCTGTTAAGCGCCAATGGCTATCTGGAACTCCCAGTATCCAAAAAAGTGTCCGTGTTGCTGGCCGGCCGACGATCCTATACCGACATCATACAAAGTGCTTTATTTGATGACATTCGAAATAACCTGCTGGGTGATCGTGGATTTAATGCACCCAATCTCAATCCGGAGGATGTGCTGTTGGAAGAACCAGAATTCTATTTCTACGATTGGAATGGTAAACTCTCCTTCAGGCCCACTGATAAAGACATGCTCACGCTCAGTGTCTACAGCGGACAGGATTTTCTGGATGAGTCACGCGGGGTGGATCGTGAAATTCCAGACAACATCGTTCCCGATGGCCGCATCTTATTTGATCTGGATGAAAAAACAGATTGGGGAAATCGAGGAATTTCTGCCAAGTGGTCCCGGCAATGGGCGCCAAAATGGTACAGCAACGTGCTCATTGCGGGATCTGAATATTTTAGCAAGTTTGATCGAAAAGCAGACCTGGGCATTTATTCAGGAGATTCAACCTTGTTCTTTGGCAGCTTCCCAACGTTCGAAGACAATAGTGTAGTTGACCTGTCCGGAAGGCTGGATATCGAATGGCAGCGTTCTTCAAAGGCCAAGACAGAATTCGGGATTTCTTTGACACAAACTCAAATCGATTACTCCAATATCCGAAATGATACATTAGTCATTCTGGAAAGAAATCAAGAAGCCTTTTTCGGTTCCATCTACGCATCAAATGAACAACAAATCGGGGATGACCTGAAGCTCACTACGGGAATTCGGTTCTCTGATTATGAACTGCGAGCCAGGCCTTTATTTGAGCCTCGGGTTTCATTGACTTATCAATTGTTACCCCAATGGAAACTCAAAGCCGCTTACGGAAGACACTACCAGTTTGTCAACCGGATCATCAATGAAAACATTTCCGAAGGTTCCAGGGAATTCTGGTTGTTGGCCGACGGAGACCTGGTCCAAGTGAGTAAAGCAGATCATTACGTACTGGGGTTGAGCTATGAGATTGACAATTGGTTGTTTGACGTAGAAGGGTATTATAAAGACCTGTCCGGTTTATCTGAATTCTCACTCCGTTTCCGAAGAGGCCTTGAGATCAATGCGGATGAATTGTTTTTTACTGGGACAGGGATTGCCAGAGGTGTGGAATTCCTGATCCAGAAGAAATACGGTACCTACACGGGATGGGCATCTTACACGCTCGGCGCGATCCGAAATACCTTCGAGGCATTCAATGAAGGCGAAAAATTTGCCGCCTTGCATGACCAGCTCCATGAATTCAAAATGGTGCATAGTTATGAACTTTGGGACTGGACTTTTGCCGCGACCTTCATTTACGGTTCTGGTAAGCCTTTCTCAGAACCAGAAGGTCAGTACAGTGTGGAATTGCTGGATGGCCGAACGCTCAATTACATTGGGATTGGTCCGAAGAACGGATCCCGATTACCAGCTTATCACCGATTGGACTTGTCCATTCATCGCAAATTCAAATTGGGAGAATTCCCTACTGACCTGGGCTTCTCGATCTTTAACCTGTATGGCCGCACCAACATCTGGTACAAGGAATATGATTTTACGCAGGAGCCTCCGCTGATCACGGACATTACCTATCTGGGATTCACCCCCAACTTATCTTTCAAAATTGATTTCTGATGAAGGCAGTAGGATGCATATTGATCATAATGACCTGCTTGCTCTGCAGCTGTCTGGAAGACACGACGCGGACACCTAATTTTGTGGTAGAAGGATTTATCGTGGCAGGTGAGCCAGTCAACAACATCAAAATCAAGCAGATCTCGTCACTGCTAAGCGAGGAAGTCACCTCGGAATCTATTACTGACGCCCGTGTGGTCATCGAACATGGTTCCGATGCCTTTCCATTGCTGTTCAACAGTACGACGGGCCTTTATGAATACGTGGAATCTGATCTGAATATTGAGATTGCTGAGGAATATCGCCTCACGGTGGATGTAGGCGATCGGCTGGCAAGTGCTACCACTTTGGTTCCGGATCGACCTACAGGATTGAGCCTGACAGGAAACCAATTGGTCATCCCTACGCTTAGGTTGAGTTTCCAACTTCGGCAAGAAATCACCGATTTATTCCAGGAAGAACGCATCACTTTAACCTGGGATGAAGTGGAAGGCCAATCCTTTTTTGTCGTGATTGAAAACCGGGTAGCAGAACTGGACCCAATTCTTCCTGAACAAATCCCTGAAGAGGCCATCGAATTACTCTCCTCATTTCGATTCATCAGTGAACCTTCCACCACCGGGTCTTTCGATATCATTGGTGTGGCACTCGAAACTTACGGACCACATGTGGCCAAGGTCTTCACCGTGAATGAAGAGTACGTTGATCTGTTCAATAGCCTCGAACAAGATTCTCGTGACTTGAATGAACCCCCATCAAATGTCAGTCAGGCACTCGGTATCTTCACTGCTTTTGCGGTGGATAGTTTGGAATTTGAGGTGGTGAGGGAGTAACTGTTCCTAAGATCTAATTGAAAAAAATATGGCCAATAACAGAAAACATAGCATTAAAACTGGAGTTGTACAGTCAGGAACTGGATCTGCGGAAGGTCTTTCTAGTAATCAAGCATTAACTCACCTTAGGGCAGCAATAGCCAAAGGAGATGCGGACTATCATTCAGAGAGAACTTACGAGTATACGACTCCAACTGAAATGATCTCGGAGCTTTTAAAAGGGAAATAGATGTTAAAGCGCCGGGAAATTCTTTCGAAAGGCAATCTTTCCGGTTGGGATCAGCGCCAGTAATGGACCGATTGCCAGTACCCAAAATCTATGTTCCTCTAAGAAGGCCAGACGGTCGGTTACTTCAAGACTGATGATGGTTAAACCAAACCCAATGCTATTCACAATCGTGAGCGCACTCCCCAGGAATTCTTTTGGGGCATAATCGGCAATTACAGAGGAAAACTGCGGTGAATCCATCACCACGAAAAAGCCCCAGAGCAGCAATAGAAAAAGGAATATGGCTACTGGAAGGCTAAAGAAGAAAACAGATAGCATGGCACATAAGGAAGAGAAGCTCAACGACACAAAAGCCACTCGACAGCTGCCCATTCGTCGGGAGTAGATGCCACCAATGACACTACCCAGACCACCTGCCGCGATGGCTAAAAACGACCAAAGGGACACATTCAAATAAACATTGGCACTTTCATTGAAATAGGTCAATAGCAATGGCACGAATGCCCAAAAGGTATAAAGCTCCCACATGTGTCCAAAATAACCGAGGGAAGCCCGATTGAACATTTTGTTTTTGAACATCTGGAGAAAAACCCTAAATGAAAATTCCTTCCCTTTCTTCCGATTGGGTCCGTCACCGATGCCATATTGAACGATGAGGCCACTCGCAATGGCGAGTATACTGGTAACGATCAGTACGACTTGCCACGGCAATCCGAGTGAAAATGTCTTGATCAGGTGAGGAAAAGAAGTGCCTATGACCAACGCTCCCACCAGAAACCCAAGCGCATGTCCCAGGTATTTCGGGTACCAATCGGAGGCTATTTTCATGCCCACTGGATACACTCCTGCAAGGAATAAACCGACTGAAAAACGAGAAGCAAACATCAACCAAAACGGTGGTGAAAAAACCAACGCGATATTGAATACTGCCGCCAAACTTGATGAAACCAGAAAGACTTTTGCCGGAGAAAACCGGTCAGGAATCATATAGATCGCATAAAGCAATGTCCCAGAGATGAAACCTAATTGTACGGCAATCGTGAGCTTAGGAGTAATGTCGAATCCAAGAGCAAGGTGCTGTTGTAGGTCCGGATAAATCGCATTGCCCGCAAACCATACGGAGGTCGCGGCAAATTGTGAAAGGACCAGCAGCGGCAATATCCTGGTGGGGGTGGCAGTCATGTTGTCAAACTAACGAATTCAAGACAGGGAGAAAAAGAAAGCACTCATTACTTTCGCGATTGTATTGACCAAAACAAATTCCCATACCGGCCAGATCATCAAAGTAATCTTTATTGTATTACTGCCACTCGAAATCATTTTCGTGAATTGGGCAATCGAAAACCCACAATGGGTAGAAGATCACTATAGCAACGGATTTTATCCAGTCATTCAATCGATCCTTAGTGCAATCAGCAGCATTGTTCCTATCCCGATTGGTCAACTTATCTTTTACTCACTGTTCTTTGGCTTGATCTTTTGGGTGGTGAAAAGGGTCATTCATTTGATCAAAAAGAAGATCAGTTTCGGAAAGTTTGCCTGGGTCATGATCAAAAACGGCCTTTTCGCTTTTTCGCTGTTCAATTTCCTATTTACGTTGACCTGGGGCCTGAATTATCACCGTCTAAAGATTCCTGAAATAGCAGATCTGGACGTCAAGGACATTACCAGAGAGGAACTTATTTCCCTGAATGATACCTTGATTTCCAGGTGCAATAGGTTGCGTTCTGAAATTATCACTGAAGATGACTTGCCCATCACCAAAGATGAAATTTTGGCAAAGGCTACGATTGGATTCGAACGGGCCCATGGACATTATGATTTCATTGGCTATGATGTGTTCTCAGTGAAATCAGTTTTGGTGCCGGAGATCATGTCCTCCTTCACGATCGGTGGGATTTATTTCATGTTCACCGGGGAGGCCAATGTGAATATGGATCCACCCAACTTTTTGGTCCCGGCGGTTACCTGTCATGAGATGGCCCATCAAAGTGGGTTTGCCTCAGAAGATGAGGCCAATTTTGTAGGGTACCTTGCATGTCAATTCAATCCTGACATTAACTTTCAATATTCCGGTAATTTGATGATGCTGCGTTATTCCATGCGTTCACTTTTTCGCCTGGACAGTGTTGCTTATGATGAATTAGCCGCCAAATTGACGGTAGACGTCAAAGAAGATCTGCGTAAAAACCGGGAATACTGGCAAAGCTTTTATAATCCTATTGATCCATTGACGGATGCCATGTATGACCTGTTTCTAAAAGCCAACGATCAGAAAGAAGGCATCAAGAGTTACAGTCTTGTTACCAGCTTGATGGTGGGAGAGTTGAGGAGAAGTGGGTTGGTGTTGGTCGAGTAATATTTCATATAATCAATTATGTGTGTTTCTCGACTTGACACCAACAACATGATCCTTTCCACATGATCTTCGAAAAATAGAATTGTCAGATTGAGCCTGTCGAAATCGACATATCTTCGCAATGTGCAAGATGTCCTGCTCATCACGACCCCCTTTACGCAGCTGAATACTCCTTATCCAGCTACGGCTTACCTCAAGGGATTTCTCAATACCATTAACATTAGGTCCCTTCAAATGGACCTGGGGATTGAAGTGATCCTGGAATTATTTAGTAGACATGGACTCGAGCAGCTTTTCGATTATGCTTCAGAATACGATGGTGAGCTCTCAGAAAATGCGGAAAGAATCCTTGCTTTAAGGTCGGAATACGAAAAGACGATAGATGAAGTCATCCTATTTCTTCAGGGAAAAAATGCCACCCTCGCCCGACAAATCATCACTGAAAGTTTCTTGCCCGAAGCCTCTCGATTCAGTCAACTAGACGAACTGGATTGGGCATTTGGATCAATGGGTCATCAGGATCGGGCTAAGCACCTGGCTACCCTCTATCTAGAGGATCTGTCCGATTTTATTGTGGAGTGCGTGGATGAAAACTTTGGCTTCAGCCGATATGCAGAACGGCTAGGAAGAAGTGCCAATAGTTTCGATGAGTTGTATGATGCCCTAAACCAGGAGCCGACCTTTATTGATGCCATCACATTAGATATGCTGGACGTTCAACTTCAGGAAATTCAACCTAAACTCATTTGTTTTTCGGTCCCGTTTCCCGGAAATCTGTATAGCGCTTTTCGTTGTGCCATCTTCATCAAGAAGCAATATCCCAACATCAAAATTGCCATGGGTGGCGGTTTCCCGAACACAGAATTGCGACAAATCACGGACGTGCGGGTTTTCGAATACTTTGATTTCATTACCCTGGATGATGGCGAACTTCCGGTAGAATTACTGATTTCAAATGTCCGAGGAGAAACGAATGAATACAAGAGAACCTTTCTCCTGGAAAGCGGAGTAGTGGTTTATAAGAACGACACAAAAAGAACCGACTATAAACAGCTGCAAGTAGGTACGCCGGACTATTCCGATCTACTTTTAGATCAATACATTTCTGTGATTGAAGTAGCCAATCCCATGCACAGTCTATGGAGTGATGGCCGCTGGAATAAGCTGACCATGGCCCATGGTTGCTATTGGGGAAAGTGTACTTTTTGCGATATTTCCCTCGATTATATCAAGCTCTATGAACCCATTGCGGCCAAAACACTGGTGGACCGAATGGAGCAAATGATCGCTCAGACGGGGGAACATGGATTTCATTTTGTGGACGAAGCCGCACCGCCTGCGTTGATGCGGGAAGTGGCTTTGGAGATTTTGAAAAGGAAACTAACCGTCACCTGGTGGACGAACATTCGGTTTGAAAAGAACTTCACCAAAGACCTCTGCATACTTCTGAAGGCCTCTGGTTGTATCGCTGTTTCCGGTGGTTTGGAAGTAGCTTCCGATCGGTTACTTCAACTCATTGATAAAGGCGTCACGGTGGAACAAGTGGCGAGAGTCACAAAGGACTTTACTGACGCAGGGATCATGGTCCACTCTTACCTGATGTACGGCTACCCCACACAGACAGTTCAGGAAACAATAGACAGTCTGGAGATGGTCCGGCAAATGTTTGAACTAGGTATCATTCAATCAGGGTTCTGGCATCAATTTGCCTTAACAGCGCATAGTCCGGTGGGCCTCAATCCGGAAGCCTTTGGTGTGATCCCTGAAATGAAACCCATTGCTTTTGCCCACAATGACATTGCTTTCACCGATGAGACAGGGATTGATCATGAGCAATTTAGTTTTGGCTTGAAGAAGTCCTTGTTCAACTACATGCATGGATTGTGTTTCGACTATCCATTGCAGGAATGGTTTGATTTCAAGATCCCAACGACCATCATCCCACCGAACTTTATAGAAAGGGCTATTTACGCTGATGATCACGCGACGACTAAGAAAAATGCAAAAGTCGTTTGGCTAGGGACACAACCCTTTGTTGAGGCTTTCACCAAAACCAAAAAAGTTAAGCCCCAAAATCATTGGCTGCTGATCTTCCACGACAAGAAAAGCAGCTTCCAAATTGAGCTGGAAGAACAACGCGCCGAATGGCTGATCGATTTATTGTGTGCGGCAGCAATGGATACGGAACAGCCGGTCACATTCCAACAAGCAAAAGAAAGCTTTGAAATCGATTTTGGGGATTTTGAAGGGTTTTGGGACTCCAGGCCTATTCGGGCTTTGAGGGAAAATGGGTTGTTACTGGTTTGAGTCAAAGCCTTGATTTTATTGAATTAGAATTAAACTCAATTTTTGGAATCTTTTTAAGCTCATAAGGTGGTGCCCCTGATGTTCCGGGAGCCTGCATCCAATAGATCGCTTTGTTATCCATTTTTGACAACTCGATTTCCCATTTAATCCAATTGCTGTTATGCGTATCATTACCAACTAAGATCAGGACCATTGCAACACCTTTGATTTTAGGCTTAATAAGACCTTTTATTTCATTTCCGGTTAATGGTCTTCCTTGATCCATTTGATGAAGCACCTTTACTCCATTGCCAAGCTTTCCTTCCTCAGCCCAGTCAACAACTTTCTTTTTGTATTTTTCATCGACTACTCGGTAACTTAAAAATATGGTTTTTGACATGATCTTTTGTTTCAAAATTACAGCTCACCATTAAGTGTAATAACCACAGTTTCAAGGATTTTACCATCCTTAAAAACTATGAGATTTCTATTTGAGGCTACGACTCATCCCTTACTTACTCCGCTAAAAAAGCACCACGTACATTTCTCTGGATAATTCATTAAGTTCATCTTCTCAATTTCCAGAATTATGCGCTTTAAATCCAACCTATCCAAAACGGTCAGCTTTCTGATCATTCTTCTGCTATCATGCACCATTCAGGCTCAAACTCCTGATAAAGCAGCCATTGAGAGAGCGGCCGCGGGCATGAAACTACGAGGCATTGGTCCTTCATTGATGGGCGGAAGAATTGCTGATATTGCCATTCATCCCTCTGATTTAAGCACCTGGTATGTAGCCGTAGGGTCGGGGAACCTTTGGAAAACCACCAATCGAGGTATTACCTGGACACCCATCTTTGAAAATCAGTCCACCTATTCGATCGGAACAGTAACCATCGATCCCAATAATCCCAATGTCATTTGGGTAGGAACTGGTGAAAATGTAAGTGGCCGACATGTGGGTTGGGGTGATGGTATTTATAAAAGTACTGATGCCGGAAAGACCTGGAAAAACATGGGACTTAATAAGTCCGAGCATATCGGAAAGATTTTGGTAGACCCCCGGAACAGCGATGTGATCTTAGTCGCTGCAGAAGGGCCACTTTGGTCCGCTGGGGGTGAAAGAGGACTTTACAAATCTATTGATGGTGGCCAGTCCTGGAAATTGGTGCTTCAAATTGATCAGTATACCGGAGTTACCGATATTGAATTCAATCCTAAGAACCCGAATGTCGTTTATGCTGCGGCATATCAGCGATTCAGAAGGACCTGGGCCTTGATGGCAGGGGGTCCCAATAGTGGCATTTACAAATCAACCAATAATGGGGAAAGCTTCAATAAGATCACAACAGGTTTGCCTTCAGGCGATATGGGCAAGATCGGATTGGCGGTGACTCCCGCGGATCCCAACCTGGTTTATGCGACCATTGAAGCCAATGATCAGGAAAAGGGATTTTACCGATCGACTGATCAAGGTTCAAGCTGGGAAAAGCGCAACAGCTACATTTCGGGAGGCACGGGTCCGCACTATTATCAAGAATTAGAAGCATCTCTACACGATCCGGATCTGGTGTATCAAATGGACGTATTTCTACACATTACAAAAGATGGTGGAAAGACGATCGATTACCTGGGCAATGGCAGAGAAAAACACAGTGATAATCATGCACTATGGATTGATCCGACCAATGGAGATCACATGATAGCAGGATCAGATGGAGGCCTTTACGAGACGTTTGATGGCGGATCATTCTGGAGACACTTTGCAAATCTTCCTATCTCACAATTCTACAAGCTAGGACTCGATAATTCCGAACCCTTCTACAACATCGTGGGAGGAGCGCAAGACCTGGGCACCTTGATCGGACCCTCCAGAACCACCAGTGTGGAAGGTATTTTGAGCAGTGATTGGTATGTGCCACTCGGTGCGGATGGTTATGGTTCTTTGTTCGATCCTGAGGATAACAACACGGCGTACATGGAAACTCAGCAAGGGAACTTGCAACGACTGAATGTGGCTACGGGCGAATTGATCGGCATTCGACCACAACCTGCTCTTGACGAAGCACCAGAGCGATGGAATTGGGACAGCCCTATCCACATCAGCCCCCATGATCACAACCGCATCTATTTTGGTTCCCAGCGACTTTGGCAAAGTAACAATCGTGGTGACGCCTGGGAAGCGATCAGCAAAGACCTGACCACCAATACCAATCGTTATGAGCTGGAACTGATGGATCGGGTGTGGAGTGTGGATGCGCTCTACGACAATGGGGCCATGTCCAAATACGCGACCCTGACGACCATTTCCGAATCCCCGAAGGTGGCAGGCTTGCTTTACACAGGTTCAGATGATGGTCTGGTACATGTCAGTGAAGATGGCGGCCAAAACTGGAGGAAAAGTAATCTCCCGAAGGGTGTCCCGGCAAGGTCCTTCATCAATGACATTGAGGCTTCTCCCCTGGAGGATAATGTGGTTTTCACGGTGGTGGATGCCCACAAATTCGGTGATTATGCTCCCTATATATTTATGAGTGCAGATCGAGGTAAAACCTGGAGATCCATTTCAGGTGACCTTCCTTCTGGTACCATAGTTTGGGCGATCAAACAAGATCATGTAGCAAGCAATTTACTGTTCATCGGCGCTGAGGACGGTATGTACTTTTCCTATAACAAAGGAGCGAATTGGGTGAAATTGAAAGGTGCGCCAACCATTCCATTCAGAGACATCACTACGCATACCCGTGACAATGATTTGGTAGGAGCGACATTCGGCCGAGGGTTCTATATCCTGGATGACTATTCCCCATTGAGAAATTTGAGTCAGGCTGTCACAGGGAATACCAACACCTTGTTTGCGGTCAGAGATGCCTGGTGGTATGTGCCTACGGTGCCTTTCCAGGCCAAAGGAATGCCCGGTCAGGGGTCTGCGCATTATGTAGCCGAGAATCCTGATTTTGGAGCGATGATCAGTTACTATTTGAGTGATGTGCCTCAAAACCTTGCAGATCAGCGAAAGGACCGGGAAAAAGAAATCAAGAAGGGGAATGGTAATGTGCCCTTCCCTGGGTGGGAAAACCTGAATGAAGAAAGAAAAGGTACCACGCCACAAGTTTTGATTCTAATCAAAGAGGAAGCCGGGAATGCGGTAAGATGGTTAGAAGGGAAAAGTGCCAAAGGATTGCATCGTATCAACTGGGATTTGAAACTGCCTGCTCCAGATGCGATCCAATTGACAAAGCCTGCTTTTCAACCTCCCTGGGCAGGAGATGCCGAAGGTCCGTTGGCTGCTCCAGGAACTTATTCAGCACAATTGTACATCGAGGACAATGGCCATCTCACTCCACAGGGAGATGCACAAAGTTTTGAAGTAAAACCCATTCCAAGTTTAGAACAGGTGGATTTCAAACAGGTGGCCGCATTCCAACAGGAAACGAGAGAATTACTAGTGGAAATCTCCGGATTGGGTGGAAAACTCTCGGAAGCTGGAGAGCGCCTGAGGTTTATCAAGGCAGCCTTAAAGCAAACACCAAAAGCGCAGGAATCGCACTTTCAGCAATGGAATGAGCTTAATTCTACCTTGGCAGATTTGAGAATGGTCTTGTACGGTGATCCGGCCAGAGGGAGCCTGGATGAGTCAAGACAACCCGGGATCTCTGGCAGAGTTGGTACGGTTGCTTATAGCCACTGGGGGACGACAAATCTGCCAACGGAAACGATGAAAGAGCAGATCAAAACCGCCAATGAGTCCTTACAAGGTTTCAAAGTGCAATTGAAGGAGTACCTGGAGTCATTCAAAGTATATGAAGCAGAATTGACAGCCATTGGAGCACCTTATACGAGGGGTAGGAGAGATTGAATCTTTTCCACTCAACTTAGCCGTCATTCCTGACGTAGTTCAGGAATCTCAAACTTAGATATGCCGAATAACTTTGAGATTCCCGCCTTCGCGGGAATGACGATTTATTTTTTTGGGCTAAGTTGAAAATTATCAATCAATTATTGACCTCTTCATTCCCAAACAGCTTATCAGTCAACTGCTGGCTTAGAGCTTCCAGGTCAATGCCGATGGTCTCTTTAGAGGTTTTTAAAACTGGAAGAGCCAAGCCTTTGGGTAAGTTTTCATACCCCACATAAGCCCCTAAAATAGCCCCGGTTACTGCAGCTACGGTATCATTGTCTCTACCGAAATTGACGATGAATTCCATGGCTAATCTGAAATCCCCTTCACTGTATAGCAAGGCTGTCAAATTGATCAGGTGGATTTCTCCGGCATGAAAAGGGATCTGTTGCATTTGTTGATCAAGGGCCTGAAAAGCTTGCGTCATTTGTGTGAATTCTAATGCCGATCTTTTAAAACCTTTGGGTATGCGCAGTTTAGGATCAGCTTCGATGATAGACCTTGCATCGTAAACAATTTTTCTGGCATTGAAATAAGATTGCTGGGCCAGTCTTCCAATGAGTCGGCTGTTCGCATACTTCAGCGGATCTAAGACAGGAGTGATACCCGCGATGCTGTCATACGGCGAATTCAGTTTCATGGCTTGGGCAACATACCCAGCACTTAAAGCAGAAATATCGCGGGCATAACCGAGATCAAAAATGCCTAGCCGATACGCTTCTTCGTAAGCCGTGACAGGCTGGCCAGGTAAGTACGCCCCTATCATTGGGGTGTAGAGCATCCCCGCACAGGACATCTCTCCTCCGTAAAAACGATTCAAAGCATAGGAATATCCTTGTAAGTCATCTTCAGCAAAAGGATGGGCTACCTTGGCCCACTCTTGCAACCAGGTCATGTGTCGAAGCTGCTGCTCCAAAGGTTCAGGATCAAAGGTCTCCAGAGATTGGACCTCCTGTTTTTCTTCTTCATAGAGACTGACCAGGTAATTCGCAAACGCCACATCATCTAAGGTCTGATCATCCTGAGTCAGGAGATACTGCCCCATCAAGTATTTCCAACGGGTATCATCTGTTGTCGCTCCAGGCATCATGTTGTCTTCCCAGGGGCCTTCCGGTGATCCTTCTCTGATTACATGAACTAAGGTATCGACGTATCCGTACTGTGCTTGCATCCAGTCACGACTCCACATTTCTACCGGGGCACCCATCGCATCTCCAATGGCTGATCCAATCAGCATTCCGAGCAGTTTATCTTGATAAATTTCCCGCGTTAATCCTTCCGGTACTTGCCCTTCGCGGATACTCGATGATGCTTCTGGTGCGGGGAAAGATTGCTTCTCCAATGTAGGTTGACAAGCAATTATGAAAAGAAAAATTAAGCTAAAAGGATAGTAGGGTTTCATGCCTTCATGACTTGTTGATGGGCATATTGGAGCAGTTTTGACTTACGGTCCAAATCCATGGATAGTGGCAGTTGGGCCAATCCAATCAATCGCCGCATGATCTCAATTCCTTCAAACTGCTGCAACAAAGTCTCGTCAACTTCAGAAGTATAGGATTTGAGAATGATCGCACGAATACTTTCTGGCTGCTCTGACAGTTTCAAGTGCGCCAGCAATACTCCTAGATCGAACTCGGGAGGTCCAAAAAAAGAAAACTCAGGATCAATCAACTGGAATCCCTTATCCGTATTCAACCAACTTCCGGGATAATAGTCGCCATGAAGTAAATTCGTTCCATTCCCCAGGTATACTTCACCAAGATTGGAGGCAGCCGTTTTCAGGCCTTCGTCGGACTTATGTTTCAAGGAAACCTCCTGAAGTCCGGGTGTGAAGCCGTCGAGATCAAAGCTATTCTCAGTCATAAATGGGAGCTCAAAAATGTGCTGGTGATTGAGCTTTCGTAATTCGTAATTCTTTGGAAAATGATTGACTGTATCATCTGGAAATTCATGACCATGTAGGGCCTGTAATGAATTCCCAATTAAAGTTGCCTGGTCATCAGTCAGTACTTTTCCGGATTGATAAAGAAATGTAAAATCCGAAGCACTGCCCAGATCTTCCATCGCCAGGACATGATTATCTCCATCAAATCCCATGATCGTGGGCTGACGATTTTGAATGGCCGGAATGACAGCCGCTAACTGATAAAATTGCTGCTCAACATCAATACGTGAAATAGGAGCTGGAATGTCAGGATACTTTACCACAAATTCTGTGGCCTGCTTCAAGATGATGGATCCTGTAGATGTGATAGCACGAAGGACACGGTTCATGTTACCTTCCCCTGGTTTTTCGATACGTATTACCGCCTCCTTGGCTGCAATCCAGGATTGGTCATGCAGGTAGGTGGTTAGTTCCTCAGGGTTGATGTCTAGGGTTAATTCCATGGTCATTGAACAAACGAAGATGAGGAATAATTCTTGGATTCAATCTCTTGATCGTGAGAAGCGCCTTACTTGGTTGGGTAACTGACTAAAACCTCGAACTGGTAATTCGCGTATCCGATCGAGCCCAGCTTTGCAACAAATCAGCTTCCACTTCAGCGTATGCTTTCCCTTGCACTTTCATGGCTTCTCGCAACCCATACAAGGACCAACCATTATGCGGGTGATCTGCAACTTCCTCGCGATAGGTTTTTTCCGCTGCTGCGTATTGCTTTAGTTCCATTTGCAAAGCGCCTAGCCAATGCCGAACAGCAAAAGGCATGGGTTCTGGCTCACTGTATGGCAGGTCATCTTCTAATTTTACACCTGCTTTGAACAGCTCAAGGGCTTTCTGATACTTGCCTTCGATCCAGGCGATCTCTCCTTCCAATATTTTAGCTGCCACTTTCAGAACAGGACCACCAGGCGAAAAGCGATACCTGGCTTTGGTGGTATCACCTGTATTTTGAACCCTTTTGAGGTACAATCTGGCAAAATCCGGTTCGTCATTTTTTAGATGTGCATATCCTCGACAAAAATCCCAGAGGCTTTTTTCAATGACGCCACCTTCAGGCTTATCCATTTCCAGAATATCATCGAATCGTCCGAATCGCATGGCTGTCAATGCATGTTGATAGTTGTCATCAGTCAATTTATGGAAATCTCTTCCTGCCTGCATAGCGATCGCTCCCTGACCATCGTAGGCAGCGGCATACAGTAACATGTGCAGGTTATGACCCGGATAAGTGGCAATAGCCGCACCGCCATCTTTTGCTAGTTGATCGGTTTGTGAAGCTTGTAAATTAGCTCTTACGCCATCCCCCCACCGACCAATTTCATTGTAGGTATGCGAAGGCATGTGGTTGATGTGACTTGCTCCTGGAATCGTGCTCCCCAGGTAGTCGGCACAGGATTCTGCCAATTCAGGATATTCAGTAGACTCAGTGGCATGGATATACAAATGACAGGCACCCGGGTGTTCAATATTTTTTGCCAGTACACCTTCCAGCGCTTCGTGGATTTTCATGAGTCGTGGGTTATCCATTTCCCGTGTTCCAGCCCTGGGCTCCAAGAGGAAAAGTGCGTCTGCATAAAGCGTCGCTACATCCAGGTCATCCGGAAATCGCTCATGCACCTTCGCCATGGCATCTGCATAAAGAGAATCCTGATTCCTTCGGGTTTCGTAATCGAAATCTTCCACGTATCGTACTTGCATCGACTCAATCAAAGCGCGATCTACTTCGGCAGTATTTTCATCTAACAACTCAAGGGCTTTATTTATGGCTTCCAGGGCCAAAGGGGCTTTATCCGCTTTCATGTGGCTATTGATGTAAGATCCCAATGCCCAGGCCTCGCCCCAGTAGCACATGACACAATCAGGATCTTCTTCCTGTGCTTCTCGAAAGGAACTGATGGCTTCATTGATTGCGAAGGCATATCGCAACTGAAACCCCTGATTGAAAAAGTCCTGTGCTTTTACACTTTTTGTCTGAATGGGGCGCTCGAAAACACCCAGTGCTTCCGGAATTAGCTCAATGGGTTTGATCACATAAGCTTCTTTCGGTTCAGGAGCTGAAGGTGGGGTGCCACAGGTAGCAATGTCATTTGTAGCTTCACCTACAGCAATCTTTTCAGCAACTTCTTTTTGCGTGCAAGCAAAGATGATACAAGCAATTAATAGGAATTGATGAATCCTTCTCATAGGTCACAGGTCGATCCACTTAAAGTTAAGCAGAGAATTGTTCATCGATCATAACCATCCGTCAACCCACGAAACCACAAATCCTTGACAAGGGATAAAAACCCGTCAATTGGGCCCTGACTTAAAGCTGAATTAAAGTGGATTGTACGATGGATAAATCGGAAAATTCCGAAGTGAACCGTACATGAATAGTGACATCACTTCCTGGACTAAGTTCAATGATGGAATTACCTTGAATAGGCAATTCGTCGATGTTCAACGGAATAACAAAGTCCCTTCTCAAGTTTGACAGGCTGATGCCCTTATGAAAATTCACACCTAGTCCGCTACCGAAAGTAGACACATTTTCGTCAGACATGAAAATTTCACGATCTCCGTTAGCTGTCTCTATTTCAAAAGTGTATTGGATGGCATCACGCCCCATGGCATTTAATTCCAAAATCTCAGGGTCAGTCAAATTGCCTTCCTGAATGGAGACGATGAGCATAGAATCCGGTAAGAGACGAAAATCAATTGATTCCTGATCATCGATAGGTGTGCTAGTGACACAACATGGCGTTCGAACAAAGCGTTTGAATTGAATTTCGAGTGTAGGGTCGGGTAAATTAATCTCCTCTTCGCACCCCCAAATAAGAAAGGAGAGCGCTAAAATTTTGAAAGCTGTTTTCATGGATAGTAAATTAGAATATTTTGTAAGAGAGCATTTCAATTTTTTGACAATTGAATGCGCTGTTGCCCTTATTGCTGTTCCTTACTACGTCCCTTTCACTTCACGGCACCAAGAATAGCAAATAGAAATTCAGACGCTCTGGAATGCCCATACCTGGGTCCATAGGCTGTTGACGTGAGCGCAATGACCATTTCTTCGTCAGGAACCACAATCAACTGATTGCCTCCTCTTCCTGAAGCCCATAAATAATCAAACGTCTTGCCGTTGATGGTTTGCCGCTTTTTGTACCAAAGCATACCGTAACTGTCAGTAAGCTCCCAATAGTCTGTCAAATCGAATGTCTTTCTATTGATCAGTTGTTCAATGTACGCCGGGTCCACTATCTGTTTATTCCCCCACTTTCCCTCGTTAGCTACTAAAACGCCGAACTTGGCAAAATCGAGGGTAGAAAGGTATAGATTCCCGGCGCCACCAGTTTGATTGGAGGCATTGGTGTACCAATAGAATTCCGTGATACCCAAAGGTTCAAACACATGCTTTTTGGCAAAATCTCTAAGACTCATTCCCGATGTTTCTTCGATGATTGCTCCGACCAATACGGCATTGATATCTGCATAAACCCATTTCTCGCCAGGCTCCCAGGCCAAAGGAATGCTTAGCAAATAGGAAACCCATTCGTCTTTTCCAATCCAGCGGCCGGCATTTCCGGGTGTTTGGTAATCATCCGTATCAGCATGAAGACCCGACCCCATGTCCAGCAAATGTTTGATCTTGATTTGCTTAAAATCATGATGAAGCGTTGGGTACTTTTCTTTTGAGAAAAAAGAATAAACATCCTGCTCGACACTTGCTACCAACCCTTCCTTGATGGCTACACCTAAAAGTAGAGAGGTTATGCTTTTACCGGTGGATCGGACATCTAACAGATGGTTGCGCCAGAACGTGTTGAAATACCATTCCATGGCAATCTGATGGTCCTTGATCACAACCAAACCTACAAAATCGCGATGTGGCGTATTTTCAACCTTATCGTAAAGCACATTGATGGAATCCCTGTCGAATCCTGCTTCTTCAAGATTTACTTGAGGAAGATTGGGTACAGGAGGCCTTTGTGCCATGGAAAAACAAGCCAGGACCAAAAGTGTGATTAATAGAAAGAAGCGCATGATCTCATGGAAGGTAACATGAATAAAAATAATGGAAACCCAACATATAACCCTTCTTAATGGGTGATTCCATCACATGTCCCACCACATGTATTTTCTGTATCGCTCAAATGGTAAATCATTCCGCCCATGACTATTTGTAACAGTATGCTTTTGTTAACTTTTCTGAACTTCTTATTTGCCTGGATTTTAAATGATTTGCCTACAGTGTGAAAATGACATCCGTATATCCTGTGACTGTCATTAGTTTTCTGATTTTCCGTAAAGTTGTAATGCTTCTTGTTTTTCTGAAGTTTCATCGTGTATTAGGGTTGTTACCTAATACATCGCTCCCTTTCTTTTTGCCATTTTAGATTGACACAAAGTACATGATCAACTCATCCTTCCCTGGTGTACCCCAAAGAATTCACTCATGGTCTCATTGTTCGTCATGATGATCAGAAAATCGCCTAATTCGACCTTCATTTCTCTGGATGGATTACCATAAACCGTTCTTTTGCCATTCTTGAGCTTACTGATGCCCATGAGTACTACATCATGGTCTTTTTTCAAGGAAAAGAACACTTCGTGACAATTTTGGCCAATGTATGGGTTGTTCTCCAGTACCTCGTATTCCTGATTATCAAAGTCATGTTCATTCCTTGCAGAACTGATCAGGTCCAGGTTCAGGTCGGCTACATCCGGCTCGAAGATGTAACTCGCCACCAATTTGGACACAATTTCATTTTGAGCTACTACATAAGTGACACCAGCCGCTCGAAAAGTTTCTTTCAGTTTGTTGTTTTTCAGAGAGACGACCAAATCGATTTCCGGCAAGTGGCGATGGATGTCAATGCTTTCCGTGAGCGAATCGGCATCATTTTCCAAGGCAACAAAGATGACGGAAGCATATTTGGCATTGAGCCGGTCAAACAAATCCGGGTTATCCATATCGCTGAACAGCACGAATACTTTTTCCTTGCCCCATAGCTCATAGATCAATTCTACATCGTCCTTTTTGTCCGTCAGAATGGCGATTTTCTTCTGGGCACTGATGACTTCTTCTGCAACAAGTTTGCTGAAATCATTCCAGCCATAGAAAATGACGTGATTTTCAAAATCTGTTCCTCTGTGTCCCAATCGTTTTTCTTCTAACATGGTTTGAACTTTGCTTGAAATAGAGCTAAAAATGAATCCCAAAATACCAAGGCTGGCGAACACATAAATATATCCAATGACCTTGCCACCGGTACTGGCAGGATAGAGGTCTCCGTATCCCACAGTAGTCAACGTGACAATCATGTACCAAAAAGCATCACTTAAGGTATCAATGCCAGAACCCGCCTCCTTTTCAAAATATACCAGGACCATGTTGAGGGCCACGATAAGCAGGAAGATGAACAGGAAAATAATTCTGGTCCTGAGCTTAAGCATAGGAAGTTTCGTTCTTTGGGGATGAATTTAGTATGAAAATGGATCAACCAAAAAACCTTAAGATGAATTTTAGTTGCAGTCCTATTTAGAAGTTATTCGGATTATAATAATACTTTGGATATTAGCCCGATTATTTAAAGTCCCTTTCTAACCCTTTTAATTCCCTAAAGCCTTACCCGGCCGGGGGAAAAGGGAGAAAATCAATTACCACCCTTTAGGGTTGGGGTCATAGGGATTGATTTTCTAGCATTCAGAAGTTGGGTAAAAAGATATCACCAATTCTCTTTGATCAGATGCAATAATTCTGCGTGAACAGGCCCCCCGGCAACCAGTTCTCGTCCATGAAGTGCATCCGTACCTCCGGAAAAATCAGTTACCGTCCCGCCAGCTTCCTGCACCAGGATGATACCGGCAGCAACATCCCATGAGTTCAGGTTGTATTCAAAAAAAGCTTCACAACGCCCACAAGCCACATAAGCCAGGTCCATCGCGGCACTTCCTAAACGTCGAAGGCCGTGAGAATTACGCATCAGTTCATTGAGGATGGTCAGGTATTCTGTAATCTTGGCAAAATTGTAGATCGGAAATCCGGTGGCAAGCAGACTGTCATCGATTTTGGCTGCCTGAGATACGGCAATCTTCGCTCCATTCATGTAGGCCCCGCCACCTTTCCATGCGTAGAATGCTTCGTCCCGGGTGATCTCATAAATGACTCCTAATATCACTTCCTTGCCTTGCGACAATCCTATACTGACAGCATAGCCGGGCAAGCCATGAACGAAATTCGTCGTACCATCCAAAGGATCGATGATCCAGGTCAGTTCCGTTTGGGTCTGCTCGACGGTCTTTTCTTCGGTGAGAAAACCTGCTTCTGGCAATAAGGCTTTCAGGCCTTCAACAATGATCTTTTCGGCGCCCTTGTCCACGTAAGAAACCAGGTCACTTTTTCCCTTGAACTCCACCTTCGACTGGTCGAAATCAGCCGCTTCCCTGGCGATGAACTCGCCAGCTTGTTTAGCTATCTGTACGATGGAAGGAGTAAGTTTCGCGAGATCTTGCATGAAGTAAAAATAAACCGAAGTTGACTAAGGCAAAAGGCCATCAATCGCCTTCGCCAGGTTGCGGTCATTGTCTGTAACTACATTTCCGGCATCATGCGTTGTGAGTTCGATGGTCACCTTGTTGTAGACATTGGACCAATTTGGGTGATGATCCATCTTTTCTGCGATGATTGCCACTTGTGTCATGAAGCCAAAGGCCTCCACAAAATTCTTAAACTCGAACGTCTGGCTTAGTTTATTGTCTGCTTCTGTCCACATATCTCTTTTAGGTTAAAGTGAAAGTACGCCTTCAATTTTGGCCACCTCAGTATAAACGGCAATCACCTCGTCACTGCTTTTCATGGTCGCTTTAAGGGTGATGCTGGTATATTTTTTACCACTGCTGGCTTTGTAAGACAATTCTCCTTTTGGCAAACGAGCCTCTACCTCACCTTTTTTGTCTTCAGGTATGATGAACTTGAAGGTGTAAGGACCAGGAAAATCATGTTGTGCTTCCAGTTTTTCGCGAAAGGATTGTGAATCTGCGCTCATGCCAATGTTTGTGTTTATCGATGCAAAGTAACAGCATCTCAAGGAGGAGAATTCATTGTGATGAGGAAAGGTTCAAATTAGGGGATTTAGAAAGCATTCAAAACTATTTTCCAAAATCCCCCTTCACCCCTTTTCAAGTTGGAATAATCGCGTTTTGAATACTTTCCTCTAAGGTCAATAAATCTAAAAGGTCAATTGATTTTGTCTTATTTATAGTCATAACACACCCCTAACCCCTCTCAAGAGGGGAATTGGATCCAATCTTATGAATGAATACTTCCATATCATTCTTTCTTTGACCGATAAATCTATTTTTGCGGCATGGCAAACACAGACGATGCTGCAACGCTCAAAAACATCGCAGCGCACTGCAAAGAATACGGCTTCATTTTCCCTTCTAGTGACATCTATGATGGCCTGAGTGCCACGTATGATTATGGTCCTTACGGATCGGAATTGAAGAACAACATCAAACAATACTGGTGGCAGGCAATGACGCGCCTCAATCCTAACATTGTCGGGATCGATGCCGCGATCTTCATGCACCCCACCACCTGGAAAGCTTCCGGTCACGTGGATGCGTTCAACGATCCTTTGATCGATAACAAAGACTCCAAGAAGCGCTATCGTGCGGATGTCCTGATCGAAGATCAGATTGCCAAGATCGAGGGCAAGATCAAGAAAGAAGTCACCAAGGCGGCCAAACGATTTGGAGAGTCTTTTGATGAGGAGCAGTTCGTCACTACTAATCCTCGGGTAGTCGGTTACAAAGAACAGATCACGGCCATCGAGAACCGCATGAAAGCGGCCATGGAAAGCGGCGACCTTTCCGATATGAAAACTTTGATCGAGGAGTTGGGCATTGCCGATCCTGTTTCCGGGTCCAAGAACTGGACGGATGTGCGTCAATTCAACCTAATGTTCTCTACGGAAATGGGATCTGTGGCTGGTGAAGCAGGGAAGATCTACCTCCGTCCGGAGACGGCCCAGGGAATTTTTGTGAACTTCTCCAATGTACAGAAAACCGCCCGGATGAAACCTCCGTTTGGTATTGCTCAGATTGGTAAGGCTTTTCGTAACGAGATCATTGCCCGTCAGTTCATTTTCCGGATGCGTGAATTTGAGCAGATGGAAATGCAATTCTTTGTTAAGCCTGGCGAAGAAATGGAGTGGTACGAACACTGGAAAGCAAAGCGCATCAGTTGGCACAAAGCCCTTGGATTGGGAGATGATCGCTACCGATTCCACGACCACCTGAACCTGGCGCACTACGCCAATGCAGCTTGTGATATCGAATACGATTTCCCGATGGGATTCAAAGAGCTGGAAGGCATTCACTCCCGAACAGACTTTGACCTGAAAGCGCACGAGGAACATTCTGGTAAGAAATTGCAGTTCTTTGATACCGAAGCCAATCAAAGCTATGTACCGTACGTGGTGGAGACTTCTATCGGTCTGGATCGTATGTTCCTGGCGGTATTGTCTGCTTCCTATAAAGAAGAGACATTAGAAGATGGTTCGAAAAGAACTGTCCTTGCGATTCCTCCGGCTTTAGCGCCCAACAAATTGGCGATCATGCCTCTGGTGAACAAAGACGGACTGCCTGAAGTCGCGAACAAAATCTTGGATGAATTAAAGATTGATTTCACCTTGCAAATCGATGCGAAGGATTCCATCGGTAAGCGTTATCGCAGACAAGATGCCATTGGTACACCGTATTGCATTACCGTCGATCACCAGACTTTGGAAGACAACACCGTGACGTTGAGAGAGCGAGACAGCATGGCACAAGAGCGTGTGGCCATCAGTTCATTGAGTGATACGGTGGAGAAAAAAGTCAGCCTGAAGGAATTGTTGAAGCAGATATAATCCAATGAGCACCTTTTCCTTTTTCGGGGCAATGGTGCTCATTTTCATTCTCGTCTCCAAACGCTACTACCTCGGGATAGCCATCCCCGGTATTGTTGTACCCATTTCTCCGACTCAGCGAGGTATCCTCAAGGAGCACTTTGATTTCTACAACAAGCTTCCGCCGAAATCAAAGAAGGTTTTTGAACGTCGATTGGCTTCCTTCATTGCCTCCAAGAATTTTATTCCGAGGGACCTGGATGGCATCACCGAGGAGATGCGGGTTTTGATTGCTGCAACCGCAATCCAGCTTGCTTTTGGGTTAATCAAAATCAACTTCCGATATTTCAAGTACATCATCATCTACCCCGAAGCTTTTTACAGCACCGCCGGACAGAATTATCATTATGGGGAAGTAAACCCCAGACAAAAAGCCATTGTGCTGTCGTGGAGGAATTTTATTTCCGGGCTTATCGTGAAAGATGGCAGGAATCTGGGGCTACATGAAATGGCCCATGCCTTACGACTGGAAAATGTGGTACAAAATGGGGAATCCAATTTTCTTGATCAGGAATCTTTAGACGCCTGGGAGGAAGCCGCAGAAAAGGAGATCATGCGTATTCGTAACAACGAAAAGAGCTTTTTTCGTGATTATGCAGGCACGAATCATGCGGAATTTTTCGCAGTAGCAGTAGAGAATTTCTTTGAACGTCCTGCTGAATTCAAGGTTTACAATCAGCATTTGTATCATCAGATGCGGGTGTTATTGAATCAGGATCCGATGTTGCTGGATCGAATATGATTCCGATGTTAAGTAAAGCTCGGTTTACTCAATGATTGACTTGAGGAGATGAAAAATCCCCAGGTCTTCTACCACCCCCTTTCAAGGGGGAAAGGGCACGGGATTGATTATTATTCCTAATCTCAAGGTCACTTTACTACTACATACCACAGAACCACTAGTTTTGAACCTCAATGAAAAAAAGTAATCCATGGCCAAGCTAAAGGAGGAGTGGCAAATTGCCATTCAATACATCAGGAAGCCGTATGAATCTTCGTTGGCAGAAGTAGAGGAGTCCAATATTGTCGAGAAAATTAGCAGGCTTTTTTATATCCTGTTGCTGGACCTGCTATGCATGCTTCCTTTGGTGGGAGTGATGGGTTTCATCGAGCAAATGGAGATTGTTGATCTGGACGATCATGCCCTAAAAGCGATGTTAGAGCAATATCCTATTTGGGCCATTGCAGGGTTGGTCATATTGGTAGGACCATTTTTCGAAGAATTGATCTTTCGATTGCATTTGAATCGTCGATGGAATCTGATCGCTGGCCTTTCTGAGTGGTTTACCATCGCCAACAAAAGGGTCTTACGTGAAGAAGCGGCCGCATTGGTTAAAGTAAAATGGGATCGTTTTTTTGGCTTGTTTTTTTATCTAAACGCCGTTGCCTTTGCATTGGTCCACATGACGAACTTCCAGGCTATTGACGTGCCGGTTTGGGTGATCCCGCTGATTGTTTTACCACAGTTCGTTGCAGGTCTTTATTTTGGGTATATCCGTGTCAAAAATGGGGGTATGTTTTGGTCCTTTGCCTTGCATGCTCTACATAATGCCGTATTACTGGCTCCTGTTTTGTTGTTCGAGATGCCTGCCACTTAAACTTGTTTGCTCACAATCCCCCTGACCGGGTAATTTTGCGAGCGCGAATCTGAAAACCAAATTTGATCCTTACATGATGCAATGGGAAAAACTGATGTCTCCAAAACGTTTTGGCGAAAGAACGGAGACTGGAGATGATGAAATCAGAACCCGATTTGATCAGGATTATGACCGGATCATTTTCTCGCATCCTTTCCGCAAGCTTCAAGACAAGACACAAGTATTTCCGTTGCCGGAGCATGATTTTGTGCATACCAGGCTGACCCATAGTTTGGAAGTTTCCAGCGTAGGGAGGTCCCTGGGTAAGGAGGTTGGTAAAGTCATCATCCAGCGTCACGGACTGGATAGCCAAGGGCATTCGACCCAACATTTCGGCGGGGTTGTGGCAGCGGCATCGCTTGCACATGATCTGGGCAATCCTCCTTTTGGGCACTCCGGGGAGGAAGGTATTAGCTCTTTTTTCCGTTGCACTGAGGCTGGCGGTACATTCGAGAAACTGGTTTCTGCGGAAGAATGGGCCGATCTGACGACTTTTGAAGGCAATGCACAAGGGTTCAGGATCCTAAATCACGAATTGTACCGGGGTTTACGACTGACATACGCAACGTTAGCAGCCTTCACGAAGTATCCAAAAACCGCCTTCGCACCAAAAGACAAGACCCGCAAAAGCCAGAAGAAATTTGGCGTTTACTACAGTAACCGCGAGTTGTACGCGCAGCTGGCAGAAGACATGGGCCTCATCAAAATCGCGGAAGATCAATATTTGCGACACCCGTTGGCGTTTTTGGTAGAAGCGGCAGATGACATTTGCTACAACATCATCGATTTGGAGGATGGATGCCGACTGGGGCTGGTTCGGCTGGAAGATACGGTTGAATTGATGGCGGAGATCATCGGAGAAAAGTTCAAGCGCGATAAATTCAACGAGATCCAGAGTAAAGAAGAAAAGTTGGGGTTATTACGGGCCATGACCATTAATAAGCTGATCCAGGAGTGTGTTTCCAGTTTTTTGGACCATGAACAAAATATCCTGAATGGCAATTTTGATAAGGCCCTGACCGATGAGATTCCATCTACTCCTATCCTGAATCAAATCATAGGCTTGTCAGTAGAGAAAATCTATCGTTCACGACAGGTATTGGAACGTGAAGCCGCAGGTCTGGAAGTACTGGAAAAACTGATGGCATCCTTTTGTCAGGCGGTTTATGAACAAAAATTTGGCGAGGGATCCAAGAACCCTAAACCGAAAGCCGTTTACCGATTACTTCCCCCGGACTATCAAAATCTGTTAAAAGGAGACCTGACGGTATATCAAAGCATGCAGCTGGTGGTTGATTTCATCAGTGGATTGACTGATAAAGCAGCGGTGAATCTCTACCGTACGATTTCAGGGTTTGCTTTGCCAAGTTAAGCACCCAATAAAACGCTGTTCTGGCATTACAAATGCCTAAGAATAATTCACCCAAATTGCAAATGTGGGCGAGCCACCTTATCGTTTTTAAACTCTAACAGAGGATTAAACCCTATAATCCTCTCAAATTCTTCAGATTCTTACCCAATCGCTTGAGGTGATGCTCATTGGTCAACTCCTGGCCTCTCACTTCCAGGGCTTCTACAAAAGTTGAAACGTCCTCTTTTCTCACTACTTCCATGAATTTTTCGGTGTACTGTCCTACCTGATTCGAAGGTGCATTCAGTAACTGTTCATTGATCAAGGCTAGCAAATCTCCTGATTGATCTTCTTTGTATAATTCAGTCAGGATGCTAAACCCATGATCTCTGGTAACCACAGTTCCTTCATCCATGGCCTGGAGGATTTTTACGAGGTGTGGCTTGAGCTTTTCCTTCACGAGGGGAGCCATATTGGCCAGAGCAATCATGCTTCCCCAAACCTGCCGATTGCTTTTACTCTCTAACAAATCGATGAAAACATCTGCTTTCTGCACCAATAATTTAGGATGAATACGACTAACCGCCATAAGCGTCATCACCACATCATTTATGGTACGCGTAGCTGCTTTTGAGTGTATGACTTGCACCACTTCTTCTAATAAATCCCCGCCCGCATCATCCACAATTGCCTGTGCGATAACTTCATTGGGTCCCTGGTCCCTACGGTCCAATGAAGAGGAAAAACGACCAATGACATTACCTGAGTTACCCATATTGAAAAGATACAGTAACCTTCTTAAATAAGCACAGTATACCTGTCGAATGAACATCAAATTCGACATAATCGAAACAAATAGGATGGTTTATCCGTTTAGTTTTTCGACATAATCGAATGAAATAAAAATAGTTCTGAAAAACCTGCTAACTTGACCCTATGTCCAATCATCCTCAACCACCGAAATGGATCTTGACTTGCCTGGAATGGTTTTGTGATCCATACCTGGTCGAAGGTATTTCCGGGGATCTGGAAGAGGCCTTTTTGGACAATATCGAGGAGAAAAGTATTCGTCGATCTCAGCTGATCTACTTGCTTCAGGCCATTGGGTTTTTCAGGCTCATTTTTAGAAAAAGTGATAAACGATCTTCTAACATGGCATCAATCTGGACCAATTACCTGCTTACTTCCTATCGTTCATTGAGAAAACACAGGGTGTTTTTCGTCATCAACCTCATAGGGCTGATTACTGCAATTTCTTGTTCACTATTTGCACTCATATTCATCAATGACGAGCTGCAATTTGATAAGTATGTCCAATCGGGTGACCAGCTATATCGTGTTTACAAAAGGCACATCAATGTCCCTGAAAATGTAGACGTACTCACTTATGAGACCTCCGGGATGATGGGTCCTACTATGACCAAAGAGTACCCAGAAATAGAGGCATTTGCACGTGTGCTTCCCTGGTGGGATCAGGTCATATTTACTCATGAGCGCAAAAACATTGTCAGCCCAAGTGTCTATATCGTGGATTCCACTTTTATGGAGTTGTTTGACGTTGAATTGATTCAGGGCAATCCTAAAGACTTACTGAAACGTCCATCCTCGTTGGTGATCAGCGAATCGCTTTCCCAATCTTTATTTGGCAATGCCAGCCCTATTGGCAAACAAGTGGTAGGCATAGGCGATCTTGAGTATACGGTGACCGGGGTTTTCAAAGCTCCTCCTCGACAAGCTTCTATGCAATTTGAGGCGTTGATTTCATGGACCACCACCGTACCCAATTTGGGTCCGATGCCCCAAAACTGGATGAATAACTGGCGTGCTCAGGCGATTTTCACCTTCGTTAGAATGGTTAAAAATGCTGATGCGCAATTGGCAGAAAAGAAATTTGAGGAAATGATGCAGACCCATTTTGCTGAACGGGCCGAAAATTATTTCCTCAAACTCCAGCCCTTTCAAGACATGTATTTGTACGGTGATGAGATCGCCATGGCTCGCGGGATGAAAACCGGCAGCATCCGGTTTGTTTACCTGCTTGGGTTCTCAGCCTTCCTGATCTTTCTGATCGCTAGCGTCAACTATGTCAATATCGCCCTTTCCAAGGCTTCACGATCCAACAAGGAAGTAGGTATTCGAAAAGTAGTAGGATCCACGCGGAACCAATTGATGGGCCGGTTCATTGCGGAAACTTTTATCATTACTCTTTTAGCCTCCCTAATCAGTTTAGCACTTTTATATCTGATCTTACCGGAAGCCAACAACCTGATTGAAAAGGACATTCCATTGAGTGCTGTATTCGCACCGATGAGTCTTGTCAGTCTGCTCCTTTTTATCCTGGGCATCAGCTTTCTGGTAGGGGCCTATCCTGCAGTTGTAATGTCTTCACATGCCATTTCGTCCATTCTCAAATCGGCTTCAGGGGCAGCTAATGAAACAGGGTGGTTACGGAAGGTACTGGTTACCTTTCAATATGCGGTATCTATCTTTCTGATCATCTGCACCATCACGGTCGTTCGTCAAATCAACTACCTTGTGAATAAGCCGCTTGGATTCAATGCATCTCAGGTGATGGTTGTAAATCTGGACAATGAAGTGGGGCCAAAAAGTGCCGTTTTCAGATCCAATTTGGAAGCTCACCCCAATATCCAATCAGTATCTATTGGTCGTTCTGCCCTGGGTGGAGGTTCCTATACCGATCGGGTAAATGCGGATGGTTACGAAGGAGATGTCTCTGCTCGGATGTACGGCATTGATTTTGATTTCATTGATACGTATGAAATTCCTTTGGCCGCTGGTCGCGCTTTTCGAAAAGGATCAAAAGCAGATTCCGCTGGTACATTGATGGTCAATCAAGCGTTTGCTGATTTCATGGGATGGGAAGATCCCATTGGTCAGCACATCACTTTTTCCTCAGAGCGATCATTCCCAGTGATCGGTGTGCTGAATGACTTTCACATTGGCTCTTTGGCCAAAAATGCCATTGAACCCATGGTCTTGTTTCTGAATCCACGCCCGGAATATGCTTCCATCAGAATTGGCAGTGGTGATGTCCGCCAAACCATCAAGTACATCACGGATAATTATGAAGCCTTGGCTGAGCGAACACCGATCGATTTCTATTTCGTAGATCAGTGGTTCGATGAGCAATACAAGAGCGAACAACTGCTCTTGAGTATGGCATCTGTGTACGCAGTGATCAGTGTCATTTTATGTGCATTGGGACTGTATGGATTGACAGCATTGATCTTGCAGCAACGTAGAAAAGAGATCAGCATTCGCAAGATCCTAGGTGCAACGATCCAAAGTATCATTGGCATGATGAATCGGCAGTTTTTAGTCATTATACTGATTGGGTTTGTGATATCCGCACCATTGGCTTATTGGCTGGTAAGCGACTGGCTTGATGATTTTGTCTACAAAATCGATCTGAACCCCGCACCATTTTTTTTCGCGGGACTGGTCACGATCCTGGTCAGTGTAGTGATCATCAGCGCTCTGAGCTTTAAATTTGGCAATACGAAACTCACCGAAAACCTGAAGGACGAGTAATGAAAGGAACGAACATTGGAGAATTAGAGGAGTTGATCATGTTGGTGGTCGCCCTGCTGCATGACGATGCCTACGGTTACGCCATTCAGAAAGAGATCAAGGAAAGGTGTGATCGTGCCATCACCATTAGTACGGTCCACGCCTCGCTGGCTCGCCTCGAGAAAAAAGGGTACGTCAGCTCACGGTATGCAGGTGCAACTTCTTCGCGTGGCGGGAGAAGAAAACACTTGTTCCAATTGACGCAAGCAGGTGAAAAAGTGCTGATCAGAACCAAAGAACAGCGCGACTCCATTTGGGCAGCAATTCCACAATTTGGGCAGCTTAGCGGGCTCTAAGGGTACTTTTATACCGTGAAACCCGTAGACGCCTTTACCCATTGCCACGGAAGGTAATTGCCTTGAAAGCGAAGCAATTTTGAAAAGGAAATTTGAGTTCAAAGCCTTTTCAAATATGATAGCTTTATCCATTGTTTTCAAAGCCGGGTATTCGAGAAAATTGTTGATGATCGCATTGGTTTCGGTCTACAGCTGGTTGTCAATTCAATCTGTTGCTCAGAGCGAGTATTCGGATCTCGGATATCAGCGGGATGGAATTTTATTTTATGAGCCTTTTCGTGTCAATGCGAAAGGCTACGCGACCGCCGCAACAGATCGATATGAAAAGAAAATAGAAAACGGCTATTACAAGTTAGCCTCCTTAGTAGAGAATTACATTCCTGAGGAATCCTTCAATAAGAAAGGACTTTTTCAGACTGATAAGCGTCGCGACTTTCAGATTGAAGTCGACATGAAATATGTGGCTGGTCGCGACAATAATGCGAATGCCTTGCTGTTTGGTAAAGCCACTAAAAAATCAGCTTCGGGATTTACTTCACATTTCAGATTCGGATTCTCTGGCAACGGGAAAATTACCATCGACAATTACAATGCTGATTCCCGGTCTTTCACGGACCTATTAGGCTGGACTGTTTGTGAACCCCTGCAACCAAGGAACTTCAACAAATTCACAGTCCGTAAATCCGGTAATAAGCTCTATTTCTTTGTGAATGAAACCCTGGTCCATACGGCAGACTATTCTGCCTTTTATGATGACAATGTAGGTTTCATGGTCAATGATGGGACCGAGATCCATGTGAAGAATTTAATTGTTGGATACCTCACCAAAAAGAAAGGTGAGCAAATTCAAGACTTGTCTGCTTATCGACCTAAAATCAATGAACAGGCTGTACAGTATACAGGCTATTCTTATCAGGAAATGCTCTATAAGGAAGATTTCTCAGACAACAGCCAATCCTGGCGCGCAGGTACTTCCGACTCTCGATATTTTCAAATTGAGAATGGATATTATGTCATTCAATCCTTCAAAACTGGCTACTATGCTGCTGCCAAATTCAATGAGGAAAACCAATTCACCATTGACCAGTCCCGGGATTTCCAGATTGAATGCAAAATGAAATTCGTTTCTGGAGAAGATAATAACTCCAATAGCCTGAACTGGGGCCAGAAAAGTGACGATTGGAGCAACTTACGATTCGGTTTTTCGGGTGATGGAAGTTTTAAGGTTTTCAGCTATGATGATGCTGCTGAAAATAATTGGACCAATTATCAAAGTTGGACGGAATCAGCTGCACTTAGTAAGCGTGACTACAATAAGATGACTGTCCGAAAAGTTGCGGATCAGTATTATTTCTTCATCAATGAAATACTGGTGACCACTGTACCATTCAAACCATTCTTTGGCCAGGTACTATCGGTGCAGAGCAATCAAAACACGACCATCCGGGTTGACGATATAATCGTGAGCTATATCCATTCAAGGGGTTCTTCTACACCAGAAGTAGCGGTTGTGGCAAAAGAATCCACCAAACCAGAAAAGGAAGAAAAGGTAGCAGTTGAGGAAGCACCCAAACCTGAAAAACCTAACAAGCAGGTAGCAGCTACACCAAAACCGGTGGTCAAGCTTTCGACAAACAAATACATTCAGTTCGTTGAGGATCATCCTGACTATAAGCAAGCGATGACCGCCTATGACAACAAGAATTATACCCTTGCGAGCTCACTTTTCGAAAGTTTGATCAAGCGATATCCAGATCAGGCGGAGATCTACCTGCGAGCTGGCCTGGGACAAGTACAAGCAGAAAACTTTGACCGGGCCATCAGCTACTTCGATATGGCGCACTTGTTGAATCCCACGGACATCAGCATCCTGACTAATTTGTTCATTTTTAAGTCTGCCTTAGGCCAAACTACTGAAGCCCAAAAACTAGCAACCCGAGCGGGACGGATGATGGCTCAAAATCAGTTCGACTATTACCTTTCTTACGCCAATTCATGGACGGGTTACTTTGACTATTACAATGCTTCGCTGGTCCCCAATATCAATGCTACCATCAGCATCTTTCAGCAAGCCTACAGTCAGGCGGATCATCAATACCCGGAAGAAGTAGCAGGCAAAATATTTGTCGACCTGAAAAACGGTGGTATTCTGAAACATGCTAAAGAATTGACAAAAAGACTTCAGGCTGCCAATCAGGTAATGTATGATACGGGATTGCCGTTTAGCTATTCTCACTACATGCTCCACTACCTGAATGAACTACTGGACGAGCAATATCGGCGAGATGACCTGAGCGATGATTGGAAAGACTGGTTGGCGGATTATCAAACGAATGTGGTGCTGAAGTCCATGTGGTATGAAGAAGCTAATGATGCCGTAGAAAACCCTTTCTTGTATTGCCGATTTACAGATAAGAAATATGCGATCATGCTTCAGTCAGGAGATGTAGACAATGCTCTGGCATTGAATACGGTCCGGATAGAAAAGGCAGGTAGCAGCCCTTATTTGAAGTTTGAACTGATCAACTTATATGCAGAAAGGCTGATTCTTCTGGCCAATTATCAGCGGTTGGAACAGGCCCGGGAAATCGCAGCTTCTTTGGAGCAAGTCTTGTCTCAATACACGGCACCGGAGCTTTTGATCAAAGGATACCTGGCCTTGAACAACTATTATCAGTTTGCGGGACAAATGCAAAAAGCCATTGCTTATGGGCACAAAGCAGAGGCCGTTTCGAAGGAAAGTGGGTACATGGAAATCATCTCCTTTATCTATAATAATCTTTCTCTGGCGTATTTCCGCAATGACCAAAGGGATAAAGGCATTGAATACTCTCTGCTATCCAATGAATACGCAGCTAATGATTTACTGAAGGCCAAAAACCTGACGGGTTTGGGCGTAAGGCTTTTGCATACAGAGCATCAAAAAGCCATCGATATCCTGACACAGGCAGAAGAAATGTACCTGGATTACATTGGTGCCGTCAGTGACTATTTAGCAAAGAGTGTGTATACGAGTTTGTATAACAGTAACGTGAACTTGTCACTGGCACATAAATACCTGAATGATGATGAAGCGGCTTTCAATGCCATCGAACGATCCAAGGCCAAAAAGCTAGCCAGTGACATCAACTCGACCATTCCCGACCCTATCACTGCCAAAGAAGTTCAGGCCTTGTTAAGTCCAGGTCAGGTCATGCTGTATTACGCTGAAAAATTGTTGGAAGATGGCGATGTGGGATTCTGTATGGTGGCCATCACCAAAGACAAAGTGAAGTATCAATACATCAACAATGTAAAAGCCTGGGTAAGGATCAGGAACCAGTACAGAGAAGACCTGGCACTGATTGAAAGGGAGAATGCCAACAAAGAACTCCGGGTTGCGAGCTTCAATGTGAATCCGCAATCCATGCGGCAAAAAGGGGACTTCAACCTGATGACCGAACTATTACGACGGTCTTTCAAGGAGGAAGACCGGAATAAAATCGCTGATATTGGAGGGAGTTACTACGATGCTTTCATTGGCTTGTTCATAGAGGAAATTGAGGCCAAAAAGGAATTGATCATTGTTCCGAGTGGACCTTTAAATTTTATTCCGTTTGAAGGATTACTGTCTCGCTCTGGTCGATTGTTGGTTGAGGAATATGATATTTCTTATGTCCAGTCACCCACTGTGTTACGGGAACTGGCTGGCCGGAATTACCAGCCATCCAAATCGATCTTGGCCATGGGCGGTGCGGAATACGGCAAGGTGAATTTTTCTAAGGAAAGGGCTCCCGAACTGGTTAAAAATGCCACGGATGTCGAACGACTCAAATACGAGACTTTCAACGACATCAAAGGTGGGGCCAAATCGTTGCGTCAACGCTTCTATGCTTTGGGGTATGCGGAAATGAGCTATCTACAGGGAACGCTCAAGGAGGTCAATAACATTCAGCAGATCGTTCCATCTGCAAAATCATTCCTGGGAACTCAAATGAATGAGACTAACTTGAAAAACCTTTCTGCCTCAGGAGAGCTGGATGATTATCGGGTGATCCATTTGGCCACACATGGCTGGGTAGAGTCCTATATTCCCGAGTTGAGTGGGTTTGCCATGACGGTATTTCCGGATGAGCAAAATGGTGAGGATGGGCATGTGTATTTACATGAAGTAGAAAAGCTGAGGATCAAAGCAGACATGGTCATGCTTTCCGCATGTCAAACAGGGTTAGGAAAATTACAGACTGGGCAAGGGGTAGCCGGATTGAATCAAGCCTTCATTGCTTCGGGGGCCAATAGCACGATTACTTCACTTTGGGCGGTGAACGACTATGCCACCAGCGTACTGGTCAGCGAACTGTATCGTATGGTGTTCAATGAAAAGAAGTCTTTTCGAAAAGCGCTCAATGAAGTGAAAAGGGGATTCATCACAGGGAAGTACAACAAAGACGGCATTGATTTGAATAATACCAGTTACTGGGCGCCTTTCATTTATTACGGGAAGTTGTAGTCGATCTCACCTGAAAGTGTTGCGATAATCACAGACAGGTTACGGTAAGGTCGATAAGTCTACAGAGAAGTGTCCATCTATATCCAGCGGAGGAATCCCTTCTGCCTCAGTAAGGGTGCCTTGTATTCGACCAGTAATATTATCCTGATCATATTGGAGTATGGTGACCTCCACTTCAGGGCTCCAGTAAGCAAGTCGACCCTCATTTGAGAAAGTAGTCACAATTTCAGGAGTACGTTGGTACTCTAATCGACCAGAAAATTGCATTTCCGTACCATTAAATCGTTGCAGATCTTCGTTGGAGATAGAAAGCTGGATCCAATCTACATCATTGGGTCCCGTAAGGTAAAAGCCCTGGAGAATCAAGGAGTTATTCCAGGGATAGATGAAAGTCTCCAAATGATCATCATAGTTGAATGTGCCGTAACTGGATTGCATCTCGAATGCTCCGGTGACTTTCCTGGAACGCTCTACACAGCGACATTTTCCCGAAGAGGTTCGTACCGTGAACCCCAGGAATACCGCAGCACCTGATTCGTCGAATTCTGGAGCAAAATCGAAAGTCTCAGCCCGCAGACTCGGAACGTCTGCTACGGCAGCTGAAGCTGACCAGTAATATCCCAGGTCATCAGGTCCATTAAAACCATTGGGATTTGTTAGTGCATTGTACGCCTGATTTGGATCACCTACTACTTCTTCATAGTTGTGATAGCCGCCGGCTTCACTTGCCAGGGCTCTCCATTCGTCCGTTGTAGGTAGTTCCCAACCTTCAGGGCACGCTTCCAAAGCATCAAAATAATGATAAGTATCTTGTCCATTCAACTTCAGGTCCTCTGCCATCCAATTCATCCCTCCAAGACGGATCGTCTCATAAGTCTGACCATCTCTTTCGTCAATGATTTGACTCTTGAGAGGTTCATCGTCGGAGCATCGAAAAAATAAAACACTGATAAAGGCCAGTAAGCAGATTCTCATTTTAGTCAGATTGTTTGTATAAAAATAAGCGAATGATGCATAAAAGACGTACTGATATATTCGTAATGCTTTACGAAGACAGAAAGAACATGCTTACCTGGTAGCTAAATCCAATGGTCACAAGCTCCGAAGTATAGATGAAGAAAGCTGCATCTATCCATAAGAAGTGGGTTTCTACAAATAAGAGGACGCCTAGCCGCTCGCACTAGCCCCACCCAGTCAACCTGATAACTTCCAGCCTTGTTCGGCATTCCCTTCATCACAGTAATTATCTTATTTGTAGCAACCTTGAAATTGATGGTAAGAGAATCTGATCATGGTTTAGGGAAAAAGGATTCCCATATGATTACCAAGTTATTCTTGAGATAAAATTCTAGTTTCTTGTGCAATCCAGAGACGCCTGGTTGGGAGTGACGGGAGTAATTGCACAACATCTGCTTCTAGAAAACACTAATATTGTATTCTGGAAGGCATGGAACTCATACCCCTAATATCGCTAGGATTATTGCTGGGCTTATTTTTTGCCGCACTTCGGCAAAAGCAATTTGCGCTGGCGAGTATGTGGTTCATTTTCAGCCTAAGCCAGGCCACTTTTCTTCCATCACCGGTTCTGTCTCAATGGATGTTGCTGGTCCTTCCAATTGGCTTCCGGTTCTATCTCCTTCAGTTTTTTCAAAAACCCCTCAAATGGCCCAGAGAACTGATCAATGTGTTGCCTTTTCTATTGTTGGTTATCGCATCATTTTTGGTTACGGGATATCAAATACTTATCCTGAAATTTGCATTTACCTGGGAAACATGGAGATCGCTTCGGTTATTGACAAGCACCTATCGCCAGAAGGGCATTTCGACATTTGGAAATGGCTCGAAAATCAACTGGATCAATGCCTTAACGTTCTTTCAATTGGTGTTGCTGGCTTTCTTCTGGTTAGAAGTACCGCTAGCATTTCTTACCGTCCTGGTCCTTGTCTTTGTTCTGATCAGTAGCTGGCACTTTGCCAAAGAGTCTTCCTTTGAATCCTTTGCTGCTACTACCAAATATGCCAAGTCTACACTACTCACTCCCGATAAAGCACGGTTATTGGATACCCTGGAAATCGAATTAAAATCCGGCACTTATTTCTTGCAACCCGATGCGTCGCTCAAAGGATTGGCTAAGCTTTTGGGAACTTCTAGCCACAACCTGAGCCAGCTACTCAATGAATCCAAAGGGGTCAGTTTTTTCGAACTACAAGCCTCTGTTCGAGTGCGGGAGGCTAAAAAAATGTTGCAAGACCCCCAGATGCAGCATCTGAAAATCGAGGAAATTGCCAATCAGGTGGGGTATGCCTCCAAGTCGTCATTCAACACCACCTTCAAGAAAATAACGGGCAATACTCCCTCCGAATATCGGGATTCAGACGTTCGATTTGATAAGGTCGAACGTTCACCTGATGTCTTCGAACCTGGAATTCAGGGCCATAAGGATACTTTCGAGTTATTAAAACACGCAAGTATCATGCTCACAGGATTTTTTAAGATTTACTATCGAAACTTACTTCGAAACAAAGCTTTTAGCTTCATCAACTTATTTGGATTAGTGCTGGGATTCACCAGCATCCTTCTGGTTTGGGTTTACCTCCGCTTCGAACTTTCATATGATCAGTTTCACAAAGACGCGGACAATACTTATCGCGTGGCGATCCTCAATAGTAGTCCGCAAACCCGGACGCCTCATCCGCTGGCACAGGCCATGGTAGATGAATTCAGCCAGGTGGAAGCGGCCGTCAGTCTTTCGCCGATTTATGGCCCGGGATTGACGTTACAGGATAATTTTATTCGCAATCCCAGAGAGGATGAATGGATCAAGCAACCGGGAGGCTTTTATGCAGACAGTACCTTCTTTGATGTGTTTGATTTCAAATTGACTGTGGGCAACCCCAAAGAAGCACTCAGTGGTGTAGGTCATGTTGTGATCAGCGAAAGTCTGGCCCAAAAGTTTTACGGTGATGAAAACCCGTTGGGCAAAGCAATCGAAGCGGGTACCAGTGGATTCAAAGGGGTGATCAATGGTGTTTTTGAGGATCCGCCTGCCAATTCACATTTCCATCCACAATTTCTGGTTTCTTACATGACCATCAAGTCCATGAACCCGGATGATTTCTGGTTCAAGTGGGACGATTCGGGCCATTTCAATTATGTGAAACTCCAGGAAGGGGCAAACCCCAAGGTAATAGAAGCAGCCTTCCCTGATCTGTATTTGAAATATGACCTGATCAATCAAGACATTTACGAACGATGGAAAGAAGGAGGAACCTATCTTGGGTTGCAGCCCATGACTTCCATTCATTTGAATTCGGATATCCGATGGGAGCTGGAGCAAAACAGCAACATGACCTACATCTATATCCTGCTAGGAGCAATTGTTTTCATTGTTGTGATCACCTGTATCAATTTCGTCAACCTCAGTACGGCACGTGTGGTGGAGCGCGGTAAAGAAATTGGTATTCGAAAGACTCTGGGCGCGCGACAGCTTGCGGTTTCTTCTCAATTTACCATGGAGTCTGTTTTCTCCTGTCTGTTGGCATCCATCCTGTCCTTTTTGTTGGCCCTTTTGCTTTTCGAAGAGTTTTCTGCATTGGCAGGACGCGACATTCCTTTGACTTATCTCACCGATCCCACGCTGATCTTCACATTTTGGGGATTGGTACTGCTTGTAGGATTAATTACAGGAATTTATCCTGCAATTTCTGTCACTCGAATCAAGTCCAGTGAAATTCTCAAAGGCAAGCTGGCCAATCAATCCAGTGGCTTGTTTTTGAGAAGAAGCCTGGTGGCCATTCAATTTTGTGTGTCTGCCATGCTGATTTTCGGGAGTCTGGTCATCTTCAGTCAAATCGATTTCCTGGAAAACAAAGCCCTCGGTTTTGATGCAGATGAGCTAATTGTCGTTAAAATTCACACCGAGCAAGTCGAAGACCAACTGGAGGCGGTGAAACAGCAAATGCGCACCATTCCGGGAGTAATTGGTGCTGGAGGTGTATCAAGTTTGCCAGGCAGTCAGTTCAATCGCAACAGCCTTTTTACCGAAGATCAGCCTGATAATCGTGTTTCATGCTCTGAACTTCGTGTGGATTACGATGCTTTGCCATTGCTAGGTGTCCTATTGAAGGAAGGGCGTTACTTTGAGCCATCCAGAGGAACAGATTCACTTGGCACTAGTTATCTGATCAATGAGGCTGCATTGACCCAATTTCAGGTGGACAATATTTTCGAAAAGACAGTGCTTTGGGATGAAGAGGCAGGCATGAGTCGGGGTAAAGTAGTCGGGGTGATTGAAGACTTTCATTACAAATCCCTGCACGAACCAATTCGACCTTTGGCCATTAAAATCAATCCCGATGCACTTAATTACTTGCTGATCAAAGTGGAAGCCGGGACGTCCATTCCACAAGTATTAGCGGCTATCGAAGACGTTTATCTGGATTTTGAAACGCAATTCACATTCGAATATCAATTTTTAGATCAGTCGCTGGAAAATGTCTATCAGTCCGACCGTCAGGCATTTGCCGTTTTCAACCTGTTTACCACGATCGCACTGATTCTTTCGGTTTTAGGTTTGTCCGGACTGGCATATTTACTGATCAGTCAAAAGACGAAAGAGATTGGCATCAGAAAAGTAATGGGAGCGAAACTGACAGATATCCTGTGGTACGAGAGCCGCACGTTCCTTATTGGATCGGTGATCTCGCTTGTGGTCGGGTTGCCACTGGCCTACTTCCTGATGAATTTCTGGCTGGAAAATTTTGCTTATCAGATTTCCATCGGGTTGTTTCCGTTTGGGTTGACCATTCTGATCGTTCTGATACTGGTGGTGCTTTGTGTGGCCCTTTCCGTGATCCGTACCTCGCTAAGAAATCCCAGTCAGGCCTTGCGGTATGAGTAAGTTTTAAAAAATTCCGGCCGACTCAAGAATATAGGTCGGTCGGATTCCTGTGGAGCTGATCAACGTAGGCGCCTCTTCCTTGATCGTATTACCTGTTAGCACCAAAGCTGTATCCAAACCGTACTTGTTGCCTCCGATGATGTCTGTGGTTAAAGTATCGCCCACCATCAGGACTTCATTTCTCCCTGCCTCGACACCATCTTCTTCAAAATGTGCAAAAGCAAAATTGAACATTTGGGCATCAGGTTTCCCGAACTTGATGAAGTGCTTTCCCACGAGGTTTTGGATCATTTCTGCAAGACCTCCAATGGCAATGGAGATTTCGTTGCCTGAAACAGGAAATCCCAGGTCCGTATTGGCGACTATCACCGGGACATTATGAAATCTTAGCAAGTTCACCAACTTATTGATGTCCACCTGCCAGTCGAAACCTTCATCGTCCATCATGGCCACGGCAGTGATGTCTTCAATATCCTTGAGGTCTACATCACTGATGTGCAGGGCTTCTAACCCTTTGGACTCAATGAAGAACGCAGAGCTAGGAGGTCCGACGTAAACGACTTTGCCTCCTGTTACTTTGTAGCCCAGGTATTGCCTTGATAGCATCCCGGAAGAAATGATCTGTGATTCTTTGATGTTGTAATGCCCTCTTTCATGATAGGATTTCATCAATAGTTCCGGGCTTCGGGAGGCATCATTGGTCAGGATATAAAAAGGTTTGTTGTTTTCCTCTAGCCAGGCAAAGGTCCGGTCTACGCCCTCTATTGAACCAGTTGAGTTCTTCAAAACGCCATAGGCATCAAAGAAAATGACTTTATACCCCTTAGCGATTTCTTCAAAACGATCAATTTCCATATCAAATTCCCAGTTCCTTCAAGATCGGTGAAGCATCGAATTTATCAATATTCGGGAAATAAGAGGAATAAGCTTCCATCTGAAGTCGCCCGGCATATATTTCATGGAAGAAATAACGCCCGTCTTTGATCACATAATTCAAGATAAAAAACCGATACGCTTCTTTCATGAAAAGCACTTCTTGCTCTGTGAGCGGGAAAACTCGATGATAAGCTTTCAGGAAGGTCATGAACCGGGGCTCCATCAATGGGTCGATCAGATAGCTGAAAAAAGTTTTGTCTCCAGCGGAAGAACATACCCGACTGAAGAAATAGAAATCCATGATCCTCGAACTCATTCGGAACCAATCATAGTCCCATCTCGAATAGAAGTTGCCTCCTTCGTCAATCGAGAAATTGCCAATGTTCCAATCGACAAACACGGGAATGGTCTTAAAGTCATCCGCACCGAGGGCCTCCATGTTTTTGAACAAAGTGTCTACTTGCTCGTGAATGATCTGTTCATTTCCACGGTGCTCGAACTGTCCTACTTCCGTTTGAAGTATTTCCTTCAATTGATTCAGGTCGCTGCTCATCGTCTTGGACCAGAGGGGCAACACACCAGACAAAGAAGTACAGGTTTTGTGGAACTTGGCGACTTCTTCTCCCAATCTTGTGATCTGTTTTGTGGAAAGTTTTCTAGGCAGCATTTTACTGACCCGGATTGGCTTATAAAACACGACCCATGCATCCAACATGCTGTCCACATAGCGATAGGTGTACACCTGACTTTGCTTTGTAAGACTGTGGGAAACAAAATATTCATACGGTGCCGGCAGGTTTAGGGCCAGGGCATTGATCAGTGTATGATCTTCCAGGAAGTTTTCGAAGTTCCCAAAGTATGACAGTTTCCCGATCACTCTTTCTCTATTCTCCAGTTCAATCATGAAGACATGATTAGTCGAAACTTTCGCACTGATATCAGCGATGGATTTTACCGGACGACTATCACCATCATAATCACGCCAGGCGTCCCTGACGATCTCCGTAAATTCTTTCTTAAAAAACATGCCCTAAAGCGCTCGATTTGGAATGAAGGGTCAATCTAATTCTACTTTGGCACTTTAGAAAATCAGTTGTATTTACCGAGGTACAGGGCAGTCCCTCAATACCATAAAGAGAAGGTCACTCCGCTTCCGCGTACGGCCTTTGGAAGTCTTTGCTCAAATTGATAGGCTGATCACTGATTTGCATAGATTCCACCCACGGAATGACTGTTGTGAATAGAAATTTCAGCCTTAGCTTTATGGTATTGAGGTATGGCTCTATGGAAGTAAAGCAATCCACGCCGGTGGTAACAGTGGATCTGACAAATTAGATCTAACAACTTCAGCGGTTGATAGTCCTCTTCATGCTTGTCCGCTATATATTCTTGATAGTTTTGTTCTAACTAGTGCCTTCTGAAAAGAATTCACCGATCTATAGAAGATTCTGTTACGATCAGCGTTTTTCAGTTGACCCTAACCAACCCATATGAAAAGTATTTTTTCGGTTCTCATCATTGTTCTTCTTATCACCCAGGCTGAGGCTCAAAATGGCGCCTTGTCCTTTTCTGGATATGGACCTGTAGCTTTTGACAGTTTTTGGCGTATTCCGACAGTGACTTCAGGCTATGATCAGCTTACTTTCAGCACGTTTTCGAGGGCATCATTTGATGGGGTGTCCAACGAATACTTCACCCAGTATTTCCGTGCGGACATTCCGATTGGTGCGGGAAATGGTCTTTCAGTACGTTTTCCCTGGCATCGGTTCAACGTAGACCCGAACAGGCGGCTGGCGCAAGGCATGGAAGCCGAAGGATCGGAATGGGGAGACCTTGATTTTATTTTCACCATCAATGCTTTTCAGGGCTTCTTCGATCGGTGGGCGGATGGTAAATACAACCTGTTGTTAATTGGAGAAATGCATACTGCACCAACCAGTCGGGCCAATCGACAATTTACAGACACCATCAAGATGATGGGACTGGTCGGGTTTACAGGGAAATGGTCTTTATGGCGAGGGACGCTAGTGGCCAGGACTTTTGTCGGTGTGGGCGGATGGCAGGACGATGAACTACCTCGTCAGAATCATATCTTAAAAGTATCCCCTTCCATTGAATACCTCCTTTCGACTTCCTCTAATTGGGCCTGGGGAGCGAGTACAGGACTAACTGCTCTCAGAGGAGAAAAAAGAGGGGATGATGGTGTGCAGTGGCAGGCCAATCTTTTAGCTAAGGATCCAAGATCACGAACTTATAGAGTTGGCCTTGGAACCATTACCTATACCGAGGGCTCCGGTGGATTTGTCTCTCAGTTTGAAGTAGGCGCTTCCTTTCCGATTTGGTTCAAAGGTTTCCAGCAAGTGGAGGCATTTAGGGGGTCTTAAGGCACCTTTTCTACCTAGCCGATCTGCTGGCGAGTGCCCCAGGGTGCATAGATTGCAGATTTTTCTTTAGTCGATCTTCCGCAAGAGATCGTTTTAGATTGACATAGCTATCTATTGATAGAATCTGTAAATTTGAATGAATGGATAGACTCAAAGAACATCTAAACACAATTGCCAATCAACTCACCTCAGATTCTACTTTAGAAGATGTGTATGAGCAACTTGCTTTGCTATCCGATATTGAGAAGTCTGAAAAAGATGAAAAAGCGGGGCGAGTATTTACTACTGCAGAGGTGAAGGATCGTCTCAAGGAATGGGTAAGGTAGTTTGGACCAAGACTGCTCTTGATCAACTCGAAAGAATTGTAAAATACATCTCCTCAGAGCGTGGAAGCGCCTATGCCAAAATAGTGGGGACCAAAATTATTGAGAAGGTTGAGCACCTCGAGGACTTTCCTGAATTAGGCCAACGAGAACCACTCCTCCAACATAAGAAATCTGAGTACAGATATCTTGTAGCCTGGAGCTACAAAATCATATATCGGTTAACACAGAATAGAATAACTATCTCAAGAATTTTCCATACGGCTCAAAATCCGGATAAATTAAAAGGGATATAAAGCCTACTTTGTCTAGTCTTCGAGAGCCTCAGACTGACAAAGATTGAGCTAAGAAGGTTTCAGTCTGAGGCTGTCGAAGACCACCTCCGCACATACCCCAGCGTAAACCCATGAAAGTCAGCAGTGCCCCAATTCGCATTGACGTGCACTCCGAAAAAGACATTCTGTGGAGGGTTCTTGTTTGTGTTCAATAAATAGACATTCCCCCCAATTCTATTGGGAAAGAACTTGTTTCTGAATTTATCGACCTTGTTCGTGCCAGCTGTTTCGAAGTACCACAGATCGAAATAAGGTTTATGGATCGTGATGCCACTCTGTATCTCAAAACTGAAATGCCCAAGTAGATATTCCATTCCTAATGTCCAGTAAAGATGAGAAGCATTCCATATAGGTTGGTCTTCGTATTGAGCGAGTTCTCTGTTAATGATATCATCCCTGAACGAATCATAATAGCGATAAGTAAATCCGGTTTTTACTTTGAAATGCTGCTTGAAGATGATGCCCGTTTCTATGGCGAGCGAAGCAATCAATTTATTTGGGGTATCGATTGGTCTTCGGGTTCCTCCTAATTCATGGAATCCTAACCCCGGAATGACCTGCCAGAAGTATTGTTGTCTTCGATCGGGTCGAAAAGCCCAACCTGATTTACGCGCATCTACCAATTCATGTTGATTACGCTGAAAAGCGAGTGTGAACATCCCAGAATTCAGTCCGAAATTTGGAAGTTCCGTGTGGCTGTTAGAAGTATGGACATAACCCCCACCAATTCTTACATGCCATTTATTGGACAGCCAGAGGGTCCGGTACATGAACAGTTGGAATTGCCAGTTCCAGGGTGCACCAACAATTTCGTTACCCGGGTTTTGTAATGAATCAAAGGAATTGGTCACGTAGCTTCCGCCCATTCCAACCTTGAGGTAGAAAGACCTGGCTTTCTCCCGGCTCAAATTGACCATGAAGTAAGGGACCACACTGATTTCGTCACCCAGCACCGGACTCCCCGGGTCCGAATACATCAATGAGATACCAAGATTAGGGAAACGGTAGTATCCATGCCAGTGCACACTTGTGTCCTGATGGACTTTTCCGATGGAAACCTGATAGCCTGTTCGGACCGTATAATCAGGAAACCTGGACCAGTTCTTCACATTGAACCCCGCCATGACCTCTGGTTCTACATACCAGGAACTGAATTTTTTGGAACCTGCAGCGTTCTTTTGAGCCCAGACAGTACTCCACCCAAGCAGGAAAAAACAAGTAAGGAAAAGCAATGAATTTCTCAACGCGCTCATGGACTGTTTCAAGAAGCGGCAAAAATGCAATGATAGGTATTGATAGAAAAGTAACTCTACAACAAAACCGTCATTCCACGGATTGCTAATAAAATCTCAATATCCGATTCATTCCAATTGCAATCGTAGTGGAATCTGGTTTTGTTGATGAAGATTTCGAAGTGATCGACGATCAACCAAGGAATACTACCTTTGCCCCATGCCACGCATACTCGCCATTGATTACGGTGCTAAACGAACCGGTTTAGCAGTGACTGATCCTCTGCAGATCATTGCTTCCCCCTTGGAAGGCGTGCACACGCATGACTTGGAAGTCTACCTCAATAAGTACCTCGAACAAGAAGAAGTGGAAAAAGTAGTGCTGGGTTATCCTTTGGATGATGATGACCAGCCGACCAACAATACCCCGCTGGTAGAAGCCTTCGCCAATAGGTTCCGAAAATTATTCCCCAAAGTCCCGTTAGTTTTGCAGGACGAATGGTCCACTTCCAAGATGGCGGTGCAAAGCATGATTGCCGCTGGCACAAAGAAAAAGCAGCGTCGAGAGAAATTGAATGTGGATCAGGTCAGCGCGACCTTAATTTTGAAAGCGTATTTAGAAAATAGCATATGATTTACCCGATCGTATTATACGGTGACCCGGTGTTGAAGCAGAAAGCCAAAGACATTCCCGAGGATTTCAATGTAAAGGAGTTTGTTGAGGACATGTTCGAAACCATGTACGCTGCTGGTGGCGTGGGATTGGCAGCTCCCCAGATTGGGAAGAGCATCCGGGTGTTTGTGATTGACAGCACGCCGATGGAGGAAGAGGAAGAAGGCGATGGCAAAGGTTTGAAGAAAGCATTCATCAATCCGGAGATCGTGGAAGAAGATGGCGAAGAATGGGCGTTCGAAGAAGGCTGTCTGAGCATTCCGGGCATCCGGGAAGATGTCTCCAGACAGGAGACAGTGACTATCAACTACCTCGATGAAGATCTGGTAGAGCATGAAGAAACCTTTACCGACATTCAGGCGCGAATTATCCAGCACGAATACGACCACATCGAGGGTAAACTCTTTACCGAATACCTGTCTCCACTGAAGAAACGCCTGCTGAAAGGCCGTCTGGCCAATATCAGTAAAGGAAAAGTAGATGCAGACTATCGTGTGCGAATACCCAAATGATCGTCAACTCTAAACTGCCGGATGTAGGCACTTCGATCTTTTCGGTAATGTCTCGCATGGCGGCAGATCATGAAGCCATTAATCTGTCGCAGGGTTTCCCTGACTTTCCAGTACACCCTGAATTGATTGACCGGGCGCATCATTACATGCAGAAAGGGCTCAATCAATATGCGCCGGGCAACGGAGTGCCAAGGTTGAAAAAGGCCATTTCGGAAATGACGAATCGCCTATATGGCGTGACTCCTGATCCCGAAGATGAGATCACTATCACAACCGGGGCTACAGAAGGTTTATTTGCGACCATTACGGCATTGGTGGAGCGTGGAGATGAAGTGATCCTTTTCGATCCTGCTTACGATAGTTATGATCCTGCTATTCGCTTATGCGGTGGTGTTCCAGTTCATTTGAACCTGGAGTATCCATCTTTCGGAATTCCCTGGGCCGATCTTGCGGATGCCATCAATGTCAAGACCAAAGCCATCATCATCAATAATCCCCACAATCCGACTGGGAGTATCCTGAAAAAAGAAGACCTGATTGAATTGGGTAGGATTGCTGCTGAAAAAGACCTGATTGTGATCAGTGATGAGGTTTATCATAACATGGTTTTCGATGACATTCGGCATACAAGTGCTTTACAGATCGAAGACCTGAAAGATCGAAGTGTAGCTGTTTTTTCCTTCGGAAAGACCTTTCATGCTACGGGTTGGAAAAGTGGTTATACCATCGCTTCCGAAGCGATCACACAAGAAATTAGAAGAGTACGGCAGTTTGTGACCTTTACGGTGAATACGCCGATTCAATTTGCTCTGGCAGATTTCATTGAAGATCCAGCGCACTATGAAAACCTGGCGGGCTTTTTTGAAGAAAAACGTGATGTTTTCGTGAATGCGGTGAAAGCCAGCCGATTCAAAGCCATTACAAGCTCGGGGACCTATTTTCAGTTGCTTGAATATTCCGAAATCAACGATTTGGGTGATAGGGACATGTGTGAGCAGATGACCAAAGAGAATGGTCTGGCTTCTATTCCCGTGTCCGTCTTCAATCACGATGGACATGACAATCAGTTGTTACGGTTCTGCTTTGCCAAGGATGACAGTACCCTATTGGCCGCAGCCAAAATCCTGAATGAACTATGACACCTGCAGAAACCCTGAACGTTGCGTTGATCCAGGCTGACCTGCACTGGCGCTCTATAGATGCCAATCTTGCTGCCTTTGAAGAAAAGATCTGGAGTATTTCCGAGAAACAAGACCTGATCATATTGCCGGAAATGTTCACCACGGGTTTCACGATGGAACCCGAAGAAGTGGCGGAAGTCGTGAACAGCAAAACCTACCGCTGGCTGGCACAAATGGCCAAACAAACGGAAGCTGTTATGATGGGCAGTGCCATCATCAATATATCAGGCAACTACTTCAACCGGATGATCATTGCTCATCCTGATGGTTCTTTCCAACATTATGATAAAGTGCATTTGTTTACCCTGGCTGGTGAAGATGGATCTTTCTCTCCTGGAACTGATCGCACGATCTTTGAAGTGAAGGGTTGGAAATGCCTGCCTCAGATCTGTTATGACCTGCGTTTCCCCGTTTGGTCCAGAAGCCGTGGTACGGAAGAGCAGCTATACGAATACGATGTGATCATCTATTCCGCGAATTGGCCTACGCCCCGCGTGCAATCCTGGGACGCGTTATTAAAGGCAAGAGCCATTGAAAATTACGTTTACAGCATCGGAGTGAACCGTGTTGGACAAGATGGGTACGGCAAGGATTACAACGGCCACTCGGCCATCTATGACTATCTCGGCAATGCCCTGAGCTTTATGCAGGATACCGAGCAAATAGGATTAGTCCAGTTGAAACGATCCGAATTGAATACTTACCGTGAGCAGTTTCCTTTCCAGAAGGATGGGGATGCATTTACATTGAGCTGATTTAGTTTTTACCGTCATTCCGGTTGTAACGTAGTGGAGTACCGGAATCTCACGGATTTTTAGCTCTTATTTGTATCGTCACAAACTTTCGGAAGAAAAGACGTTTGAGATGACTCACACGTCGACTAAGTATTCACATAAACATCTCTGAAAGCCTTCAATAATTGCTGTCAGCCTCCTGTCGTATAGCTGTCATGTTCCTGTCTGGGGTATTTTCAGTCCAGTGAAACCTTGCTATATACTTTTGCTCCATAATTATTCGAAACATGAATCCTGATACAATTAATCTCAGAGAAATTAAAGAAATGCGACTGAACCGTCATTGGTCGCAAGAGCAGCTAGCGGAGATGAGCGGGTTAAGCATCCGGACAATACAGCGCATCGAAAATGGAGAAAATGCCGGGTTGGAGTCTTTGAAAGCTTTAGCCGCAGTTTTTGAGACTGATATTGTCGATTCTGACAAGAAAGCAGAAATGGAACAGGTTAGAAAAGAAGAAGCATATATTGAAAAAATTAAAGGGATGTACGGACTTATTGCATTGGCCTTATTCAACTTAGGACTTGTCATGTTCAACGCGATCAAAGATTCGTCAAACTGGGGTTCTTTTTTCGCTTATGCGTTCTTCTGGGGAGTCATATTAGCAGCGTATTACTATGAAGCGTTCGGGTTCTTTGGAGAGGAATGGAAGAAGAAAATGATTAATAAGAAATTTAGGAAGAAGTGATCAGTTGCTGCACAAAGCCTTGTTTCAAAGTCCACCGAGTTAGGTGATTATCAATCGATAAATAGTCTCTTCCATAGGGGAAAAATGTCCATGCCTTAGTTCCAATTATCCATTCCGATGGCCTCAGTTCTTTCAGAATATTGCATCAGTTGAAAATTTATGAAGATAATAGCAAGCTGGATTTTGAAAGAGATATTCTTAGCGGCACGCGCTTCCGTGGTTTTCAACTCAGATTTATTCAATCTCAAACAAAAAAGTGGAAAAACATGGATAATGAAAGATTTGGCTTACTGGTCAAAATGAAAGCAAAGCCAGGTAAAGAACAAGCGGTGAGAGACTTTTTACTTGGCGGTCTTCCTTTAGTACAAAAGGAACCAGACACACAATCGTGGTATGCCTTTCAGGTTGATGAAAATGAATTTGGAATATTTGACACCTTTAGTACGAATGAGGGAAGACAAGCACATTTGGAAGGAGAAGTAGCGAAAGCTCTTTTGGCAAATGCGGATGACTTACTAGTTGATTTTGAAGTTAGTGTAAGGATTCAGCCTGCAAACTTACTCGCAACCAAGCTTTCTAAAGAAGGTGAAAATAAAGGGTTGTTAGTCATCATGAAAGCCAGGAAGGGTAAAACTCAGGAGGTGGAGAAGTTCCTTTTAGCGGGAGAAGAGTTAGTGAATGACGAAACTAATACCCTATCCTGGTATGCAATGCAGCTTAACAATGATACCTATGCCATATTCGACACTTTTGCGGCAGATGAAGGCAGGAACGCCCACCTAAATGGAAAAGTGGCAGCTGCCTTGATGAAAAGTGCGCCTGAAATTTTAGAAGGGTTTGGTCAACAAGCCATTCAGATGATTGACATATTGGCCTCAAAATAAATGGTTACTTTAGAAGGGAAGTGAATTCACTCCCTTCTTTTCTAGAAAATGGCACAAATCATTATCGATAAACAAACCGGCGAATTGGCATTCAGGCTTGAGCGATTCAACAGTTTATCTCATTTCGATCATGTTCAAAGAAAGAATTATTACTCATTGATCATTTTAAATACAGGTAGTTTTAAACTTCTTGTAGATGTTTCAGAGCATGAGCTTGATGGCAATTACATGATTTGTATTGGTCCCTATCAACCTCATATGATCACTTCTGACAGTCATTGTTCTGGCGTTCTTTTGAATTTCCATCCAGATTTTTTCTGTACATATCGTCATCAAAATGAAGTGGAAACGGAAGGGGTACTTTTTCACAACTTCAATCAGCCTCCCTACTTTAAAATTGATCGTATAGACACCTTTAATAGCCTGATTGATCAATTATCAAACGAAATGAAGAAAGAGGGTGTTGCCCAGCATGAGGTATTGGTTGCTTACCTAAAGATTTTTTTGATCGAAGCGGTAAGGCAAAAAATGCAATTTGATGAATTTAATCCTTCGAAACCGTCCGGACACCAATCTGAAATCATGCAAAACCTCATCAATTTGATTGAAGATAAATTTTGTGAAATACATGCACCTCAAGATTATGCAGACCTACTCTGTATGAACTCAAAGACATTAGCGAAAATTTCAAAGAAGTATCTCAATCAAACATTGACTGATTTAATTGTGGGTCGCATTGTAATTGAGGCGAAAAGAGAACTTTACTTAACCTCCAAATCCGTGAAAAGAGTCAGCGCAGAACTTGGTTATCAGGACGAATTTTATTTCAGTCGTTTATTCAAAAAGAAAGTAGGTGTATCTCCGGATGTTTATCGCAGGACGGTAGGTTTTGCGAAACTTGAAAAAGGTTAATATATGAAGAGTAGGTTCCAAATTCTTTCCAAAAGCAATCTTTATGGACGATTATTAGCCTATGTGATTTTGATGCAAGTAGTGGTTGTGCTGGCTTCTGAAAGTACATTCTTAACAGGTGATATGAATGGTCCTAAATATGGAGGCGCCATTTTTTCCATTTTGGATGTAGTCTTCTATTTGTATTGTATACAATTACTCAAGATGCTGGGACGTCAGGATTTGCTCATTCGTACGTTACAGGTCTATGCCGTTTTGGGGCTTATTATAGGACTGAGTGTAGCTTACCCGTTTGCAGATATTTATTCACCGACTCAGAAACAAATACTGTTTCCGCTTTTTCATTTGTCAAACCTGATCGTTGATGTCATCTTTAGTTTCTACATCCTGAAGGATATATTCCAGTCACCTGAGACGGAGACAGATCATATTTGGGGTGCTATTGTGGTTTACTTTCTCATCATCCTCTCTTTTGCAGAAGTCTTCGAATTGATTTTGTTATTGGGAGACCATAGCCTCTTGGGGCAAGCCTATGAAATTGGATATCCAAGTTATATACAGGCGTTGATGTTTAGTCAAAACTCCATTGCAGGCATTGATACCATGTATCCTGATGCTCACAACTTAATGAAGAAAATAGCGAACCTTGAAAATATTTTTGGTAATCTGTTTTTGACGGTTATTCTTGGCAGGCTTCTTTCAGTGCCTCTCAAAAAGCTGGTTTCTAAAAAATGATCTTGGATTGTGTCTGCGCTTTGGTATGGTTTATGACTTAAGCCACCCTCATCAGCCATGCCGCACTTTATAGCTCACTACCTTGCCGTTTTCGAGTTCCAGCATTAGTGAACCTGTGTCAATCCCATTTCTTGTCATGCCCAGATAATAATAAAAATCAGCATTGGACTTTCTGGAAGGCTCGCCCAGTAGTGCGATTACTACATCGGTCGACATACCAACGAGTTCGTAGTTTGTCGTTAAACTGTGGGTCATGTCCCATCTCAAGGACATGGTGTCCTCTGATTCTTCCCAATTCTTCCACTGTTCAGCGTCGAATTCAATCCTGTTTTTGTAGTTCTCTATGTCTGGTCCCAATATTACATACAGACTAAAACCAAGATAGCTAATGATTACAACAACAATTAAACGACCAAACTTCTTTGGAGCATTCATATCTATTTCAAATAGTGAAGCGTATACAATTCATCAATTCGCAATGATCACTTTATGTGTGTATGAATTATCTGAAGTGGTGACTTGCAATAAGTAAACACCATTTTTGATCCCTTCTGTATTGATCACAATTGTTTGGTCATTGGTATTTTTTGCCAGTACCATTTTCCCTGAAAGGTCTACGAGCGCTATTTTTTTCCTGGAATGACCATTCGTTTCCACGGTAAGGCTCCCAGTAACCGGGTTAGGCCATACTTCAGCTAATTGTTGAGTGGGTGTACTTAGTGGCTTTTCTTCTATGGTAAAAGATCCCTGCTTCGAAAGAAATATCCCTTCGTAAAATTCACTTTCTTTTAAGATGATCGACCAATAATACTCCCCTATATCATCAAATAAGGCAACACTTTCACTGGTAGATAGGGAGATTGTATGATCTACGTTTTTTGCTTCGAAATCAGGGATAATCTTTCCACGTTCATCCCTTGACTTGCCAATGATCAACCTTGCTTCACTTTCCATGTCAGAAAACCACTCAAAATCACCAATCTGGTTCAACGAAACAATGCCGCCATTCTCAGGAGATAGTAATTCAAAGCTGTAAGAAACAGGATCACTCCACTGACTGGTATCAAATTGATGGAATGTTGCAATTCTGAAGGGTGTAGTAGTCACTTCTGTTGGCGGGTCACCATCGTAGGTTGAAATTTTCCTACCATCATCTAAAAGGTAGCCAAATGTCGAACCTGTCGAATTCCAACTGGTTTGGACGATCCATTCATAGTCTGTTTCATGGGAAATATGAAATGCTCTCTCGTTTATAGTGGGCTGTTCAAGCCATGTTCTGTATTCGGCTTCATTGGAAATGAAGTCTTGATCCTCCCTTGAACCTACAATTCTATAAACAACAACTTGATTGGGTGTGGTCAGCGTGGTGTCCGTGAAAGAAGTTTGGTCAGTTTGATGAATCGTCTCAAAATCACCGAATTCGATACTTCTTTGAATATGGAATGTTTGATAAACCTGGTCGGTGTTCCATTCCAGATTTGCTGAATACTTGCGTTTTTGGATACGAATACTTCGATAGGATGACTCTCAATGCCAATTTCTAAAGATACGTTACTGATAGATCCGTCAAGCTTATCCATATCCACAGTTAAAGTCCAGGTTCCAAATGACTCTTCACCGATGAGGGTTGATAGTGGTTCAAAAGGTTTTAATCTAAAATTTGGGTATCGCGGCAATGGGTTATAAATGCATGCATTGTAATGATCTGGTAATCCCATGTCGTTAAACAAATCATAATAGGTGGTATCACTTACAAAGCCCTCATCGTCATAGTACCTGGTGTTAGATATGCTGAAGAGCTCGTGATTTTTGGATAACCTGATCTTCGTCCCTGAAGGTGAAATCAATGAGATGAAACCATTGAAACCGTCACCACTGGTACAGCGAAAGTACTGGTTAATCGTATAGCCTATATTTATGTCTCTGACTATCCCAAGTTCCCTTATTTCAAAACTGACTTTTGCCTCCTTCCCCCAGAATGGATATTCGCCTACTTCAAACGTATCA
>JAWPMT010000003.1 GCA_033344775.1 Cytophagales bacterium | reverse complement strand
CATTGGGCCAATGCGATTCACCCCCAGGCTCAAATTGGAAAAGGGACAGTCTTTGGCAAAGGCGTGGCCATACTTGCAGGTGCCGTCATTAATAGCGATGCTCGTATAGGTGATTTTACCATTATGGGTTCCAATAGCATCCTGGACCATGACAGCCATTTGGGAGCCTACGCAAGTCTCGCCCCTGGCGCTACCGTGGGAGGTAATGTCCAAATTGGAAATTTCTCTACAGTAAGTCTAGGGGCAAACATCATTCATGGAATAAAGATTGGGGCTCACACGGTAATCGGAGCTGGCACTACGGTATTGCAAAACTTTGGAGAAAATCTTGTAGTTTTTGGTAGTCCGGCCAGAGAAATTCGAACGCGAGAAGAAGGCGAGAAATACTTGTGATCCGGGAATTAAGCATTGTTTCAAAAAATGCACATTGGATTGCACCATAGTTGGTAAACATTCATTCCACCAAGCCAAAAGATTGACCACTGCCAAAATTTTCATTTCACTGGAATGATTTGGTATTAACTTTCCCTCGATTAACCTAACCAATCAAATTATGCGTCGCTCTTTCCCCGTTTTCGCTCTTTTGTTCCTCATTTCTTTCAGCTTTTCCTTCGCAATTGAAGCACAATCACCTGAAACTTCTTTGGCACAATTTTTTGCCGAATGGCGAAGCTTCGAGAAGCCCGCAATGCACAACGGAGCTCCTGATTATCGAAAAGAGACGTTCGATCAAAGAATGCCCGCTTTCAAAGCGTTGCAGGAAAAACTAAACGGCATAGACACCACAGGATGGTCGGTTCCTGACAAAGTAGATTGGACGATCATCTGGGCAGAGATGAATGGTTTCGACTTTAATCATCGGATACTTAAGCCTTGGGCTAGGGATCCCGCATTTTACAAATCTGTATGGACCTATCGAAGCGATGTTCCGGCCCATGAAGGACCCACACACCATGCCACCACTGAGCTGTGGACTTATAATTTCCCACTGTCCGACGAAGCTGAACAACGGTTGATCAAGGATTTAAGCGTGATCCCACCACTAAATACACAAGCCAAACAAAACCTCACTGGTAATGCGCGTGACCTCTGGGTCGCTGGAATCAGAGACATCAAGACACAATCATCAGTATTGACGGATATGAAAAATGCAGAGGGGGTGGCAAAAAGGAAAAAACTAATGAAAGCCATCAATGCAGCCATTGCCGCATCCAACGATCTTGTCAACTGGCTTGAAGAACAGGCATCTTCAAAAACCGGCCCATCAGGTATTGGCAAAGAGAATTATTCGTGGTACATGCAAAATGTACACCTGGTGCCTTTATCCTGGGAGGACGAAGTAATGATCCTAAAAAGAGAATTGGCCCGGGCATGGTCCAGCCTAAAATTAGAGGAACATCGTAACCGTAAACTTCCTCAACTTGAAGCAGTTGATTCCCCGGAAGCGTATAATGCCTTGGCAGAAAGGTCTGCGGCCAGCCTGATGAAATTTCTGAGTGAAGAAGAAATTGTCACAGTTGCAGATTACTTCGGGCCGGCATTGCGTCGACATCTTGGGGGATTTGTTCCCAGGGAAACCCGAAACTTCTTCTGGATTACGGCGCACCATGATCCCAGACCCTTGTATTGTCATTTTTACCATTGGTTTGAACTGGCCCGAATGGACATCACCCCCAATAAACGAGCAGTTCGAAAAGGCCCTTTGTTGTATAACATCTTCGACTCGCGTAATGAAGGAACTGCCACAGCCGTGGAAGAAATGTTCATGGATGCGGGCTTATATGATGATAATCCACGTGTTCGAGAGATTGTCTATATCATGATTGCACAGCGTGCCGCCCGAGGATTGGGTTCATTGTATGCGCATGCCAACATGATGACCATGGAAGAAGCGGGTGGCATCCATTCTGAATACACGCCCAGAGGATGGATGAAAACGGAAAAGGAGTTATTGATATTCGAACAACACCTTTACCTACGGCAGCCTGGATATGGTACGAGTTATATCACCGGAAAATATCTCCTGGAAAATGCAATGATGGAGTATGCCCGAACTCGTGAGCTTGCAGGCGAAAGCTTTGAATTAAAGGCTTTCTTTGACCTACTCAATTCCATCGGCAATATTCCAATGGCCATGGGTCAGTGGGAAATGACCGGTAATTCTGCTTTTTTGATCGACCAAAAATAAGGGTTGAGACTCCTTAAATCCGCAATAGTAAAAAACACGTGTTACCCGAGGGCAACACGCGTTTTTCACTGAAATTAAATTTTTGGGCCTGATCCGGAGCAATTCTGTATGTTCCCTCCCCAGATCGTACTGGTTCGGACAGCTGACCTCCGGGTAACCGCTCCTGTACATCTATCTACACTGACGCATCGATAATAGGCGTTCAATTGGATGTGCATGGCACTTCCGGCGCCACCAGTCGCCTCAAATTCCACGTGACTCTGATATTTCGAATAGCCCGGAGCAAGTTGCATCACATTGGATGGAAATATCCATTCATGACGATAAAACCCTTCACCTACATTTTCGGTAGCGTACGCTTCGAAAATATCTCCAGGACATACTTCTAAATCAGTGTTTACGTCAACGAAAAAAGTTGGTGTTATGGGATCAATCTCGCAAGGAGGTTCAGGCAATGCCTCGATGGTTAAATTCACATCGCAATTAGTATTGGTTCCTCCAACTTGCTGGCCTCTTACGACAATTTCTCCTTCGCAAAAATCCTCACCAAAAAATATGGTGATCGCAAAATCAGTAGTTCTTGAAATGGTAAAATCACTGCCGCTTACGATGGTCCAATTAAGAATTTTCCCAGTCACGCTTTGACCTGCGATGTTCAAATTATAGTAATACGTTTTGGCAGTTCCGGGTGCCACGTAATCAATACCGGTGATCCCGTTGAGTGTGCAGGTAGTACGAGACTGGACTCGGGCGCCAGCTGATTTTGTAGTTTCACTTAATTGTGAATCCTCAATTGTCTTGCCGTCATCAAGAACAGTAATTTCTTCCTGTTCCCCACAGGAAATTGATGTGACCAACAGAGTGATCAATAAGAGCTGAAATAGTTTAGCCTTTTTCATTGAATTAGTATTAAAGAATAAGCAGTAAAAAATTATACCATAAGATACATGATATAATTTACACTTACATGTATTAGGTATTAATTAACTATATCCAAAAGGGAGCCAAGGGACTAACTTCCAATGAGGGTAGTCTTAATCTTTTCCAAAAGGATCAAACGAAACTGGATCTACTTCAGGAATGACAGGAGATGAATTCAATGCTAATGGAGCACTGTCGAGAGGTGCATGTTTTTCAGATAGAAGCTTGATTGATCAATAAGTCTTCCATTTCTTTTTGACACCTTTTTTCGTGAAGCGGTACCAATCACCGGCTTCTACCCCATTTTCGTAGTTGCCTTCATATGTGGGCTGATTGTTTTCGTAAAAGGTCCACAAACCATGTTCTTTTCCTTCCTTGAAACCCCCTTCCTGCCATAGCGTACCATCTTCGAAATAGAAGATCCAATCGTCATGAGGTAGCCCATCTTTGTAAGTACCGATGCGTTTCGTGTTTCCATTTTCGTAATAAAACAACCATTGACCATCGTAAAGTCCGTCCAACATCAGGCCTTTCTTCTCGAGTTTACCATCCTGATAATAGTAATAAGCCGAATCTTGCATTAAGTCCTCCGACCATGATTCTCTGGCGGACATCTGCCCGTTTTGGTGATAGTAAAGCTGTATACCATCAAGCATCCCTGATTGATAATTCAATTCCGCACTTAGTTTACCTGAAGGGTAAAAGAACTTCCAAAGACCTTGACTTAGCTCATTTTCTGAAGCACCTATCGATTTGAGTTGGCCACCAGTATAGTACAGCGTGTCTACTTGTTGGGCGTTGGCCAACATGCTCAGAAGAAACAAAAGTGACGGAAGTAGTATTTTCATGATTTGCAACTATGCTCCCAATGCTTCGTGGTGACCAGATCACATAGACGAAACGTGACAATATTGACTATCTGATTTCTTATAACTTGTAAAGACCTGATAATTAGTGCTTACAACCAAATTTCATACCTCTGAAAGGGTCACCAGAACTTATTCTAACCGTTTTTGGTGTATTTGGCTTTAATGTAAATATACGGAAATAGTGGTTGAATGCGGCTCGATTTATCTCCATGTTTCATCCTCACGAACCTGTCATTATTGCTTTCTCAACAACTGCTCATGCAAGATTTGCCCATCCTTCTCGATGATGATCAAGTACAGATTGGCGGTAAGCACTGATAGGTCGATCTGCTTGCCTGCTGATTGAATTTCTAAATGTCTTTTTCCCGAAAGATCAAAAATGGTCACGTTGGCATCTTCTAAAGAAGGGGATAAAGACAATTGATCAACTACCGGATTCGGATAGACCAACGCTTTTGGGGCTTCCAAAGAAAGGATCACTTCGGGCTCTTCGGGCTCTTCAATTTCTTCCGGAGGATCGGCTAAGCTGCGGCAACTTCTGGAAATACCTGGATCCATATCAATCTGACCATCGGTCGTAGACCCTTCTATCACATGAATTCGTTGGTTGGATGTAAGCTCATAAAGCCGATCGATATGTCCGGTTGGCCAAAGTACCTGAATGGAATCCACTTGGGTCTGTGATCCTATTCCAAACATCGCATCATGGGTATTTTGGCCCAGGAAGCCCAGCCCGCAATGAGTAGACCTGGATTGGATCATGTCTCCTGTAAATACTTTTATCAAAGCACCCACTCCATCCCGGTTACTCTCCACTCCTTCCAAAGAGACCTTTAGCCAATGATTGGTATGTCCTGAATTCTCCCAGAAATGCGCATCAAAGGGAGCATCATTTTTAACCGCAATATCGGGATAGCCATCCTGATTGAAATCCCCGAAGGCATTGACATAACTGGCTACTGTATCTCCATCAAATCCGTAATCGGACTGTTCGAATGTGCCATCTCCCAGGTTTCGATAGAATTCATTGGATACTACATCCGAACCGATAATCGAACCACACACATAAAGATCGAGATGACCGTCATTGTCAGCATCCAAAAAATTTGACCCCCAGCCATTGCCGTAGAATCCTGTTCCTTTCTCTGCAGCCAATTCTTCAAAACGATCTTCATCAGGTATGTTCCTTAACATGGCGTTGCCGACTGGTGTATTGGTGACATAAACATCCTGCCAGCCGTCATTATCATAATCTCCTATGGCCACACACATAGCATTCATAGTCAGGTTACTTTCTGTAGCTTCACTCACATCTGTAAAGGAGCAGTTACCATCATTTCGCAGCATCGTATTGACTCGCAACTTGTCTTGCGCTGTGTACAGATCGGGCCAATTGTCATTGTTGTAGTCGAAGAACGCCGAACAAAAAGGCAACTTCAGGTCATCATGGGTCCCGGAATTGATCGTGATCTTCGTGAACGTACCGTCACCATCATTGACATACAGTTGACTATTGCCTACCGGCCATTCACGCTCACCGTAATAGAGATCCAACCAGCCATCCCGATTAAAATCTCCGAAAACCGCGCCATAGGATTCATTGATTTTGCGAGATAGCCCTGCCTGATCCGTAATGTCTATTAATTCCAGGTCACCTACCCGTTCGTACAGGCGGTTTCGCGCGTTGAGTGTAGCCAGATACAAGTCCTGATCTCCATCGTTATCAAAATCGACCCAAAGTAACTGTTTGACTTCATCCTGATTATCGATCAATGGGTCTAGCTTTCTGAATTGTCCACCTTCATTGAGGTAGAAGTCGATGAATTGTCCTGCCTCCGTACCAAATGTGAGATCATCCAAGCCATCGTTATTAAAATCTCTAAAGCTGATACCATTGCCGATGGACTGTAGTGTTTTAGTTGTCTGAATACCACGTTCACTGGCGGTATTGGAATAAAAAGGTTGTCCTTCTACCCACAATCCGACCAACAGACACGCAATAAAAAAGATAAAGCGCCCATAAAGGCGCTTGGCTAAGTAGTATAATTCCCGCATTTTCATTTGGCGTGGAGCACCAAATGTAAAATACAATATTGAAAATCCAAGGATTATCGTGATTCGATTAAAAAGAAATTTTAAAGCTTTCTGCCCAAATATATTAAATAGTAAAGAACGCTACTCACTCTTTATTGGAGATGCGAAAGTGATAGCCGGAATACAACTATTGAATACTGGAAAAGATTTTATTTTAAACTTCAATCATACACCGCCCTAAAAGGAGATTAAAAGAACGTCCCTTTAGGAAATACATGTCCAGAAACTGTATTAAAGAAAAATCTTTCCTAATCTCCTAAGCTCAAAGTTGCCCTAACTCAAAAACATCTATCACCACCCGACGATTGCGGGAGCGATTCTCAGGTGTGTCGTTTGGGGCAACGGGTTGAGATTCACCCAATGCCTGCACCACAATCAATTCAGGAGGCCAACCGAGGTTTGTTAGATAAGTCTTTACTGTTTCCGCACGTCGCTGTGACAAACGCAGATTATAGTCGGAAGCTCCAGCATTATCGGTATGACCCGAAATAACAACCCGATCAATGGTAGAAGCCTCTAATTCCTGTGACCAGCTTTGCAACAGTGTCTGCGCCGAATCACTTAAGATCCATCGGTCAAATTCAAAATTGATGTCTTCCAGTACCAGGGTAAATGCGGGTTCAGGGATAGTTATTGGAGTGTCTTCAGGGATATCGCCGTATTTCGGTTTTACATAAACATCATCCAGGAAGTAATAAGCCGCATGATCCATTTGAGGTTCATCTCTATAAGCTTTGTTCCAGGCCCAGGTGATTGCGGTCTTCCTCACTGCAGGCTCCAAAGCTCCAATCAGTAGAAATCGCTCACCCCCTCTGGCTTTGTATTCCAATTGTACCTGTTTCCATCCGAGCTGTTCTGGCTTTTTGATCCGCCAACACATGAAATCAATGTCCTGAGACGGTTGCCACTTCACATCGAATTGCACAGGCGTGTTCTCTAAACTTACGTTGAGCATTCTGATCTGATACTCGGAGGCGCTGCCGTGATTGACCCAGGCACCTACAAGGTAAGTGGTGTCTTTGATCAATGGCTGGGATAACCGGGCATGCAAGGTCTCCTGATATTTGGCTCGAAAAACATAGAAACCCAGGTAGGCATCTCCACTCACAGGTTCCGCAATACTCACCCAATTTTTAGGAACACCAACATCTCCAGTCGAACAGCGATGATAAAAGTCTGGTGTCCCCACATCTGTACTGAACCAGCCAGAAACGACTTCTTTAGACGGATTGCTATTGTAGGTATAAGGACAGGGTCTGTCTTCCTCAAATCCTGGATTGATGACCAGGTTTTGGCTGGTCAACCATAAGCCAGATACGCTTGCCATTATCGATAAGAGTACCTGACGATAGTTCATTGACCACTTAGATTTGACATATAAGCAATCACCGCATCACGAAAGTCATTTTTTACGTTGCCAAATTCCGCAGGCTGATTACTTGATACATCTTTAAGAAAATCCAGGTTCGCTTCCTTTCCTGACATCAAAAAAGCCGGAGCAATAAACGTGTAGATTTTATTCGAAACAATCGCCTTCCCATCGATCAAAAACCCATCTGGCTGGACGGTGATCTTAGCGGACTGAAAATAGCCACCAATACCCTTATTTTTCTCAAACCCTATTTGTAACATCTTTTGTACCTCTGATCCACGCATGGTCGCGACAACCAGTTCTCCACCAAATGGTAAGGTCCGAAGGATATCCGTCTGCGTAATATCTCCGATCAACTGATCATCGAGGCGGATAGAACCACTGTTATAAACGGCAAAATCCAGCCCGGATTGTAAGACATAGATGGATTGAGCTATCATATCACCCAAATTCGTTGGTTCATTACGGATGCTTTTTTCACGCCCATCCAACATTTCGGATGTCGAGTAAACTACTTTACCGGGATCATACCCCATTTCTAACATACTTTCTTCTGCAATCTTTGTCCACTTGTCTACTATGGCTTGCACAGCAGGTTTTGCTTTTACTTTATCGGTAATTGGCTTCAAAGTGGATTCAATGGACAACTCCTTCGTGCTTTGATCATACGTGCATCGATGAATGTATACAGTCTTGGCATTTGCATCTGCTTTGGTGATCACTGCCTTACCAACCGGCACGGACATATTGACGTGATCATGCCCCCCAAGGAGCAATGGAATTTGCGGCAACGCCTCTGAAAATGCTTTGTCCTGGTATACTTCGAGATGTGTAATTGCTATTGGCACATCATAAGCGTCTTTGTACTTTTCGAGTACGGCTTTTCCTGCTTCAGCATAATTACTATTATAGGAAACATAGTCTTTTTTGTTGAAGTCAACATTGATACCAATCAAACCGATCCTTACAGATGCGCCTGAATCATTCTTAAATTCTTTTGCAATGAATGCTGGCAATGCTGTTCCTCGCTGTGTCCAGGTCTCTGCCTGACCATTGACCCGATGAAACGTATTACTGGATATCCATGTGAATGCAGATCGATCAATCTGTTGCTGGACTTCATGTTCTTTTACATCGAACTCGTGATTTCCAAACCCGACATAATCCAGGCCAAGCACATTCAATGCTTCGACCATCTGTAATCCTGCTATTTTTTGTCCTTGATATTTCAAAGTTCCAATCAAAGAAGGACTCAGAAAATCTCCGGAGAGTAAACTGATCGTATTGGGATTGATCGCTTTTAATGAATCCAGAACAGTGGCTACACGCGCTACTCCTCCTACTTTTCCTCCTTCTAATGGTGCTATTTCATAGACGTCATTCATTTGCAGGATATAGAACTCAACTTTCTGAGAAGATGGGCCGCAACAGGAAAATACTACTGCAAACAGCGTTAGAAATAATGATATTCGTGGCATGGTCTTGTGGTTATATGATTTGGCTGCCACAAAAGTGGAAAAATTACCGAAGCTTTCCGCCCTTCATCACAATATTTGATACCCGAAGAATCAATCAATTATCTTTGAATCACACACTGTAATTAACCTGGTTTATTGCTCCTATGAGACGGAAGTTCATCCTCCCCCCATTTTTTCTATTTTTCAGCTTTTTCATCCTTGCCCAATCCCAGTGGGACATCAACAATCCGGTTGAACCCTTCAAAGAAATTTCAATTAACACTGATGAAGGTACCTGGATGAATCTGGACGTAAGTCCTGATGGCTCTCAAATTGTATTTGATTTACTGGGAGACATCTATTTATTGCCAGTTTCCGGAGGCAAGGCACAACTACTTCGTGGTGGCCATGCTTTTGAAATTCAACCTCGGTTTTCTCCTGACGGAAAATCGATCTCCTTCACCAGTGATGCCGGTGGTGGCGACAACATCTGGACCATGAACATCGATGGCTCTGATGCTAAACAAGTCACTAAGGAAAGTTTTCGTTTGCTAAACAATGCGGTCTGGACTCCTGATGGTGACTTCATGATCGCTCGAAAGCACTTCACTTCCCAGCGCTCACTAGGTGCAGGCGAACTATGGATGTACCACCGAACGGGTGGCAATGGTGTACAACTCACCAAAAGAAAAAATGACCAACAAGATACAGGAGAGCCAGTAGTTAGTCCTGATGGACGGTATGTCTATTTCAGTGAGGATGTTTACCCTGGTGGCTTTTTTCGGTACAACAAAAATCCTAATAGTCAGATCTATGTGATCAAAAGATATGATCGAACAACTGGAGCAACTGAAATCATCGTGAATGGACCAGGAGGTGCGGTCAGGCCCCAACTTTCTCCCGATGGCAAGAAGCTTTCTTTTGTGAGAAGGGTGCGTACAAAATCCGTTTTGTATATCCGTGACCTGGCTTCAGGGACTCAACGCCCGGTTTTTGACCAATTGTCAAAGGATCAACAAGAAGCCTGGGCCATCTTCGGGGTTTACACCAATTACAACTGGATGCCAGACAACAAACATGTCATCATTTGGGCCGGGGGCAAGATCAACAAAGTGAACACCGAAACAGGAGAAAGTATCATTATCCCTTTCGATGCGACAGCCACACACAAAATCACAGATGCGGTACAATTTAAAGTAGATCCTGATCCGGATAATTTCGATGCAAAGGTGATCCGTGGAGCAAAGCTTTCACCTGATGGTAAGACGCTGGTCTTCAACGCTGCAGGATATCTCTATTCCATGAAATTCCCGAAAGGAAAAGCGAAAAGACTAACCAATACTTTAGACCTGGAATTTGAACCCAACTTCTCCCCTGATGGAAAAACGGTAATTTTCGTGACCTGGAACGATGAAGCCAAAGGTAAGATCATGCAGGTAGCTGCTTCTGGTGGTATTCCGGTTGAAGTGACCAGTGAAAAAGGCATCTACCGACAGCCGTCCTACTCACCCGACGGGTCGAAAATCGTGTACTACAAAGAAGCTGGCAATGGAGCCATGGGCCACGCATACACGGTAAAACCCGGCATCTACTGGATGAATGCAGGTGGTGGCACACCGAACTTTGTGAACAATGATGGCCAGTTTCCTTCCTTCAACGAGACAGGCGAACGCATCTACTATCAAAAAGGGGGATTCCTCTTTGGAGCCTTGGACAAAAGTTACAAAAGTGTGAACCTGCAAGGTGCTGAAGAGCGGACGCATTTCCACTCGAAATATGCCAATCAATTCGTACTGAGCCCAGACAATAAGTGGCTGGCATTCGGAGAATTATACCACGTATATGTGATGCCTTTCGCCGATCATGGAAAAGTTTTCGAACTGTCTGGCACACAAAAAGCAGTCCCAATGACCAAAGTTTCGGATGATGCGGGCATCAATTTGCAATGGTCGGGAGATGGTCAAAAGCTGAACTGGACGCTGGGCAATCAGCATTATTCTGTACCGCTGAAAGAAGCATTTACCTTCCTGGAAGGCTCACCGGATAGCATCGGTGAAATCGAAAAAACCATCACCAAAATCAATTTACAACTGGACACAGACCGCCCAGAAGGATTGGTGGCTTTCACTAATGCAAAAATCATCACCATGAAAGGTGAAGAGGTGATTGAAAACGGAACGGTGCTAGTCGATGGCAATCGCATCAAGTCTGTTGGAGCGAATGTTGATATTCCTAACTCAGCTACCGTGATCGATGCTTCGGGTAAAGTGATCATGCCAGGGATCATCGATACGCATGCCCATCTCAATGCCTTCCGATATGGCTTGAGTCCCCAAAAGGAGTGGCCATATTACGCCAACCTTGCTTTTGGCATCACAGCTACTCATGATCCTTCTTCTAATTCAGAAATGTCCCTTTCTCAATCGGAAATGGTAAAATCCGGAAGCATGGTAGGTCCTCGGGTTTATTCTACCGGCACTATTCTGTACGGTGCTGATGGTGATTTCAAGGCAGTGGTCAACAGTGAGGATGATGCACAATTTGCCATTCGCAGAACCAAAGGTTATGGTGCTTTCAGTATCAAAAGTTATAACCAACCGCGTCGAGAGCAACGCCAGCAAATCATCAAAGCCGCCAGGGATCAGGAGATCATGGTATATCCTGAAGGAGGGTCTACCTTCTTTCACAACCTGACAATGATCCTGGATGGTCATACAAGTATCGAGCATAACCTTCCGGTAGCTCCTCTCTACAAAGACGTATTGGAACTTTGGCAGGCCAGTAAAACAGCGAACACGCCTACCCTCATCGTGAATTATGCAGGAATGACCGGGGAATACTACTGGTACCAAACCTCCAACGTTTGGGAGAATGAGCACTTGCTGAAGTACACCCCTCGTGGGATCATTGACAGCCGTTCACGTCATCGTACAATGGTACCGATGGAAGAATTTGAAAACGGACATATTCTGACGTCCAAATCACTCAAAGACCTGGTGGATCGGAATGTAAGGGTTTGTGTCGGCGGACACGGCCAGTTGCAAGGACTCGGCGTTCACTGGGAAATGTGGATGTTGCAGCAAGGTGGCATGACCAACTACGAGGCGTTGCGAGCGGCCACTATTCACGGCGCCGATTACATTGGCATGGGCGATGACCTTGGATCTATTGAAGTGGGCAAGCTGGCAGACATCATTGTATTGGACAAAGATCCGCTGGCGGATATCCAAAACTCACAATATGTGACGCATGTCATGATCAATGGCCGGCTGTATGATACTTCTACGATGAATGAAATTGGCAACTACAACAAGCCTCGGGGTAAGTTCTATTGGGAGATTGATGGTCACAATGACAACTTCGATTGGCACAGCGAAGCACATGGCTTCAGCCGACCGCATTGTGTTTGTGGGAATTGATTTTGTATCAAGAATGGGCCTGGAGGCCCAAAAATATCGATCTCTCGGCTAAGCCGAGAGATTGCGTTTTCTATTTCAATGCCACTTCAAGGATGTAATCATCCGCCGTGAGGAAGAGTCGCTTTTCATCGGTAGATAACGCACAGTTTGAGGTCAATTGGCCGGTGTAGATCCTGGCGACTGGTTTACCTTCCAGGTTAAATACCCAAACTCCTCCAGGTCCAGAAGCAATCAAGAACCCTTTGCTGTGCATCTTCATCCCATCGGGAAGTCCCTGCTGCCCTTCCTGCCCTACTAGTTGAGTGGCGTCGTAAAAAACTTGTTTATTGTTCAACTGTCCCGGACTTACCACATCGTATTGATACCAAACCGCATGCCCGGGATCAGAGACTGCCACATACAGTCGCTTTTGATCCGTAGAAAGCGTAACCCCATTGGGCCTGGATAAGCTATCAATCAAGACCAGCTCACCAGAAGCAAGTTGACAGTAAACTCCCTGAAAAGAGAGTTCCTTCCGGCTATCCTCCATTTTGCCAGGCAATCCATAAGGTGGATCCGTGAAATAGAGATTTCCCGATTGATCAAATACGCCATCATTGGGGCTATTGAACCTCTGACCCTCATAATTATCGACCACTGTACTAAAATCTGATTGAGGGTTATCAAATGTAGCGTTCATCCTTGCCACCCTTCGATCCCCGTGTTGCATCAATATCAGTTCACCTTCATTGTTCAACAACAAAGCATTAGACCCTGGCTCACTTCCATAGGATCCTAGCCCGGTATAGCCAGACGGAGTGATGAAGGTGGTCGTGTTGTTGTTTTCATCCAACTTATAAACCTTGTTGTTCGGGATATCGGAAAACAGCAAAAAGTTTCCTTCTTCCACCCAGAGGGGCCCCTCCGTCCATGTGAACCCTGACGCCAGCACCTTGAACTCCGCATTTTTATCAATGATTTCAAGGGCTCGTTCATCCAGAATCTCCACCTTAAAAGGCATGTCGTTGCTGGGGTCGGTCTGTTGTTCCGATGCTTGTTGGCTCTCGCTTGTCCCTGTACAGGAACTCAAAATCAAAAGGAATACGATAATTTGAACAGGATTACGTTTCATATCAGAAAATCTATTGATCAACAAGGATGACAGGTCAAAAATAAGGTTACCAGAGGATTGTCCAATTACTCATTGGAAGGAGTTGCGACAATCATAAAAACCAGTACTACAAAAAGTATCTTTTTGGTCAGGTTCAAATCTCTTTGCCTCAAATTCCATTCCTAAATAGGAAACACTGTCCTCCTATCCTTACAAATTACCAGTTGAAATAAGGTCGATTGCTGTACACGCAGGTTCTACGTAATTTGGTCTAGGTCAAAAACTTAACACATGCTACGTACTTTTTTACTGGTGGCAATCCGTAATTTTCGGAAGAACAAGCTCACCACTTCCATCAATACCATTGGACTTGTCCTTGGTTTCTCCACTTTTATCTTACTAAGCCTATCGGTCTATAACGACGTTTCGTATGATCGATGGAATGAAAAATCTTACCGAACTTATCGGTTTACCACCATCGATGAAGCACTGGGCGTAACTAGCAATGAAGTTGCCATTTCCAATCCTCGCATGCCACTAGCTGCCAAGGAAGAAATCCCAGAAGTGGAGCTGGCGTCCAGGGTGCTGTATGCTGGACAACAACGAATGGAAAAGGGAGATGTCGGCTACTATTCGGATCATGCTCTTTATGTCGAAAACGACTTCTTCGAGATTTTCGATCTGCCCATCCAAAACCGGGATGAAACCCTGAAACAGTTTGAGCAACCGCATAAATTGATCTTGACAACATCTTTTGCCGAAATTGTTTTCGGCCGTGGTGGTGAGAAATTGGGCAAGATACTGGAGATCAATGATCAAAGCTGGGAAGTGGTCGGTCTCATGGATGATCTGGAACAAAATTCACACCTGGAATATGACGTATTGATGTCCCTATACCCCGCTCAGGCAGACTCTTCGCTGGCGCAATACATAGACTCATGGAATGGTCTCGGCATGATCGGATATGCTGCACTCACCGAGGGTGCGGATGAAAAAACGGTAGAGGCAAAATTGGCCGAAATCGCCCTTGCTAATGATGTAAATGACTTTTGGATTCCGCAACTGCAACCTCTTGAAGACATCCATTTACAATCTTCGGGGATCCTCTTCGACTTCTATCATGAAAATAAAGGCGACAAAGTTTATGTCTATGCGCTATCAGGAGTGGCTTTATTCATTTTGCTGATCGCAGCATTCAATTTCGTGAACCTTACTACTGCTCAATCCACGACCCGCGCCAAAGAAATTGGTATCCGAAAGGTGGTGGGTAGCTCTCGCTCATTGTTGATCAGTCAGCACATGATCGAATCGATATTCATGGCATTCATGGCCATGGTCCTCTCCATGGGAATCATTTACATCGCCGTGGAAGAAGCAGGACTCAACATGAATTTCGAGCTCATGCCTCTCATTACAAATAATCCCATAGTGCTGCCCGCCTTTCTGGGGCTGTCTCTTGTTATTGGCGCATTGGCGGGCCTCTACCCTGCCCTAGTATTGTCTAGCATCAAATCCGTAAATATCCTTAGAGGAAAATTCCACGCGAGTTCGAATGGCATCTGGCTAAGGAAAGTATTAGTAGTACTTCAATTCGTGGCGGCGATTGGAATGATCTGCACCACACTCATCGTTTCGCGCCAGATCTATTTCATCAAAAACAAAAGTCTGGGATTCAATAAGGAGCGAATCGTAACCATCAACGTGAATGATGGCGGGCTTAGCGATGGCATGCCAAGTTTTCAAGATCAGCTTGCACAAAATCCAAGTGTGCTGCAAAGCTCCTTTTCCAGCAACATGCCCGGAAGAACGTTCGGTCGTGGTGGCGTAAATGTAGAGGGTGGTAATGAAGATGAACCCTGGATCGTGAGTGTAATGTCTGTTGATGAAAACTATTTCGAGACGATGAACATCCAAATGGCCGCCGGTCGAAACTATGGAGCGAGCTATGGGGCGGATCAGAATGAATCCATCATCATCAACCAGGCCATGATGGAATCCCTCGGATGGGATGAAGCCGTCGGGAAAAAGCTGGTATTTGGAACGGGAGAAAATGCAACAACCCGAACAGTAGTGGGAGTCATTGAGGACTTTCACTTCTCCAACATGCGGCACAAGATTGAGCCGCTGATGATCTATTACAATCCTGACCCGAATAGCAATTTCAACGTAAAGATCAGTCCTGAGAATATCAGTGAAACCATGCAATACCTTGAGACCACCTGGCTGGAAACCTTCCCCAACTATCCATTCGATTACCAGTTCTTCGATCAGGAATTCAACGAGATCTTCGCCTCGGATGAGTTCTTTGCCGGGTTAGTGGCTGCCTTCACCTGGTTATCGATCATTCTTTCCTGTCTTGGCCTATTCGGATTGTCCTTCTTCATGGTGGAACAGCGTAAAAAAGAAATTGGGGTAAGAAAAGTATTGGGGTCCACCATTAGGCAAATTGTAACCCTGCTGATGAGGGAGTTTGTGGTCCTGATCGTCCTTGCCAATATCATTACCTGGCCCATTGCCTACTGGTACACGGACAAGTGGATCAGCGATTTCCAGTATCGGATTGATTTATTGAGCATTAGCAACTTATCCGTTTACGTATTCGCTGGACTTGGTGCATTGATCATCGCGATGATCGCGGTAAGTTATAAATCCATCAATGCAGCCATCGCTAATCCGGTGAAGTCTTTAAGAGATGAATAGTCATTTCAAAGTCCCCTGTCTTAGGCTGGGGACACTTCTTCTTTTCTGCTACTTGCTGGCAAATGCAAGTTATGGACAGAAAAGTGACAAAGTAGCGCTACTTCGCTCCAATGAGATTCAGCGAAAAGCACACATGGAAAATAATGCGGCTTTACTCGTCTCACAAATTGCCGACAGCATGATCAATGTAGATAAGGGTGACATCAGCACCTTGTCCAACGAAGAGATCAAAACCAGATTCGAAAGCTACTTCAAGGTCGTCAAGTACACCCGCTGGGATGACTTACAAGCTCCCATCATTCAAATTTCAGGGGACGGCAATTGGGCCGTGATGTTCGTGAAGAAGCTTATTGATCTACAATACATAGATCAGGATGGCAACCTGGGCGCGCATCACTACGCACAATTTGCCTGGGAGTCCCGGTACCACAAAATTGATGGCGAATGGAAAATCGTTAGTATCAGCTCGACAGACAAGACCTTAACGGAATCAGAGGCTGCGCAATTCAAATAGTAACGAAAACCAGGTCTGGAACACACGCTTGAAGCTGTTGCTCACTTATTTCAAGACGCTCTCCAACATCGCATAATACCGTTGTGCGATGAACTTAGCACCAGCTGTATTGTAATGTACATCATCCGCAAGCAGATCATCGGTAAAACCTGTAAACATATCCACAACGATTACCTGAGAAGTATCGGTTGTTTGTTCTTGTGCTAACTGCGGTAAGTCCCTTTGGATCTGATCGAAATACATCAGCAATTCACCTGTCATGATCTCTGAGTGTCCAGGGGCCAGCTGTTCAATGATGATTGTTACTTCGGGGTTTACTACCTGAATAGCATCGATGATGGCATTGATATTTGATACAGCCTGATCATAATCAAGCCCTAGCAAAGCATCATTTCCCCCAGGAGAGCTGAAAAGCACAATGTCCGGTGCACCCGTTTCAGCTAACCAACCATCAATTCCTTCTAAAATATCTCCGGAAGTCCAGCCTCCCCGGCCTTCATGGTTCCGGTCGAATGACGGTTTGTCTCGTATGGCAGGATAAGAGCCTCCATCAGTTCGTGTGCCCATGTAATCAAAATCCCAGTTTCCATCCGTCAGCAATAACCAAAGCTCAAATCGAAAACTTTCATATTCAGGGCGATCTCCTTCTACCCGTGAAGCACCCAAAGGCATGATTTTATTGATGGAATCACTGACTGGTTTAGAAGTTTCCTCCTCCGAACAACCAGCAAGTAGTAAAAAATGGACAATACAAACCAGAATCATGGGGCGATGGATATTTTGTAGTAAGTGTGTAGGGTTCATGGGTGCTTTTCCTGTATATACCTTAACCATGACCCATACCCTACCCAACGCTTCAGGAAATCGTTCATTGTCCTCAGACAGACGATCAATAATAAATTCATATCCACAGCTTACAACACTTAAAAATTGATGATTAGCTTCGATGCATATACATTTGTGTATGTGGGAAGTGTTTCACACTCCATAAATCAAATTAAACCTAAGTTCATAACCCCGCCTGTTCTATAATACTTGTAGTTCATATGCTTAAACAAATACCCATCATCGCACTTATCGTGTTGATGTCCTGTAAGGGCTCAGAAAAGGGCCAACAACAGGATATTAATCCTCGGGATGTCATTATTGAACAACTTGGAAACAAGTTTGAAAAAATTGACAGAGGTGACCTTTCGCTCTGTTTTACAGTCAATAAGCAAACCTTGACTAACAGAAAGACAGTACTGGTCATTAATAATAAAAATGCAGCGATCATTTACGGCCCGGAAAAACTAAATGCCAAAGTGAGTTGGCACTCAGACCGGAAGCTTCTGATACAGGAAACTCCCGAAGTGATTCAGGACAAGCAATCATCGAATACTACCTCTTACATATTTAATCTGGACACGAAAGAAAAAGAATCAAATACCCCTTAATTACCCCTTTGGAAATGAGAAAAATTATACTGCTTTTGACATTGATTGCTGGCACCATGGTCCTGATCTATAAAGTTCAGGATGTGTCAGATTTAAATCAAAAGATTGTCGAGAAAAAAGAAACGGTCAAACAAGAGAAAGGCACAAACGACCCATATCAGGATTGGTTAGATAAAAAGACGGCCAAGAAAAAAATGGGAATCGCCAAGGCCGACCAACCTGAAATGCATGGTATCATACAACGTCAATTGAGAACCCGAGACGGAGATGACGGACCGAAGTATGGACCGAACCAGGTGATGGAAGAGTATGCGGCGGCTAAAAAAAGAAGCTCTAAAAATGCGGCAAGAACAGAAAACATGGAGTTCATTGAAAGAGGGCCTGGAAATGTTGGTGGAAGAACGCGTGGCCTGGTGATCGACCCGGATGATCCGAATCAAGAAACCTTTTACGCCGGATCTGCTTCCGGAGGAATCTGGAAGACCACTGACAATGGAGCTAACTGGTCTTACCTTTCTGATGACATTCCCAACCTGGGCACCAATACGCTCGTCATGGCCCCATCTAATACGGATGTCATGTATGCGGGTACCGGCGAGCACTTCACCAATGATATCGATGGAGCAGGATTATTCAAATCAACAGATCGAGGAAATAGCTGGACGCAAATCGCTGACCCCAGTGACTACCCTGATTTTAGAAATGTATCCAGAATCGTGGTAGATCCCAACGATGAAAATACTGTGATCGCTACGACGAGAAGTAGCGTATGGGGACCTTTCTCATCCGCTATTTATAAAACTGAAGATGGAGGATCGACCTGGACGCAACTTAGGTCCAGTACCAACGAACGACACGACGATATCGATTATGACCCTTCTGATTTCAGCACGTTATATGTTGCTATCAATGGCGTGGGCGTCATCAAGTCCACTGACGAAGGTCTAACCTGGGAATATGTCAACAATGGCCTGTCTCCTGGCGGAAGGGTAGAAATTACTGTTTCTCCAGTGAATACGAATCGTATCTGGGCCTCTTCACAGGGAAGTGTTAGTGGTACAGGCTCTGATCTCTATGTCTCCAATGACGGAGGTGCAAACTGGTTTCTGGCAATCAACGAATCGGGCACCAACGAAGATTTCCTTGGTGGTCAGGGTTGGTACGATAATATCATCACGCCTCATCCGTATGATGCTAATAAAGTCTATGTCGGTGGTGTCAATACTTTTTTGTTTGAGCTAGCCGAAGGAGATGCAGAAGATCTTACGATCATCGCTGTAAACTATGATGCAGCACCTTCTTTCATGAACTTTGTCAACTTTACAGGTAATGCCTCTCAAGGGTTTGAGTTTGGTGGTGTTGCCGAGAGAGACTTATTGCCAGTAGAGGTTCGATTTGGTCAGGGAACTCAAATGGCGCATCGATTCTCTGTCGGTGGGCAAGGACCAGGTGTCGCTGCTGAAGATTATATCTATGAAGATTACGTGGAAGTTCCTTTTCAGGTATGGGATACACGAAATGACGTTCAGTTGATGGCATCTTTCCGGGATCAACAGGAAGATGGTACCTGGAACTTGATTGCCACGAATACCGATGGTGCGGGTTCTACCCATTCAAGGGAATACTTGTACATTCACAACATTCCTTATTCTGAAACTGCGGCAGATACCATTACCCAGGATGGGGGTCATGAAAACGGACAAATGTATTTCTTCTGGACAACACTTGCTGCTGGTGCTACTTTCGATCCAGATGACTTGCCGGAGAGTCAACTAGCAGTCGTATTTAATGTAACTCCTGCTGTCTATAGAAATACCACAGTAGTTTCAGATGCCTACAACGCTTTCAATGGCATCAATAGCTTTCCTCAATCCACCCGTGCACAAGGTCTTCACCCTGACCAGCACAACTATGTCGTTTATGATAAAAACGATGATGATCAGACGTTTAGGATATTGGTAGGTAATGACGGTGGTGTCTACACAACAGAGAGAGGCACCTCACCTGGCCCTGCACAAGGCGATTTTAACTTTATCAGTAATGGCTATAACACCACCCAGTTTTATGGGGCAGACAAAGCTCCTGGTGAAAATCGATTCATCGGTGGCACGCAAGATAATGGAACCTGGTATCACCCAGATGGGACTGAAGGCGGTGCTGATGTCAATGCGGTCTTTGGTATTGGTGGTGACGGGTTTGAAGCGCTGTGGCACAGCTCAGATCCTGACAAAATCATCGGTGGTTCACAATTTAATGGTTTTTCAAGAACCCTTGATGGTGGAGAAACCTGGATTGGTGCTTCCAATGGCTTTGATGACGATGGCCCATTCATTACAAGATTAGCTCACCACAAACAGCTGCCAGACAGAATCTTTACTACAGGGGCGACTGGCGTATGGTTTTCCAATGATTTTGGAGGAGAATGGTCAGCTGCCACCATGAACAATGCTAACACCTGGTCTTTTTCAAATGCTGCGGACGTAGAAGTTTCATATGCCAACCCTGATGTAATCTGGGCAGGTGGCCGTCTGAATGAGGCCAATCGTTTACATGTGTCTACGGACGGTGGACAAACATTCAACGAAACAGAAAACTACGATGTGTTCAATATGGGATCCGTGGCTGGAATAGGTACACATCCAACTGAAGAAAACACCGCTTATGCCTTGTTCTCTTTCGCGGGATTCCCTAAAGTGCTGAAAACGACCGACCTGGGTGAAACCTGGGAAGACATTTCTGGTTTTGATGGTTCAGGAGCAGCAAGTTCCAAAGGCTTCCCGGATGTAGCTGTAAACTGTCTGTTTGTTTTCCCAAGCGACAATAATCGCATTTGGGTAGGTTCTGAGATCGGGATCATCGAATCTCTTGATGGCGGTGAAAGCTGGAATCTCATGGAAAACAACATGCCGCCGGTCAATGTTTATGATTTCAAACTGGCAGAAAACCAATTGGTCATTGCCACCTATGGACGAGGTATCTGGAGTGTAGAATTAGAAGGAATTGTCATAGCTCCTATCGTAGAACAGGTTTATGTAGAGCCTACAGGAGGCCTGAATTTTAATTTCAATTTCTCTGAGGCTTTTGATTCGATTCAGGTCTTCCTTGAAGGTGAAATCATAGGCACCATTTACGACAATGAAATAGGATCACTTTCACAGGTATATGAAAACCGTGGGTTAAGCGGCAATCGAAGAGTCAATTTATCGGCTTATCTCGACGGGCAGATCTTCACCTCTGTAGAACGTTTGACGTTCATGTTCGAACCTACGGATATCAGTGGCTCTTATGGCACCAACTTTAGTGCATCTTTTGGCGACTTCATCGGAAGTGGTCTACAGATCAGAACTGAAGAAGGATTTGAGGCTCGGGCCCTACACAGCCCGCACCCATATGGCGATGCGATGGAAAGTGTATTCTACTTACGCGTGCCGATCGAAGTAGCCGCTAGTGACGCAACATTGACCTACGAGGACGTTGCATTGATTGAGCCCGGTGAAGACGGGACAGAATTCGGTGATTTCGAGTTTTGGGATTACGTAGTAGTGGAAGCCTCTTCTGACGGGCTCAACTGGATTCCTCTCGAAGATGGCTATGATGCACGACGTTATCCTGAGTGGCTAGCTGCCTATGAAGCAGGAGAAAATGGAACCTCAGAGCTATTCCAATCTCATTCCATCAATTTGTTGGATCACTTCAATGCTGGAGATAATATCCTGATACGCTTCAGAATGTTTGCAGATGCCAATACCAACGGATTTGGTTGGGTTGTTGATGATTTTTATATCCAGGACATAGCGCTGAGTGCTGAAAAGGAACTTTCCTCAAAAATCACCATCAGCCCAAATCCTGTCGAATCAATTGCGACGATTCAATTAGGCGACCTGACCCCTAGCCGGGTAGAAATTATTGACCTGAACGGAAGAGTATTGCAATCGATCCAGCCTAAATCAGGAAGCAGAGAGATTCAGTGGAACCGCGGCAACTTAAAAGGCGGATTATACATCGCCAGATTTGAAATAGACGGTCAGTTGGTGAGCAAGAAATTCGTGCTCAATTGATATAAATAACCTCCTGCCTCTGGCAGACGTGGTTATCAAAAAAACGGCCTTCAATTGAAAAATTGAAGGCCGTTTTTATTTCTGCTGATGATTGAAGGTGCTTAAGCTTTCTGCACCCGAAACTTGATGATCTTCTTAGCTGCTTCACCTTTTTCAATGTTGAAATTCGCTTCCCATTGTTGGCCTTTGACTTCATAAGTCCAGCCTTTACCAGATTTTGCCCAATCATACCCTTTTTCTGCCTGGAACTCGATGACTTTCATCAACTCGGATTCTGAAAGCTCCGTATCGACAGCCACTTCCATATACCATTCATTTTGATCTCCTTCGTATCGCAACCATTCCCGGTCAAATTGATTGATGAATTGTCCAAAGCCCTGCAGGTGCATATCTGCCAATGATGCCCGTACAAATCCTTTATCAGGACTCCAGTCATATTCCAAATGTGTGGCTATCCGTTGGGCGTTCCCTAACCCCTGATATTTGCTGACCAGATAGATGGCGGCATCAATGCCGGATGATAAACCGGCAGAAGTAAGGATCTTGCCATTGTCCGTCCATCGCACATCAGATAACACTTCCGCTTTAGGAGCTACTTGTGAGAGTCCCGGGATCAAAGGTGCAAAGGTGGTTGCTTGCTTGCCATCCAATAGCCCAGCAGCCCCCAGGTGATAAGCGCCATTACAAACAGACAAAATTTGCTCTTTCTCTGTGGCTTGTTGCTGCAGCCACTTTTGTATGTCCGTGTCATTGTGTTGAACATTACCTCCAGGCACCAGCAAAAAGTCGGCTTCTGGCACATCTTTAAAAGTATAGTGCGGCTTGACCTGCATGCCCATGGCCGTCTCCAGTAGTTCATCCGTTTTGGCCACGGTAAAAACATTCCAATTGGCCTGTCCAAAAACTTCCCAAGGTCCCGTATAATCAATAATCTGAACACCTGGGAATAGTAAAATGGCCACGGTCTTTCTTGGTGCATTGGTCACCTGGCCTCGGCTGGGCTTGTACTTCCTTTTGTATGCGGCAAACAATTCCATACCACAAGCCTCACAGTTGCCCGGCTTGTCATGAAAAACTTCATCTTGCCCACAACCACAAGGGCCACAAACAAAACCTACTTCAGCATTTTGTGCGTTGGACATAAAAACGATTACTAAAACGATAGTAGTAAGTGTAATTCTCATCTTGGTGAATTTTTGACTAATCAATAATACTTGGGTCTCCGATTGATCAACTACATTTATCCTAATAAGATAAATAAATGTCTGATTTAGATAATTATAAAGTATATGTTCTGCTCTTTTCCAAAGTACACGTCTTTGACTTTGCCGGAGCTGTTCAGGTGTTTTACGAGGCCAATACAATCGGTAAAAAGAAATTTGATATCATCTATGTCTCGACAAAGGATGACATTGAAACGGAACAGCACATTCACTTCTCCAGGCTGGAGTTGATAGATGACATCAGTCCCAAAAGAAGAGACATTATTTGTGTCCCCGGAGTAGACTTCAGGCAACTGGCCATTGGAATGCTCGATCAGGAACTGGCCTCCACCAGCGATTTTCTATGGGATCATCATCGTCAAGGAGGCACCATATTATCCATCTGTACGGGCTCCATCGTCCTGATGAACCTTGGACTTTTAAATGGCAAGAAAGCCAGTACGCATTGGAAGTGTTTCGACTGGGTCAAGACACAATTTCCATCGGTGCAACTACAAGAAGAAAGCTTGTATTCCGTTGATGCCAACATCTACACCAGTGCGGGTATGACTACTGGTATAGACATGACCCTGGCCTATCTGGAAGAGATTTTCGATCCGATCCTGGCAGCAGAAGTCGCGCGGGAACTGGTCATCAATGTCCGACGCGAAAACATTGGTTCACAAAAAAACACGTTCCTCAATTTCAAGAACAAATTTCACCCCGTGGTTTACAAAGTGCAACAGATTCTGCAATCGCGTATCAATGAAATTGTGACTGTTCATGAGTTGGCCACTGAGATGAACATGAGTGAACGTAACCTTAACCGATTATTCAAAGAACACGCCGGAATAGGCATTGCCGAGCACCGCAACAAGATCAAATTGCAAGAAGCCGAAAAGCTTCTACTTCATTCTGAAAAGACCGTCAAGGAAATCACTCAGGCATTAGGGTATGGTGAGCCGGCGTATTTCAATCGCATCTGGAAACAAAAGCATGGCGTCTCACCAGGTGTGTTTCGGAAATCAGTCAAAATCAAAAGTGCCTGAATAAAGGTTGCATAGAGAGCCTGGATGCTCCTTAAAAGTGGACATGTATGAAACTGAAGTCCCTGAAATGAACCAGGGACTCAAGGAATCGTAACTTTTGAACTAATTCCTGCCCGACATCACACCACCGTCAATATCCCAAATGGCCCCGGTTACCCAAGAACTTTCATCAGTCAATAGAAATTTGATGGTTTTGGCAATATCTTCTGGTCTACCCACTCTTCCTATAGGATGAAAATCATTGAATCCCTGTAAGGTCTCTTCGATCTTTTCTTCTTCAATGAATGCACCATAAATAGGCGTTACTACGACTGCAGGAGAAACCGCATTAACCCGAATATTATGCTCGGCCAACTCCATTGCCAGATGTTGCGTCAACGCATGCAAGCCTGCCTTTGCCATAGAATAAGCAGAGGAAGGCGTGGCTTTGATCGCTTGTTTCGCCCACATACTTCCAATGTTTACAATAGAGCCACCATCGTTACTTTTCATCACTTCTGCCGCGGCCTGCGTAATGAAGAAAAATGCCTTATTGAAACGGTGATAAATATCGTAATCCGCTTCTTCATGCTGCAAAAAAGCTTTGGGACTAAAGTATCCCGCTGCATTGACCAAATAAGTCAGGTTGGAAATTTGATTGGACAATGTGGCTGAGAATTGACGAACTGCCTCAAAGTCAAAAAGATCCAAAGCAATTGTATGTACCACGCCATGCTGGGAAAGCTCTGATTGACAGGACTCCAGCCCTGATTCTTCTTTCCCAATGATAAATACTTCGACTCCTTCTTTTACTAATAAGGCAGCTGTGGCTTTTCCCATTCCAGTAGAACCACCAATGATTAATGCTTGACTTTTCATCTTAATTTTCAATGATTATTATGAACAAGTCAAACGCTTGCCGCGCAGGTCAGGAATGGTAAAAAAAGGCTTTTGGATGGTAAATTACTGCAGTGCCCGCTGGAACGCTCTGGGAGTAACCCCTGTAACTTTTTTGAAATACTTCGTAAAGTAAGTTGCCTGTTCGAACCCTAATCGATAACCAATTTCCTTGACAGATAAAGATTGGTTCGAAAGCATTCTTTTGGCCTCTAACACCTTGAGATCTGTTATGATTTTAGCAGGAGTCTGATACAATACTTCCTTCGTTGCTTTGGTCAACACTTTTGTAGTAATGTTCAACCTTTCGGCAAATTCATCGATACTCCAAAAGTGTTCAATGTTATCAACGACTAATTTCTTAAACTTTGACGCAAGCATGAAAGCATCACTGAAGGTTTTATTTAGAGACAAAACGTCAAGTTTTCTTTCCAATATCACCATAATAGCCGCAAATAGGTGAAAGATAGCCTCAGCGTAAAACTTATCTTGTTTAGCTGCCTCTTCACGAATTAATCCCGTAAACCGATCCACCTTTTCTATCACTTCTTGATCCAGAATTACATAATGGGTAACCATCTCACTAAATAAAGTGAGCGACCACCTATCCAATAAGTCAGGATTTTGTTCAACGATGAAAATATCATTGAAATGGAATAGTATACCCTCATTAGGAGAATCCCGGCAAAAATGATGTACCTGATTCTTATTGATCATAAATACGGCGTTTGCCGGGTGCTCAACAACTTCATAATCTATGTAATGATTGCCCGCGGTTTTAAACCAGATCAATTGGTAATAGCTGTGTCGATGTGGTCTTGATGCTTTCTCCATTCTGGTGGCCAGATAGCTCTTGGCATCATAAACTTCGAAGTGAAGTTTAGCATGGGCGAAAGCGTGAAGGTGATATTGATTTAATTTGCTCACGTTGGCATTCATTTACCTGCATGTATCTTACCCTTTGCCACCAAGTAGTGATCCCAAACAATCGTCTCCGTCGCGAGGGCTTCAACCCATTCCCCTTCAAACCGAACACAATCCGTCCAGGTTCCATTCCAATGGATGCAAAGCAGACCACCTTCTGAAATTCGTATCCTACCCTGTAAAACATTGGGCTTATTGAGCCACATAAAAAGAGGATTTCTATTGGGGATGAGTTCAAAATCCTCATCCATGTATACTTCAAACTTTCTTGGATTGGTCCTTCTGAAATAGAGCCAGGAATTTGGTGCAGCTGCATCTTTTAATTGATCAGGATTGACATGCTGCCGTAGTAGCCGCTCAAACTGTAGTTTCCTCTTACTTTTCTGGTAGGTACAGGCCAATTGCAAGTTCATTGATTAAAGATAAACGAACTATCTCGTCGATCCTTGTTATCAATCATCAAGCGCTATTACCTGAATCAAATAGGCATCCATCAGCTGCTTTTTAAATTTTTGCCCCAGATCGATGGTTGTCTGTTGCCATTCGGCAGTCGCAATAATTTCCATTTCACCTATCCTTAATGGCATATCAAACCCATCAACAACATGTGTCCAACGATATGAAAAACCCATATCATTTTGCTTCATTTCCAATGTCGGAATTTGTGTAGTCTGGAGGTATTGTTCGAAGAAAGAAGATAAGTCCATTTCCAATTGCAATTCCATGAAGTTGATCAGGGTTTCTGTGTCAATGAAGCCATGTCTAAAATCTTCCTGGATGGCTTTCAACGTCTCAAACCATAACTCATCATCATCGACCATCTGCCGGAGGGTATTGATCATCAACGAACCTTTGGTGTACTTGTCTTCAATACGATAATGAAAATGATTTACATTCCTAATCCCCAGAACCGGATGATCATTTAATATCTCGCTCTTTCGGGAATTCAGGTACCGTTGCCCCATCTCATAGCCTAGTGTAGCTTCCAAATAAAGCGATTCCGCATAGGTTGCAAATGCTTCATGAATCCAAATGTCAGCATTGTCGGTAATACTTACATTGTTTCCCCACCATTCATGGGCTGTTTCATGCAGGATCAGAAAATCATCAAAGTATGGACCAACTGCCACACAACTTTGGTGCTCCATCGGATAAGGAGACTGTACCATTTTAAAGCCGTCTTCCTGAAATGGATAAGGTCCAAAATAGCGTTCATAGACTTCCAGCATTTTCGGAACCATTTCCAGGTTCTTTCTGGCTAACTCAGCATCCTGGGGTAGAAAGTAATGATCTACCTTCAAGGCTTCTCCTGTGACGGATTGAAAAGTGGAGTTCGTATTTTCATATAATCCCAGATGAACAGCAATGTCATAGGTATTGATGGGATTAGTCGTTTTCCAATGATATTGATTGGTGTTTGCAAGTACTTTTTTTTGACCAATTGGCCATTGGCTACTGCTACTAAATTCGAAGGGACGGTAACTTTGATGTCAATACTATCGGGTTCATCTGACAAGTGATTCTTGACCGGGAACCAGCCTTTGGCCCCATTACCCTGACATAGCGTTTGCGAAAATGGATTGCCCTCAATGTCCTGACTCCACATGAATCCGCCGGTCCATTGATCTCCAAAAGTGGTTTCTAAAGGATGCCCATTGTACCGTACTTTGATTGAATAATTACCTCGCGGCAACAACCCTTCCTCAATGGACACATAAACCGCATCAAGATCACGTCGGAAAGGTAACTGCTTCCCTTCTTTTGTAATTTCATCGATGGTCATGTGTTCCAACAGATCTAGTCTTATTTCATGGGTTCCTTTCAATACCTGAAAGCTCATGATTACCTCACCAGCTATGACTTCTTGTATAGGATCTATCTCAAGGTCCAATTCATAATGATGCACATCATAGCAGTCCAAATCCGGAGTAAGCGTTCCATATAAGGTATCGGCGCGTGTAAATATCCGCGCAGCATGATCGCCAATCTGCAAGGGTTGTTCCATGCTTTCTTCTTTCACAGTTGCTGCAGGATTGATTGTCATGTTTTGCATCGCATTTGCATGCTGACCTTTGTACAAAGTGACATCCAGGTCAATTTCACGTATGTCGTTGAAATGCTTCCAGAAGACCGAATCATAGGGCTCTTTCCGATTGATCAAGCCTTGTTTCTTACGTAGCTTGTCCTTTGCTGTGACCACCGGATTGTAGGTCACATGATTGACCAACAATTCTTTCTTTAGTTGGGCTGTGGCAATAATTGCCTCTTGCTGCGGATCAAAACAGCTAAAATCCATTCTTCGGAAAGAGTAGTAAGGAAATAGTTTTCCGTTGATTGATCGGTACTCATAAGACTGGTGATCATAAACAGCACCACACTCCTCACCTTTGCTATTCATTTTGCGCCAGGCATAGCTTTCATAGTCTGAGTCTTTTGCTTCCAGGATCAATTCATTCTTATAAACCGTAAAGTCATCTACATCTACATACAGTTGAAGTTTCCTTCGTTCATTTTCATTGGCCAGTACGTAGACCATGCGATCATTGTAATAGGTCAATTCCTTGATTTCAAGTGGCAATTTCCAGACCGAAGATTTATAGCGTCTGGCCAAAGGAATGAGGTTGATCCCGCCATTCAATAGCAACAGCAAATGATTGTGTCCTTCTTTGGTATCAATGAACTGGTCGGTGTTCTGTTTGCGATCATATACCTTTCGAAACTGGTTGATGGCTATGTCTTTGAATTTGGTGGTCACATCATCATCAAAGACACTGATGGCACATTCCAGCACACCCGTTGGAACACCTTCGCTTCTGTGTTGTTCTCTAAAAAAGCCGTCCATTCGGAAGTCTTGTTCGGGATAGCCTTTACCGGAATTGATCTTATCGATGGCTTTGCCGAAAATCTCCTGAGCAGACAACCGGTCAGTGGTTACCTGTATTACATCAAGGTCAATTGGCGCCTCTTCTAACTTGACCGTTATCTCTTCCGATAACTCACCAACAATCGCATAGTAATTCTTATAGCCGACATGACTGATCACCAGTGTATCGGATTGCATGGATTCAGGAATATTGATCTTAAACCTGCCTTCGAAATTCGCGACGGTACCAACCTCTTTTCCCTTTATAAATACGGAGCAAAAGGGTAATGGACTGCTCGTTGTACCGTCCCAAATTTGTCCTTCGATTACCAGGTATTGTTGGGCCTGTACCAACAAGGAGCATGATATACATAAAGCAACCAGGAAACCTTTCATTTCATCTTGTTTTTTGTACTATACACATGAACTGGCTTCGGGTTCAATGGATCTTTTATTTATTTTGAATTTTATGAATCAATCCATTCAGCTCTCGGATTTCCCATCCACATCCTGGGATAAGGTCAGGTATGCGGATACAGACCGACAGGGCCACGTCAACAATGCGGTCTTTGCTACCTATCTGGAAACAGGTCGGGTGAATATCATCTATGGTGATAACCTCAATCCTGAAGAAGCCGAGATCAGTTTTGTGATCGCTTCCTTGCAAATCGACTTCCGCGCAGAAATCCATTGGCCAGGGAAAGTTGAAATTGGAACGGGTATTACCAAAATTGGACGCACATCCCTGCAATTGTATCAGGGGATATTTCAAAATGGCCAACTGGTAGCTGAAGCTAAAACGGTGATTGTTCAGGTGAGCAATACTACCAAGAAGAGTTTACCCATTGAAGATCAATCCAGGGAAACTTTAGGAGCTTTTATGATGGAGAGCTGATGCGAGTCAAAGACTTACAGCTGTTTTAATGAAAATTGATGGTAGGTGATCATACGTCTGCGGTTGTTTATTATTTTAAACAAGTAATCAACCACGCCTCGATTCAAAATAACGATGATGAAGAAAACCCAATTTTTTCAGTGGCTATTGTTCAGCGGACTATGGCTGATCAGTTGTAAGAATGATGAGCAAATGATGCCTGAACCCGAAATCATCAATGACCGGATTGAGTTTCCAACACAGCAGATTCAAGGTGAAATAGGTCTGTTGGTAGACGGGTTCGTAGAACCAGGACCGGCAAGCCTTACGGGAAGAGGGGTAAATGACCGACGTGAAATCACTGCAGCTCCAGATTTTGAATTGTCTGGCAATTTTAGTGATCATACACGTAACGAGTTGATCGCCTTCCATTCGCAGTATGCACCTACTTTGATGACCAATGTTCCATGGTCGGAAGAGCAAGATATCATCCCAATCACGCTTAATGAAAGAATCAATCTTCCGGTTACTTTTTGGGTCATTGCAGAACCATTTGATGAGATGGAACAACTGATTATTGATGCGATAAACATTACCAATAGTATCTGGGCATCTGAAAAAGCTGGTCTTCGAATCGATGAAATACAGATCAATGACATGACCTCATCTGCTGATAGAGATCAGTTTCTGAACTATACCTGCGGCAATAACTTTCAATTGACCGAAAGGATTGGATTCGATCCAACTAACCTGAATGTCTACTATGTGGATGCGGTGGACTTTGGCACAGGCTCATTAACCAGTAACGGCGTGTTTTGCGGTAACAATATCATTGGGATGGGCCGCTCAACCACGGGCGGGCTACTTGCTCATGAATTCGGACATGCTATGGGCCTCGCGCATCCGGATCAGTTCGACCGGAATTTTGACAATACCAATGTCATGTTTAGTTCGAGTAGGTCCCGTGAATATCTTACTGAAGGTCAAACGTTTAGGCAACTCTACTCTCCAAGTTCATATGTCAGTATATCTGGCTTAAGAACGATCGGCGATTTTAGAATCTGTTCACATCAGGAAGAGAGCACGGGTGGATGTCCATCCATCCAAAAACGTATCTGGTCAGATGGTTCATTTTCAGCTAATTAAAAAATGCAGAGATTTTTCAAAAATTGGGTCATTATGGCCTTAATCCTTGCCCCGGGATTCATCCAGGCACAAGAACGGATCGATCAGGCAATAAATAGTTACTTGCTACAGGATTGTTATGAAAATCCACAGGACTTAACCGGATCACTGGTTGCTATAAAAGCAAATAAAAAGCAATACGTCGGTCAATTGCTGCATGTACTCGAACACGGCCCAGACGAAACATCGGAAGCCAAATTCATGGCAAGAATGAAACGTTTAAGCCGAAATGGCGACAAGGAAATTTGGGATGGAATAACAGAAAGAGCTTTACGCAATTTCAGAAATGGTATAAAAAACAGAGCACTGGTGGCCATCGTCCATATTGACGATCCTCAAACAGCCACACAACTGAGAACTATTCTGCAGAAGAGCGAAGACCCTCCATTCATGAAGAGAATGATCGAAGAAGCGATTAAGAAGCTTCAGACGGAATGATGATTGGTATGTCATTCAAGTCCATTCTTCTTTGGAATTCCCAAGTATCGACCCTCTTAACTTCTTTATTTAAAAGGAGGTCATGCGTACGCCATTTCCCGGTTGTATTTATTTCGGTATTCCAGTGGAGTCAGGCCTGCGTAGCGCTTGAATATGGTACGGAAAGTCTTATCGTCATTGTAGCCGCAGTGATACATTACCTGATGTACATTCATCGTGGATGATTCCAATTGTTTCTTTGCTACTTCTATTCGCACTCGCTGCACATATTCAATCGGCGTATTGCTGGTAGCTTTCTTAAACCTTCGCACAAAATTTCTGGAACTGGTAGCCATCTTTGCTGCAAGTTCTTCGATACTCAGCTTTTCTGAGTAGTGTTTTTCTATAAACTCCTGAATGGCAATGATCTCTTCATCCGCATGCTCTTTCTGACCATTGAATATAACAAATTGATTTTGATCCAGCCGATCAAACTCGATCTCTGAAACTTTAGCACACCAAATGGCTGTTTCGCGACCATAGTATTTTTCGATCAGGTACAGCAACAAGTTTAAAAAAGAGTAGGCTCCCCCACTGGAGTAAATCCCATTGTCTTCACTGATGATCTTTTCCGGAATCAGATTGACTTGTGGGAAGCGTTGTTTAAACGTATCATGCGTCAACCAATGCGTGGCGCAGGACTTTCCATTCATCAGGCCAGTTTCTGCCAGTAAAAAGGCTCCCCGACATAAACTTGCGATCTCACAATGGTGCTTGATTCGCTGTTCTTTCATCCAACCAACAAAAGGCCGATTGAGTTCTATTTGCTCATCCATGTTGCCAACAATACCTGCGACAATGATCAGACTAGTCTTCTGCACCTGATCAATCGTTTTAGTAGGTTGAACTGCAAATACGCGATTGTAAGAAACTGTGTCTTTAGACAAGCCTACCAGATCAATATCAAAAAGATTTTCAGAGGAAAACCCCTGTTTTCGGTAATAGTTATTGGCCATCTGAAAAAGATTCATTGATCCAATAATCGTATCGACAATGGCCAGGCCTCTTGGAACTAGAATACTGAGATGCTGCATTATATCTACAAAAGTAAATGATTTATTTGTCCGAATCAACCCTTATAAGTGTCGTAAAATACACCTCTTATGGGTGCTTTTAGGACATACTTTTGTTTCATAATCAATTCGTAAAAAACAAGATCATGAATAATCAAGCAATCACAGTCGTTTACAAATGGACCGCAAAACCCGGGCACGCAACAGCCTTGAAAGCCACGTATCATGAAGTGACGAACCAAATGCAGGCCAATGAACCTGATGCCCTGCAAGTGGCATGTTACTTTGAAGAGGCTACAGATACCCTGGTGGTATACGACTTATTCAAAGATGGAGCGGCATTAGGATTTCACCTAAGTACTACGGCAGCAGGACACTTTCCCGCTTTACTGGAAATCGCAGTTCCCGGACCATTCCTTTTCTGTGGTGACGTGCCAGAGCAGTTACAACAAGCCGCTAAAGGCATGGGACTAGACGCCACCTTTGCACCCAGGGTCTTTGGTTTTGATAGAGCGTTGGTCGAGGCATGAGTGAGCTAACTATTCCCTTTGCTTTCGACACGGTCGTTGAAAGTAGAGGGAATTCATTTTTGCTACTGTTCCTCCCTCATAAAAAATAACCAGGTCCCATAAACAGGCAACACGCATGCTTCTACATTAGGATCATTCAAATCACAAGGGTTGTAACTAGTCCATGGTAACCCTCGAGCCAAAGTCATGGTTTCCTCATCGTAAGTGACTACAGTCACATTCGAGGTATCATTCATTACGAAAGATAACAGCCCTACTGCTTTCTCTTCAATACTCCATACGCCTTCAGGATGCCAAACCAAATGACCCGGTGAATTTGGGTGCCTCCCTCCTCACTTTCTTGCTCAAAGGTGATCACTACTTGTTGCCATTCCTCAAGTAAAGTACCTTCAAGCGTTACCGATTCCATGGCCCAACTTCCTATGAAGGTTTCCAATTCCGGTGCAACGACACGACCATCCTCCTTACATCCAATAATGGAAGTTGTTACGATCAGGGTTAGCAAAACAGGAAATGCTGTTTTAAGTCTTTTGATACACTTTAGCTTTTGATTTGTCTTTGATCAAAGATAGCCGTTTTTAACGAGGTTCAATACTTTAGAAGTACCAATGAAGGCTCAACGAGATAGCTAATTCCAAGTAACCTTTTTTACGTGATGAAGCACCGTGAGACCAATCACTCAAAAGAATTCTATTTTCAAACATTACAATTAAAGGTCTATATTAGAAGGCAACCTAACTACTATGTCTTCAATCTTCTTCGAACTCAAATTGGGGAAACCTTCGTCCAGGAATACCCTGGTTTCGATCATTTTGGGCAGTGCTGATGGAAAAATCATCCTGGGGCGATCCCCCAAGACTGAACAATTTGACTTGCAATTCAAGCGTGAAACGCATCGATTTGGAGACGTTATTACCCTATTGGATGGTGATTCAATACCCGTAAAAAGCAAATCGTATTTACCTGAACCGGCAAAAGGGGTGATCGTATTGATCACAGAACCTATTCCCAGCCACGACGAAAAAGGGTCAGGCATAGACATCAAATCGGTTGTCAATAACATGGGTGGTCAGCTCGCCAATATTCAAAACACATACAACATCCCATTGATCGAACTCCCATTATTCAAGATTTCTGGGCTGACAGACAAAGAAGTCTTCACCGCTTTATTGAAGGGGTATGAAATCAATGACCCTGAAAAGAAAATGGACATCTTCGTGGAGTCCAGAAGAACCAAAGAATTGCTAAAACGAGTAGATCTTGATCTATATGATAGTAATGGGAATTTCACTAATCAAAAAGTCCAGAATCAGGTCCAAATCCAGATGGTTGCTGATCGCCCTATTGACGATGTAAGTAATGATAAATTAGACTTCAAGACCTTTAGTAACGCACTGGCTGGCATCATCGACAGTCCGAATACCACCACTCCCTTAACCCTGGTCATCAATGCTCCCTGGGGTGCTGGAAAATCTTCTTTGGGGAATCTGATTCGTCGCCAGGTAGAAGCGATGCCGGCCAAGAGTCTGTCTAAACATCGTACAATCTGGTTCAACGCCTGGCAGCATGACGATTCCGAACACATCAAAACGGCTTTCACGGCATTTATCGCACGTGAACTCGATCAATACCGACGTTGGTGGCACAAATTATGGGATCCGCTACCTGTTCACCTCACTGCACCTTCCGATAGATTCGCCAGGAGGATAAGAAACGTCAGTCTATACGGTGTGCTTACCCTTTTGTTATTCGGGTTGTTCAAGTTGGTCGAAGATCTACCTGAAATACAGACCATTCTGAAAGGTCTTCCGCCCGAATTGGCTGACTATAAGGGAATTGCAGTTGGTGGCACTGGGGCGCTGGTCATTAAAATATTCCAGTACCTATTTCAATTCACATCGACGCTTAAGTCATATCTCAAAGACCCTATCGCCGAAGCGCAAGCTGGGAAAGTGGAAGTGGTCCGTAATCAGCTCAAGGGTTTGATCAATCAGGCTTTACCAAAAGACCTCAAGCTGGTGATTTTTGTCGATGACCTGGAAAGGTGCCGCGATACAGGTCCGGTAGAATTAATGGAAGCCATCAACCAGTTGTTGAATATTCCGAATGTGATCATCGTCATCATGGCGGATATCCAAACCGTAGCCGCTTCCGCTGATATCAAGTATGAGGAATTTGCAAAACGATACAATCCGGCAAAAGCGCAGTTTGGTCCCTCTACAGATACCGACGGAGAAAATAACAATGGCTTTGGCCGGCTGTACATTCAAAAAATCATTCAACTTCAATTTGACTTACCCCTCTATAACCCTAAACATATTCGTCCATTGGTTGAAAACCAGGAGGCAAAAACAGCGGACGAATTGACCAAACTCCCGGAGAACGCTAATGAAGAAAATATACCGTTCCAGAAGCGTATTTTTCGTGCTTTCACGAAATTCATTAAGACACAATACACTCAATTTGAAGCCATTCTGGGCTCGACCATCGAAGAACGCATGGTCTCCTTCAAAGAAGTGTCGGGTAGCGAGCAGATCAGCGTCGCACTAAAACCATTGTACCTGATCCTATGGATCGGCATGTTCCCGATCATACTGATCAGTCGCATCTTTAAAGGGTTCTATAGAGATTACTGGAACATCAATCTGGACACTTTTCACGCCCCTGGGCTGAAACGCATCAATGCTTTTCTCATTTTGCTATTTATCATTTCCTCATTCGTGATGTACGGGTTGCTTGCACACAATTCATGGATGGATCTACGGTATCAAAATCAGTTCAATCCACAGCACATCGAAGCTTACCTGGATACTCTCCAGATATCTGAGAATCTAAAGGAAGCATGGCAAATGGAGATTAATTACGAAATTTTTGGTCCTAAAGAAAATCAAGATTCTTCTAAGTTATTTACCATAGAACCGAGTGATTCCACTTTTTCATACGCCGATAGAGTTACCTGGAAGTATCTATGGATGAGAAAAGATGAATTTGCGAATGTATCAATTAGCTTAGCGATGGGGATAGCAGATCAAACAGCTGAACTGGATGAACTTTTTGTAGGTGGCTGGTTGTCTAGTTTATTCAATCGAGATATAATTCCTCACGAACAAAGGCTTACGGAAGATTCTGTCTTTGTCAATAAGATAGACTCACTCTATGGTGCATTCGCATTGTTGGATTCAATAGGGACTTTTCCTCCTATTAAAACACAAACATTCGAAGCAACAAACTTGTATGTCAATCGGTACATTTATGAGGTCTACCGGAATGCCACGGAGGGTTATCGAACTATTTCAATTGAGTTAACCCTCTTGTTCCTCTTGGTTGTGATCGTTTATCAACTTCTGACGATTACCTGGGTTTCTGTCACTCATGAAGATGAGTTGAGTTCATATTCCGGTCAGGTGAATGATAAAATGAAAAAGAATCAGTCGCACTACCTTGATGATGACAACTCCAATCTGAACACCCTGGAAATCGAGAACATCAGGCGGACGGAGGCTTATGCCAATATTGAGCAAAATGACAGCCGGTTCCATATTGCGATCAAACACACTTTGGACATACTCAAATTAGTCTTACCTCGAAATGTCAAACGGGTGAGTAATAAGCTTAGACTACTCTTCAACATTGCCTACGAACGAAAGATCCTGGACAAACTAGATCCGATCTATTTCAGTAAGTGGGTAGCACTTCAGGAAGCCTATCCGGAATTGGTCTCCTACATTTCCAGAAGCATCGAGGAAATGGAATCAATCGAGCAACTATGTTTAGCTGTATTGGAGGAAGAGGAAAGCAATGCAGCCATGGAATCCGATGAAGTTCACTTACGTACCGTACGTACCAAATTCAATAAGTTCTTTGGCAAAATCCAACCTTCCTATTACAATGACCTGAATATTGCTCACGTCATCACCTACACAGACCCTGAAGATCAGGATACGACTTATCACTTGTCAGACAAAATCAATCTGCTGGTGTATTTTCAGGAGTGATAGAAAGGGCGCTAATTCAGCCCAAAACTCTCCTTGATGTCGGATGAGGTCAGGAGTTCTTTTAGAAAAAGGTCTTCATTAGGTGTCTGCTGGTAATTATGAGCTTTGTACAATCGCTTATAGGCTGTCATGCCTTTGTTTTCAAACGCATCTAGTTTGGATGGTGCTATGTCTTCAATTTTGCTAATCACCTCTCTCTGAAATTGCAAATTTTTAGGATCAACATATCCTTTTTGAATAAATCCAGTAGTCTTTCGAGCACACCTGCAAGGATTGGTCTTGTTGATTAAGCCACACTTTTCGTTCATGAAATTATAGAGCTGTTCCCTGGTTCGGCTCAGCTGCTTTCTAAAATTGGCTGCAGTAACACCCATCACTTCTGCAGCTTCCGCAGAAGGTGTTTCAAATAGTTCTCCCAATACATAAACCAATCGTTGCTCGGGTGTCAGGCAAAGCAACATGGCTTTCATGCAACTTAATTTTGCTTCCTCAACTAACAATTCCTTATCTATGTCAAAGGTATCGGTCAACTCCTTATCTCTGGTCGCGTCAAGGCCCTGTGCGTACTCCTCCCAGGGAATCACCTGACTGGATTGTCCTTTCCTTTTGGTATTTAAAAAGTGGTTTTTGATGATCCGGTACAACCATGTCCGAAATTGACTTTTCCTTTCAAACCTGGACAGGTTGGTCACCATTTTGATCAGCACCTCCTGCATCAGGTCCGCAGCTTCATTGGCATCTGCGGTCAGGTTCAGGGCTACATTAAATATCCAGGTTTGGTGTCTCTTAATCAGTATTTCTAATGATTTTCTATTCCCGGATAGAGCCTCCTGAATAAGCACCTGATCCGAACGTTCTTGTTGTTTATCCATGTCATTTATATAAGGTAAGAAGTGCATGATCTCAGACCATACACTTCATTGGTCTTTATTTCTGAAAATGTCCGATAATCAATCCTGAGCTTAAAGCTACCAACGTGAAATACGGCATGTTGACAGCAAATAGCAAGAACCTGCCGGCAAAAAGCCATGGACCGATGATTACCTGCAACAAGAAAGCCACCGTAATAATTGCCCCGATCTTCAGTCCTGCAATTGCTCCTTTTTGGCGGGTTGCAATCAGGAAGTAAGCCAGCCCATAATTGGCAATCCATCCCACCAAGAAGGCGGTAAAAGAGGCCCAACCCGGAGGAGTCGTTGGATTGATCACTTCTGCACCTATGGCCCATGTTTCACCAAAAAGAGGGCCGTACCAAATGAAAGCCAATACAAACCCCAGTAAACTTGCTCCAAGCACTGAAGGATGATGAATTTGTCTCAGCACCATCAAGCTTCCAGAATTTTCTTTAATAATTGCAGCTCTTCTGCTAACTGTTTCTTTTGTGCTTCCAAAGTCCCTTCGATCTCTTCCAGAGGAACAGGGGGTGCCATCAATACAAAAGAAAAAATGCTTGTTTGCCCCTTGTCATTAGGGATAACCCGAGAATACGCCATCCCAACACTATTATCAGGCATGGTCATCGTCGTATCTACGGTACCCAGGGCTGGATTGCTTTCCATTGTCATTCCCACTTTCATCTTTCCGGCAGGCGTTTCCATGAACGCCGTTTTACCATCTACTTCAGAAAAACCTAATGCCCATTTAGGAACATTGGTCGGCTCAGCAATGAATTGAAAGACCTTGTCCGGATGTGCGTTGATCCCGATGCTTTGAACGTCAAAATTGTTAGTTTCCATGTGTCAATTAATTTTTGATTTATGGTTAGACACCACACACGAAAGCCCGTGACAGTTAAAAAGAAAAAATGCTGAAAAATCGAAATGGAATGAAAAAACAAGGCCTTTCAGGAATCGACTGAAAGGCCTTATGAGCAGACATCTATGGATAATTACTCATCCTTTAATGCCTCTGCCGGATTTTGATGCGCTACTTTGAAGGACTGGAAACTAATGGTGCCAATCGCAAGAAGTAAAGCTCCTGATATTGCCATGGCAAATACCCACCAATCAATTGGTGTACGATAAGCAAAGTCTGTCAGCCACCAACGAACAGTCAAATATGCAACAGGGGTCGCCAATAAGATCGCGATGAATACCAATCGGGTAAACTCCGTAGAAAACGTCTTGACCAAATTGAAAACTGCCGCTCCCAGCACTTTTCTAATGCCTAACTCCTTGGTTCTTTGCTCCGCAGAAAAAGCAGCGAGTCCAAACAATCCAATACAGGCAATCATCATCGCCATCAATGTGAAAACATTAAGTACAGTGGCCATTCGTTGCTCACTTCTAAATGCCTGATCAAAAGTCTGATCCATGAAAGTGTATTCGAATGGCACGCTAGCATCAATTGATCTCAATTCTTCCTCCAAATCCAATAACATTTGATCAAGATCCGATTTCTTTTCGATTGTATTTGGATCAAGTTTAAGGGAGAGGTAAGACCTACCAGCTCCAAAATCCCAAACTTTATCATTGAGGTGATTAATGATCACCAAGGGGGCAATTTCCTGCTTCAAATCACTGAAATTAAAGTCTTTCACCACACCGATGACTTCAAATTCATCTTCGTCCCCTGATGCAAGTTTCACGATTTTTCCTATTGGCGAATCAGCACTATATTGTTCTCTGCTACCCCAGCCCAGCATGGCTACAGCTTTCTCATTGAGAACAACCTTGTATTTATCCGTAGCAATCGCTGAATTGAAGTTTCGTCCCTCCAAAAACGTTAATCCAAGTAAATCAAGAAAATCTTTTCCGGCACGAACATTATTCATTTGTATCACTTCATCCGAGCTTTTCGATTTATAGCGATCTCCCGAGTAGATCTGGGGTGGCAGGCCAAAGGACTTTCCAACTTTGAGAAAAGCAGGATTAGCTTCTAATCGTGCTTTCAGGTGATCAGTATCAAAACCGAATTGCTCAATATTGTGCAGCTGCAATACATTGTCTTTTGCAAAACCCACATCCAGCTTCGATGAATAATCCAGCTGCTTCTGCACAAAGAAGGTACAAATGATCAGTGTAATTGATATGGTGAACTGCAAGACCACAAGGCCATTTCTGATCACTTTCCCTTTTCTACCGGAACCAAGTTTATTTTTCAAGGTTTCAATGGGACGGAAAGAAGACAAATAAAAGGAAGGATAACTTCCTGCCAGTATGCCGACCATCAAAACAAATCCCAGCATCACCAAATATGTCAAAGGAGTTATCAGATAAGGGGTCAACTCCAATTCTTTTTCAGCCAGTACATTGAACGCATCAAGAGATAAATAAACCAGGGCCAAAGCCAGCATTGTACTTACGCAGACATAAATCACAGACTCCAGGACAAATTGATAAATCAGTGTTTGACGTGCCGAACCCAACACCTTTCTCACCCCTACTTCCTTCGAACGAGTAGTAGATCGGGCCGTAGAAAGATTCATGAAATTGATCACTGACAGGATCAACACCAACAGCCCAATGGCCGCAAAAATTTGAACGATCTCTGGATTACCAACGGGACCAAACATCTGATACTGCGGATGTGCAGCAATGTAAATCTCTCGCATGGGTTGTAAGCCTAGTTTCCAGGGATACCCTTTGGTGAATTCCTCAAACGTTTGATTGAAGATCTTTTCTGTAGTGGGTGGTGCCCATTTTGCGGGCAATTCCTGGATTTTTTCAGTCAATGCAACGAGATCAACATGCTCGTTGACTAATACATAAGTAGAAAATGCCGTAAAGATCCACTTCCATCCACTGCTTTCCATCAATTCATGCTCACTCTTCAATGAGATCAGTGCATCAAACTGAATATGAGAACGAGAAGGAATTTCATCCGCTACTCCTACTACTTCGTAATCAATCCATTTACCCAGATAATCCTTCATGCTGATGGTTTTTCCAACCACTTCGTCAGGCCCCATCTGATCACCGAAGTATCGGGCAACCGTCTCTTGTGTCAAAACCATGGTATTGGGTCTGGCAAATGCCGTATTTGGATTGCCTGACAGCAACGGGAAAGTAAAGACATCAAAGAAATTCTCATCTGCCGCATAGATCCTCGATTCTTTGAACACCCTATCGTGATAAACTCCCTTTACCGTCTTATGACCCAGGAAGAGTAAACGTGTCACCTCTTCAAATTCAGGAATGTCTGTCTTGAGCGCAGTGGCGACATTGGGACCTGTATTTGACGCCCTTTCGTCCCAGTCCCCCCAAATATTGGGTTGGTTCACACGATAGATGCGATCTCCTTTTTCATGGAACGTATCATAGCTCAATTCATCATCGATGTAGAGCCCAATGAATAAAGTGGTGGCTATGCCCAGGGTAAGTCCAAGGACATTGAGTACAGTAAATTGTTTTTGCCGGAGCGCATTTCTCCAGGCGATCTTGAATAAACTTTGAAACATGAGTGTTGACCTATTTTGAGTTTTTGATATTCGAATGGTTGAGAATCCGGTGAGTAAATGGAATGCATCTACCCAGTACATGAAACCTGCAATGAATTTGCCTCGCTCCTCAGTGCGGTCTTCTCGCATCTCCTGTAAGTCGCCGAGCAGTTCTTCGATCATGAACTGATCGATACTTTTCGAGAACAGCCACTTGACCAAAGTGGGTATTTTCTCTTGCTTTTTCATGGGATTAACCCTGGGGTTTGAGTTGAGGAATGACTTGCCACATGCTTTGACGCACTTCCTGAGCAGATTTCAATTGCTCCATGCCGGCATCAGTAATTTCGAAAAGCCGCTTTCTTCTATCACCACGCTTCTCTGTATTACCGCCAAGCTCTGATTTCAGGTAACCTTTGTCCTGTAGTCGATACAAGGTAATGTGCACAGCTCCGAGTAAAACCGATCTTTTCGAATGCTTTTCGACCTCTTTCTTAACTGCTACCCCATAGGCTTGCTCCAGAATACAGACCGCCAATAGTATGAGCTCTTCGAATTCCCCTAACCCTTTGTTTTTCATTTCTTACAACAATGTATGATATACAAAATTATAAGAAATAAATATCCTAACAATAATCGAATGGATTATTTACATGTAAATTCTATTAGCATGCTTTCTCCTCCTTTGTTTGAATTCAGCCAACAACCTTATATTCAGTTATTTAGCAACGAAAACTCGAGTTGATTAAAGCTATGAAATTGAATCAATTACTATTGATGAGATGCTTATCCTGTGATTTGAGGGGATTCTACTTTCCCGAAGAAAGGAATACCTAACGATTTAAAGACTAGGTATTTTAAGTAGATCCAATAGTAATTGACCCGAATCATTGGATCATGCTGAATATTCAGCCACTTGTCATCAGCCATGTCAATTAAAAATGTTTGATGTCGAATCCAGAAGCGTTTGATATAGGGACTGAAGTTGAAATACAAAACATTATCGACCACTTCAAATAGATGGATCCTGGTTGGTGCCTTGTAGCCTTGAGAAATGCCATAGGCACAATATCCTCCATATGCAGGCTTGTACTTCGATGGATTCGCCCGAAAAAGTCTCAGGTTGTCTTCACTCGAAAAAGTCCAAACCGCACCTTCATATTTGTACTGAAAGGATGGAAGTCCAGGTTTAACCTCTCGACTCTCAAAAATCTGAACCACGTCATAACCTCCCAGGGCCAGTCCATTTTTAATATAAATCTCACTTTTCCGGTTCACCATGAAAAATTAATAAAACTACCTTCCAATATTGCAATCATAGCTTCAAAAGGCCTTAATGGCCACATCTACCAAATAATGCACAAAACCCAACCAAATGATGTCTCTTGATCGATATGCCGTATAGAGAATGACTACTGTCAGGCTACTGGTCAATATTGCAAAATACAGGATATGCCCCCAGGGATCTCCTTCTGCAAGGGAACCGGGAATATGTGCAACTGCAAAAAGTAATGCCGGAATAAGGATGGCCCATCTTGATCCTACGGCCCAGCGAAATCTAACGAAAAGAAACGCCAGGGCTACATTCTCAAAAAAGACCGCAGGGAAGTTGATCAGGCTTTCATAAGTGAATGCATGCCCAAATATTTCAGGAAATCGCCCCAATTCATTTCGTAGACTTACAAATATCAGTATACCTACAGCACTGGCAACAAGCCCAAAAATTACCTTTTTTAGGAATCCCTTACCGGAAATCAGGAGCGTGTTAAGTGATTGCTTTCGGATAATGACCGTCAACCAAAGTGGTGAAAAGATGATTACATTGTTGAACATCCAACTGATACCCGCTACGATCTCATTATCTGAACCTGGTAGCAACCAACCTCGCGAATACAATTGACCTACGGCCAGGATGGCTATTGCTGCAATTATTGAGAGAAAAAACTCAGTCCACGGTTTCTCTGGTGACCTGATAGGAGAAATCTCCCATAACCATCCGACCCGATCGAGCAAGAACCACATCCCACAGATGATTCCATAACACAATACCAGGGGTACCATGAAAAATGCATTGGATTGCATGATCTCTTCCATGATTTAGCTGTTTTTGTTAATGAATTCACCATAGGTACGAACTACATGCCCACGTCTTTCCAGGGCATTTTTGATCGCCATGACGTGAGCACTGCCTACGGTAAGGAGAACTGTACTAGCGTCTTGTTTCCGTGCCGTATCAATGATGCGGTTGGCCATGACTTCATTTCTTTTTAACCAATAGTCTTTCACGAATTGCGCCTCTTCTACTTTGCGCAACTTTCTTGGCAGTATATCAATAAGGTCGTTAAAAGCAACCTGAAACGCTGGTCCATTGATGAACTCCATGAGCTGACCCGCTTCTTCTGCTTTTTTGTAGCGCTTTTGCGTTTTCAGATACGTTCCCAGTGGTTTCCACTTGAATCGAAACAGGAGCTTCTTCAAGACTTTTTGCGTACTGCCCAAAAACGCATTTTCACCTGCCCGGTAATCAATCAGATGAAATTGATCGATTCCCAGTTCCATGGCTGCAGGATAAACTATCAACCCGTATTCCGAACGACTCAAATTCTTCATGTATGGAGCAAACTGATTAAGTGAATCTCCACTTTGCATGACCTGAAACCAGTAATAGTAGGCATTCCAAAAGTCATAGGCAGCATAGCTAATGGCACCTTTAAACCGATTACTTTCTGTTGCTGAAGCATAAGCCCGTGCATCATATGGCAAATGCCCTTTCTCAATCAACGCTTCACGCAACCGATCAGCTCGTTTCATATTTTTAGGCCATATCTCTTGTAAGCTCAGGGTATCGGTGGCTGGGATCGCCTCGATGCATATGATGTCTGGATCCAGATTCACCATAAAATCCCTCACTTGTTGAAAATCCTGTCTGTCCTGATATTCCTTTTGAAACGCGTGTGTAGTTCCGATAATAGTAACTTCCAAAGGAGATTGTGCCCATAGTATTTGGCAGATGCAGCAGGTAAATAGTGCGATAAATGTTCTCATTTCTCGATTTGCTTTTTGATTCAAATCACGGATTAGCAATGCACTATAATGAACCAAGAAGTCCGAATTCCGGGTTTACGTGTCCGAATTCTGGGTATTTGATGAGGGTAATTCTACCTTTGAATGTCTCAAATCCGATAACCAGTGTCTCAATTCTGACCTATGTGGCTGACACTTTCGTACGATCTGCTGAAAAACTGGAAGGTGATCCTCGTTACAACCTTTGCCATGGTATTGGTGTACCTGACGATTATCTATTTGCATCCGGCAAACCTTGAATGGATCAGCGACGGTTCATTCACCTGGAGCCACCTTTTGTGGTATGTATTCATTGACCAGTTTTTGATCGAGTGCATTACCGTGTCCATCATTGCGCAACTCATCCGAATATATGCGACGCGATTGAATCTAAATGCTATCAGGCTTTCCGTTCGGGAAATCTTCCTTTACGAATTGAAGTTCTTACCGCTGCTCGCAGTAGCATTTTTTGTGTTTGGCCCGTTCTCCCTAACCAGTCGGTACCTACTGCACTACTTTCCGGACCTTGATGCTTCGATCTACTTCAATGAGTATTTCTACAGTCTTGAGATTTATTTGAACTACCTGCCTCCGGTCCTTCTCATTGGTTATACACTGATCAATGTCAATCTGATCGGGCAATACAACCGTCAATTGAATGAAACACAAAATGATTTAAAAACCGTCCAGAACAGCAGCACCAAAAACAGGTTGTTTGCTTCAGACGAGTTTGGAGAGGTGTTTCTCGATACGGAGAAAATCATCTGGGTTGAAAGAGAAGAAAGGAAAACCATGGCCACTACTGCAGATGAGCGTTACCGATTGAAAGCATCAATTTCAGAGTTGGAGGAAAAACTAAACCAAGAACATTTTGTAAGGATCAATCGCAGCACGTTGATCAACCTGAATCATTTGCAGCACTATGCCTTTTGGGAAAATGACAAGTATGTCATCCGAATGGATCATCAACAAAAGGAATTTGTCATGTCCAGAGATCGACTGAATAAGATCAAGGATAAGTTGGTTTTGAATTAAGGTACGCTTCGAGTGCCTAAGCGTATCCAAAACTTCATTGTAATCGAGGGCCTCAGTGTACTCTCGCTCTGGTAGAAGACAAATTAGATTTAGTTGTCAACGGTCACTTCAAACAATTCTTCTTTCTGCTCTCTGCCTCGCAATTCGTAACACCCTTTAGAGGCAAAGTTGAAATTTAATGTTTCTGGCAATCGTGCTTTCAATTCTTTGGATATAAGTAAATCCGATTCCAATTCATTACACAATCCCTGAATACGAGCAGTCGTATTAAGCACATCACCGATGAATAGCATTTCGCGTTTGATCAACCCTACCTGTCCTCTGGTGACCTCACCTACATGAAGACCCGCCTTAAAGGTGGCGATCAGTCCATATCTGAAAATATATCTTTCAGATTTCTGACGGATCTTTTCACTGATTTGAAAGAAACAAGCCAGACAATTCGACTGATTAAGCCCTCGATCAATTTTCCAGGAAACCACAATCTCGTCGCCCACATACTGGTACACCTGCCCTTGCGTCTCTATGATGGCCCGAGACATGTCCGCATAATAATCATTGATCAACTGATAGTGTTTTTCATGTCCCAGCTTTTCTGCGATGGTCGTTGAACTTCGCATGTCAAGGAACATGAAAACCCGACTCTCTTTGACTGGTTTGGAATACTTCCCAGTGAAGTAGGTACCAACCACATCCAATCCAAGAAAACTGATGATCTCGTTGAAAAATAAAGTGAGATCAATAACGGCACCTGCATAGATAGCTATGCTCATATAGGTGAAACTTCCTAAAAAACTCACGACCGTGCTGATTACTTCAGGGTCCGTCACCGAAGTATTCATGTTAATAGCATTCAAAATGATCGAAGAGACGAACATCAGGAGTGTCAGCAGTCCCATGTAGATTACCGTTTTCAGGATGATTTTGGGCAAAAATGAAATCTTCCGAAATCTTCCTTTAAACAGCGTTTCTTCTATCAAGCCTAGTGAAAGTCCCAGTAAAAAAGTCATCGAATGGACTGCTACAAAAGAACTGGAGCTATTGTATAAATTGCCCGTAGCTGGGTAAAATTTTGTTTCTCCGATGATTCCCAGCTCGAGGATCCAATACAGAAAACCACCCGATAACGAAATAATGGGATACGGAATCAATTTGATCAAAAACCACCGTTGCTGTGGATTCAACATGACAACTTATCTTTTCAAATGCTTTGGAAATAAAAATTCCAATCAAGTAAATATCACCAATCTGAACATGAAGCTTGTACGGCTTGGCTTCATTATGGTCTATTAAGTGGATTTAATTTACATTTGAGGCGAACAATTCAACGACTTTTTACTCAAACCAACCAAACATGAAGAAAATCACCTATTTGTTCTTACTGATTTCATTTTACACGCATGCCCAAAAAACATCTTTCAAGTTCGGCAAGGTATCGGCCGAAGAACTGAAAATGAGCGAGTGTGCATTTTTTGAGGAAGCAGATGCGATGGTTCTAGGAAGGATTGGACGACTCAGGTTCAAAAATGAAAATCAGGGATTTATCTATGAAATTGAAATCACTAAACGCATCAAGATATTCAATACTGAAGGCAAGGATTATGCTAACATCAGCCTGATCCAATATGATCCAACCGAAGGCATCGCCAGAGAGGAATTAAGTCAAATTCAAGGGATGACTTATAATTTGGTTGATGGGAAGGTGGTCAAAACCAAGCTTGAGAAAAACCAGATCTTCGAATCTCGGCTGAGCGACTTTCGAAAAGAGGTAAGTTTTGCGCTGCCCAACGTCAAAGATGGATCGGTAGTGGAATTCAAATACATCCAGCGATCCCATTACCTGGGCAACCTCTATACCTGGGTATTGCAAGAGGACCTTCCAGTGGCTTTCTCACAATTCACCTACACGCTTCCTGATTTCTTTGAATATCGGCAGAGTATTCTGGGGACATCTTTGGACATCAAGTCTTCCTCTTTCGACGAAGTAGAGGACTTTCACCGAGGTTTCCAGGCCATGTCAAGAACACAGACTAGCAAATCAGAAGAATTGAAGTCTTTCAGTACAACTTCTACCATCGAAGCGACAGATATTCCACCGATTTTGGATGAACCCTACATGAACAACAAAGTCGACATACCTACAAGGCTTGAATTCCAATTAGAATCCCGGGATTTTCCCGGATACAGCTTCTCGACCGCCAGGGTCAGAACCTATGCTGATTTCAATAAACAATTACTCGAATCTGGCTCTCTCGGAGGTGCGATGAAACGAAATGGATTTGCCAAAGACAAGGTCAAGTCGCTTGAGGGCACCGATCTAGAAAAAGCGACGGAAATCTACAACTGGATTCAAGGCAACTTCGCCTGGAACAATGTCCTTTCCATCGGCAGTTCCAGAGCTGGTGGGGCAGCTTTCAAAGAAAAGAAAGGCAGCACGGCAGACATTAATCTGACGCTCGGCGCAGCCTTGCGACGTGCCGGCCTGCAGGCATTTCCGGTACTCATCAGTACAAGAGGCCACGGTACCCCTCACCCGAGTTATCCCAGCTACAATGACTTTAATTCCGTAGTGATTGCTACGATTATCGGAGAAAAGATCATTTTAGCTGACGCAGCTTCTGACTTGCCGTTTGGGATGCTACCTAACCGGTGCCTCAACGGAAGAGGCTGGCTGGTGAATGATCCCGAAGGCATGTGGGTCAATTTGAAAAGCCATGCTAAAATAACCAGAGATTTCAATACTTCGATTGCCGTAGAAAATGGACAATTAGTCACTGATGTGAAGGCCAGATATGCTGATTATGGATTTATCCCAGAGAAAAGGATGCTAAATTCAGAAGGTGAAGAAGCCTATAAGCATAAAATTACTGACCGATATTTTACAGATATGGAGATCGGTGAGCTTAACATTCAAAATAACCCAAAAGATCTTCGTTGGAGCGTCAGGTGTATGGAAGCGTTAGATGATGACCAAACCATATACCTCAACCCAGTTCGTTTCGGCGCGATTAATGACAATCCATTTAAAAGAGAAGAACGGAATGCGCCCGTTGATTTTTCCACTGGTCAAACCATCCGGTTATTAACGACAATCAGAGTCCCTGAAGGCTACCAGGCTGAATTGCCCAAGCCGGCCGTGATCAGCCTTCCTGAAGGAGCTGCAAAATTCACCTATGCAGTGCGTCAAAGTGGTCAGATGATCAATATTTCATCTTCGTTCATTGTTAATCAGACAGATTTTGGATCGGATAATTATGCTTATATCCGTCAATTTTATCAACTCGTCTCAGAAAAGCATCAGGAACCTGTAATCCTTAAAAAGATATGAGAACGTTACTATTGATTTTTAGCCTTTTGTGGGCTTCATCGACCTTCGGTCAGATCAAATATTACCCGGACTCCCTTGCCGAAAATGCCAATGAAGTCATCTTAAAGGATGATACCTGGTTCAAGGTGGAGAACATCAAAAAGTCAAAACTCAAACGGTCGTACAAGACTGTAATTCTCAACTCCAGGGCGGAAGAGGCCAATCAGATCAGATTGTTTTACAATGATTTTAGAAAGGTTAAGTATGCGCAGGTAAAAACCACAGACCTGATTGGCAGAAAAAAGGGCTCCTGGAGTCTCAGTGATTTCAGGGACATCAGCACCAAAGGCTATAGTCTCGCCTCTGATTCAAGAGTCAAATATTTAGAAGTGATCCACAACGAATATCCCTACATCATCGAAGTAGAATATGAAATTGACTATACTGGATCGTTGTTCTACCCTACCTGGATCCCTCAAGGAGAAAAACAGGCCGTGATGAATGCATCTCTCAGAATCGAAAGTGCCGAAGCAGACATGTTTCGGTACCAGTCGCTAAACATTGAACCTAAGGCTGAAAGCCTGGGATTAAGTCAAATTGTTGAATGGGAAGTAAAAAACTTGCAAGCCTTTGAATTTGAGCGCTATTCTTATCGCTATGCCGATTACACACCAGTTGTCTACAGCGCTCCTAATCAATTTCAAATGGATGGGGTACAAGGAGATCTTTCTACCTGGGAAAGCTTCGGACAGTGGATCAATCAACTGAATTCAGGTCGCAATGACTTGTTGCCAGAACAGTTGGCAGCGGTGAAAAAACTGATTCCAGCCGATGCCTCCATAGAAGAGAAAGCCAGGATCGTTTACGATTATCTCCAAGAAAATTCACGCTATGTCAGCATTCAGTTAGGTATTGGTGGCTGGCAGCCATTTACTTCTTCATTTGTTCATGAAAAAAAGTACGGTGATTGCAAAGCCTTATCCTTTTATACCCAGTCACTATTGGAAGCCATTGATGTTCCAAGCTTTTACACCTTGATCAACGCTGGTAGCAATGCTTCTCGCCTATCGAAAGACTTTCCCATGAATAAGTTCAACCATGCGATCTTAACGGTTCCCACCGAACAGGATACGATCTGGTTAGAATGTACTTCTCAAACCAACCCATTCGGCTATCTGGGCATGTTCACGAGTGACCGTGATGCCCTTATGATTACCCCTGAAGGTGGAAAGGTGATCCATACGCGGCGATACAAGGAAGAGGAAAATGTACAGGCCACCAATATCCACGTAACGATCGATGACAAAGGCGTGGGTCAGGTTGCGGTCGATCGGACATATCAGGGTATTGAAATCGAGAATGATCGATTCAATGGTGCCAACAGACTTTCTGAAGATAAACAGCGTAAATGGTTCGTTGATGAGCATGAGTGGGGACAAATGGATCTTGAAACCCTGGAAGTATCCGCACCTACAGAAGCAGTTGTACCAACGGCGCAAATGAAAGCCTCTCTGAGTATCCGAAACATGGCCAATTCTTCCTCCAACCGGCTATTTTTCAAACCTTTCACGTTCACCAATATTTCCGGTTTCAATATGAAACCAGCGACCCGAAGTGTCCCCATGGAAATACGATATGCTTTCTCTCAGGTCGATACGATCCAGGTAAATTTCCCTGAACAATACTTTATTGAGAGTGCCTCCTTCGACAAGAAAATAGACAGTGAATTTGGTTCTTATGAGATCAAAATGATCAACGATGAAGGGAAACTGACCTTTGTTCGAAAATGTGTGATCAACAATGGCATCTACCAACCTGAAGAATACGCCGAACTAAGAACGTTTATTCGAAATATCCAGAAAAGCGACAACAAGCGATTGGTGATGTTGAATCGGACTTAGCATCCATTTTCGTAAAAATCCAGGATTACCTTAGATACGACAAAAGGATTAGTCTCGGGTATCTTGAATAGCAGCTATCAATTTCTTTGCACTGGATCTGTAAAATGATGGTTCGGTAGTTAGTTTAAGCAGATACTCATTTGCTGCTTCGAAGCGCTGTAATTGTAGATTGGCCAATGCCAGATACCATTGTGCATCTAAGAAATGATCATCTCCTATTTCGATCTCACTCAAGGTTTTAATTGCTTGCTCAGGTTGGGCCAAAACCAGATAAGCATTACCAAGGGCTAATTGTAATTGCGCTGTTCTTTGCTGATTTGTTACAGCATCTCCTTTGGTCAGTTTATCTATGAATTGTTCGTATTTGCCTTCTGCATACATCCTCAAAGGATTAGCGCTGTTGTCATTACTCCCACGTACAATACTCATCACCGGATAGGGATCAAAATACTGATCAAATAATTGTTGCGAAGGTGGTGGACCTTGAAATTGCAGGACACTTATGATACCGATCAGTAAGATTGAGGCTGCGATAGACAGCATTTTCCAGTTGAATTTTCGAGGCTCTTTCGACTCGTTCATCATCCCACGGAGTTCGGTCTTTAAAGCAAGTTTTTGTTGGGCCTGTAAATGCCCCAATAACTGTCTATGAAACGATACCGCATCTCGAAACTCCTCCGAGGCTGCTTCTTTTCTCTTAAAAAACTGTTGATCTTCCTGAATCAGCTCTCCATCCAGGTACTTTTCGATCAGGTCAATATCGTTGGGATCCAGTTTCATAACTGTTGTGATTGCTTCAATTCATAAGCCCGGTTAGAAAACTGTCGATAACATCTGGACTTTGATGTCTTGGCCACATCCGCGGATGCAAACTCCATTACATCTGCAATTTCCTTCATGTCCATCCGATCTACGTAGAAGTAGTGCAAAATATCTTTGCACTTCTCCGACAGTTCATTCCATGCCTTTCTGGTAATCTCAATGAGTGCCTTATCAAATGGATCATTTTCAGTCGTATGATAAGATTCATAAAAAAACCTGGTGACATCTTCTTCTGAACGACCTTCCCGGTTTTTTTTACGCATTCGATCCATCAGCATGTAATGACAAGTGGTATACAGATAGCTTCTCACATTTGCCACAGCTTCCATCGCTTCACTGATCAGCTTTTCCCTCAAATTCATCACTGACTCAATAAAAATGTCCTCGGCATCCTCCTGAGAACATTGATGTTCCCTGGTCAATTTTCTAGTGCAGTAACCAGCATGCTCTTGAAAAAAGACCGAAAGCATCTCATTGTTCCCTCTTTTGAGGTCGTACCGAAGTTGTTGCCAGTTGATGTTCTTCAAAAAAGTGAATCCTTTACCAGTCCACAAATCTAGTGTGAACTGGTATAGTCTTCGTAGGGTTGAATATTGAATTTCGGATAACACATTAAAACGGACCCTTGTTGTTCTTGTTTTGGGAGCATGTTTAAGCCAGGCAATTTGCTGCCGATAGTTATCAAACCTGTTTAATATGGTGTTTTCCGAATTCAATTTTTACAACCTTTCAACTAGTAGTGTCGAAAGTTGTAAAAGGTAAACACGGATTTGAATGTTTTTTTCAGTGCGCATAGCGTAGCCCTTGCTTGAGCCTGACTCCATGAACAATTCGAATACAAACCATGAAATAAGCTCATTCATCTTTTTATAGCACCAGCTAAAAAAATGGCACTTTTGTCACATGGCAAAAATGGACAACCACACCCTTGACTTTTCGGCTGAAGCTTTTGAAACATTGCTCAAAAAGGCCAGCGAGCAGGTATTAAACAAGTTTCAATCCATGGAATCAGACATGGCTTTTTCTGGCCTTACACCAGAAGTCATTCAGGAATGGATGTCCGAACCTCTGCCGAACGGCGGCATGGATACTTCAGATCTACTGGACATGGTACAGGAAAAAGTGGTGGACACAGCGACCATGAACATGGCTCCGAAAATGTTCGCCTACGTGATGGCCGGAGGTACTCAGGTATCCATCCTTGCGGAATTACTGGCTACTACCATCAATCAAAACATTGGGAAGTGGCACCTCGCCCCGGTTCTGACGGAGATGGAAAAGCAAGTCTCCAAATGGGGTGCGCAATTCATTGGGTACGACGCGGATGCAGCAGGAGTACTGGTGAGTGGTGGATCGGCAGCTAACCTGACCGGACTGACTGTCGCTAGGAACGTCTACTTTCAGGACAGACAAATCCAGCAAAAGGGTATTTTCGGCATGAAACCCTTTACCGTTTACGCTTCGGTAGAAACGCACAATTGTGTCGACAAAAGCATAGACATCCTGGGAATAGGAACAGATCATTATCGAAAGATCCCGGTGAATAATGACTTCACGATCAACCTGGCACAACTTAACACACAAATCGAAAAGGATATTCAGGAAGGATTCGAGCCTTTCTGCCTGATCGGAAATGCCGGAACGGTCAATACAGGTGCCATTGATGATCTTGATGAATTAGCAAGCATTGCTCAACAGCATGAGATGTGGTATCACATCGATGGGGCCTATGGCGCACTGGCCGCAGGAACCGATTTGGTAAAAGATCACTATAAGGGCATAGAGCAAGCAGATTCTGTAGCGCTTGACTTTCATAAATGGCTCTACCAACCTTTTGAAGCCGGTTGTACGCTCGTGCGTGATTACAAGCAATTCAATCAGGCTTATTTTAAGAAGGCCTCCTACCTGGCAACGGATCAAGAAGACAATGGCCGTCTGGACTTCAATGAACATCAGTTCCAGCTTTCGCGTAATGGAAAGGCCTTAAAGATCTGGATGTCTTTCAAAGCTTATGGAGCAGATCGCCTGAAGGCCATGATTGAAAAAGACATTCACCTGACACGTTACCTGGCTCAGACGGTCGAAGCTTCTACTGATTTCGAGTTGAGTTCTGATCCTTTGTTAGGTATCGTCTGCTTCAAATACATAGGAAGTATCAACAGTGAAGAGATCGAAAAAATTGACGAGTTGAATCAATTGATCATCCCGGCATTAGAAAAGGATCGCAGGGTATTCATCACCGGTACCCGATTAGGCGATCGTTCCGTGATCAGGGCTTGCCTCATTAATCATCGGTTGCAAAAACAACATATTGATCACCTCGTGCAGGTTTTGCGGGAAGTTGGTCAGGAAGTCGAGCAGCAGATCAATCAGGAAGCGGTACCCGGCTAGGAATCAGTCGTCGACCCGCAGCAAAATCCTGGAACGTTTTTATCTTGCGCATGCATTAAAAGAAAGCGATTCCTGGATAACAGATGTACCAAAAGGTCACGACATTTTTTGATCAGCCCTACCCTTTCATTCATCATGGGAAATTGGTTTTGCGAAATGCATTGCTGGTCTTTGGTATGGCTTTCTGTTTCGACTATTTCTTTGAACCATATAATGTTTATCGTCCCGAACACCGCTGGCCCTATCCGATCATTGTTTTAGCACATGCAGCACACGGAGCCACACAGTATTTGATCTACGGACTGATCCTGGGCAAAATCGTCTCCAGAGACGATTGGAAACTTTACAAGGAATTCACCTTCCTGGGCTATTTACTCATCAGTATCGGTATCGGTAGTTTTCTGATCAGAGACCTTATCTACGACAATCCGGGTAACTGGGAAATGCGTTATCTGATTGAAGAAGTAAGAAATACACTACTCACGGGAAGCTTGCTGCTGTTCTTCATGACCTACATCAACTTCAGGGTCCTCAAATCGCAACACCAGACAGAAGCATCTAAAATTGTCAGCACCCAACACGAGCAAAACAAGGAAATTGTCCAACTCCAGACCCCCTTGAATTCTGAAGAAATAGCCTTCCAAATAGACGAATTAATTCTTGCCAAAGCAGAAGGCAATTATGTTCGATTCTTTGTCAGGAACAATGACCAGGTTAAGGAACATTTCATTCGAATTAGCCTCTCCAATGTAGCAGAACAACTGTCCACATTTCCTCAAGTCATTAGAACACACCGGGCATTCCTTTACAATATCAATCACCTGGACAAAGTAGAAGGCAATGCTCAAGGTTATTTCCTGCACACCGCGGCCATTGATTTTCAAGTTCCGGTTTCAAGAAGTCAACTGGCCAGTTTTGATGCCCGGATCGCCCTGACCTCCTGACACATTCCTCTTTGTTACTCATCCCATTGGTTGTTGCTCATCACAAATTGTTGTTTCCAAACACAAAATGCTTGTTAGCCAGCACAAGGCGTGATTTTACTTATGCTACACATGTAAGTTTGAACCAAACAAAAAACTCAAATACATGGAAAAAGAAAGACGTTATGACCTGGATTGGTTAAGGGTACTGGTCTTTGGATTATTGATTTTTTATCACGTAGGCATGTTCTATGTGCCCTGGGGCTGGCACATCAAAAATGATTTGATCCACGATTGGATGCGATGGCCGATGATCTTCGTGAATCAATGGCGACTTCCCATCTTATTTGTAATCTCTGGAATGGGTACCGCCTTCGCATTGGGGCACAGGTCCAGTGGTCAATTTATCAAAGAACGTTTCCTAAGGCTGGCCATTCCTTTAGGAGTTGGCATGCTGATGATCGTTCCTCCACAAGTCTATATCGAACGAATTGTAAACGGTGATTTTACGGGTTCCTATTGGGCATGGTGGACCGGGCCAGCTTTCGATGGCGTTTATCCTGAAGGCAACATCAGCTGGCATCACTTATGGTTCCTTCCTTACCTGTTTATCTATTCACTCATTTTGAGTCCGGTATTTATATGGATCAGAAACAAATTCACAAGTAACCTACAATCATTTGGAGAACGGCTTGCTGCAAAACCTGGACTATTGTTTGTCTTTGTATTCCCGCTTTATCTGTACGAATCGCTGCTGGAACCCTTTTTCAATGTCACCCACAACCTTGTTCATGACTGGTTCAATTTCATCAGCAGCATGACTTTATTCTTTTATGGGTTCTTATTGATCAATATGGACAAGAAACTCTGGGAAGCCATTCATCAACTGCGGTTCATTGCTCCAACAGTCGGACTTTTTGCCTTCTCAGGTGAACTCATCATCTGGTTCAATTTTGAAGATTCCACGATCATTCACTTCACTGAGGCCTTGTTTAAAACGACTTATCTATGGTCAGCGATCATTACCATTTTTGCATGGGCCAAAATCTATCTCAATAAACCCAGCAAACTGATCAGCTATGCCAATCGGGCGGTGTATCCTTTTTACATCTTTCATCAGACAGTTACCATTATCCTTGGTTATTTCCTGCTTCAAGTAGATTATCCTTTTGGTATTGAAATTACAATCATGGTGGGTGGTACGTTTCTGATCTGCTGGGTGTTGTATGAGGGTGTGGTTTTGCGGACGAAAGTGACCAAAGTGATGTTTGGGGTGAAGTAGCGCTTCGAGCGCCTCATCGCTCCTTTATAACCCTAACAAGGTTAATCTATTCCGTAAAGAACCTTGTTAGGGTTGTATTATTCTATCTCAAAAGGAATCCTCATGGGCGCCACATCCCTCCCCTTTGGATCTTCCATGGAACTTGTGGCCGTATCGAACAGGTGAAAGGCCGTATTTCCAGCCAGGTCCTCAAGCCTGGGATCTATTTCAAGGAAGTACTTCCCAGCACTCCATTCAGAGGAGGGAATTAATTGAAGTTGTCTTTCATGATCAAAAAGCTCAGCGATCACAGGGACGTCTTGATTTTCATGAATGACACTGATCATTCTTTTCGCTAAGGCGTAATCCAATGGTTTTGACCAATTGATTTGAATAGGTTCAATGGATCCGGACATAGGTGCCTGAATGGTCCAATTTTGGGGATTGATCCTATTTCGATCTGCTTCTGAAACCCGAAAAGATTTAGGAGAAGTTTCGCCGATTGCTCTTCCTAATGCATCCTTCCATTCAGGATCAAAAGACAACTGATAACTATTCCCAGGCTCCAAAACAGCGCCCATGGTCAGGTTGGGTCCAACTCCTCGTTTCACCCTACCCGGATGAAAAAACAAGGTCAGCCGGGTCCGGTTGGCATTCCAAAGCCCTTCGGTGATTTCAACAAATGGCGTATTGATGCGTTCACCCGCTTCGTTGATCAACCAGACATGATCATGGGGATTGGTGAGTCCCATTGGTTGATTAAAGTAAACATACATCCGCAGCAGATTGGCCGGTAGCACATCGGCCAAGGGATAAATCGCTCCAATGGCTTTTCCGTAAATAGGTTGTAGTGTTGGAAATTGAAAAGTTTCCTGGACACTATTCGGCAAACCATTTGGTCTGGATTGAGCAATCAATGAATAAGCCTCACTCACCTCAAAAACCATAGTGTAGGTAACGCCCGGTGGCGGATCAAAACGTGGATTGAAAATCATCGTACTACCAGCAATCTCATATTTGCCAGCGACCGATGGCATGGTAGGATCATTGGGAATCTGATCTCCGACATAAACTCTGAAAAGTTTTTTAAAAGGAATTTCTTTCGACGCTGCCATGGAAGACATTAGGTCTGAAGGCAAAGAAATCTTTACCTGACCATAGTTTGCTGATCCTGGATCAGATTCTGAGGAGAAATTAATTTCCTGGCCCTGTATAGAAAAGCCCAAAAAAAGAAAGACGGCCCCTAATAAGGAAGCCGCCTTTTGGAAATTTAGCAAATGGATCAAGGTCGTAACCTTGATTTGCTGAGTGAGACCAAAGCTAATTTTCCTCCTGCCAGACGCTGGGTCGCCAGGATGTATTTTTCACCGAAATCAGCCAGTTGGTAGATACCTGATCCTGCTCGAGGCGTGTACTTCACACCCGCTAGATACCCTTCTACTTCCTCAGTAATTTGGCCTTCATAGGCTTCAATGTCTTTCGGATCAATCACCATTAAAGGCAGTTGACTATTTGACATCACAATGTAGTCGTTACCATTACTTTGATAAGCCACCATATCAATTGGAAAGTTTCCTGCACCAAATTCTGCGATGGTTCTTCCTTTTACGTGTTTGCCACCTTGCAGGTTAGAAGTTTCAAAGGTCACCAGCGGCGTGCACAGATAGGCGGCTAACAATTGCTCTTTGTTTTGAATGTCGTATGGCAAGAATGCCCTTACCGGAGAATGTGTCTCGTATTTACCATGTGCTCCGTGATAGATCTCCAAAGAAGAAGCCTGAGCTTCGCCTGAAAAGGGATAAGGCAGTACCCACATCGAGGAAGCAAACTCTTCATTGGAAAGTCCAGCAACATACAGTGAACCATTCTTATAGGCGATATCAGAGATAGCATCCGCACGAAGTGGTGCTTTCTTCCAGGTATGCATTTTGTCGGCAGCTACCGGATTAGGGATAGATGCCTGAGCAAAAAGCACTTCTTCTAAAGAAACTTCCTCAATACCACCTGTCGGTGTAACCCGAACAAGGATTGTGGCATCGGTCAATTCTTTGGGCATTTGCCAGTTAGATGTCCAGTTGGCCCGGCCCCGCGAAACGCTGATATAAGCATTCTTGGAGACTGGATTTACAGCCAGGTCATGGATCAGGATGTCATCATCGATGGTACCTAGCAAGGCAGCCAGTTTCGTTTCCAAATTCGGAATGATCAATGCTTTGTCTACGGTTCCGGCAGACTCCTGTAAATCAACCGCGTAAATGGTCGCATTTTTCGAGTCACCAATAAACAAAATGCCGTCTTCTGAAAACTCTAACACACCCATGGACTTGATGTCAGGTGTTCCAAGTTTCATGAACGGGGGATTGCCAAAAGCCATCAAAGTAGTGCAAAGGGCAAGAAGGGATAATAATTTTCTCATAGGGTCAGGAGAGATTTTACTTACAAATCAAATTACGGGATCATATACAATTAGGATTGAAATATATGACGAATGGCTTGGGTTACCGTACATACAGCTTGAAATTGCTGAAGTTCGTAAGGTCAACGACAAGTGTTCAATGACCACTAGTTCCTACATTTGTGGGATTGTACTACTGATTTATGATTCGACCTTTCTCGCACAGCACTTCGTTACAGCTTTTCTCAAGAGTGATCAGCGTCTTCATCATTGTTCTTTTGCTTCAAGCATGTGATTCCGGCCCAAAAAGTTTTGAAGAACTAATTGAAGGCAAGGTCAGCGCTCAAGTCAATCCCTTTAAGCGTGTTCCACTGGGGGGTAAGTTCGATTTCAAGACAACCCAGCCAGTCAAAGTAAAAGTGGAAGTGAAGGGTAAAAACCCAATTAAAAAATCTTATTCATCCTTTTCAACGAGACACAGTATTCCTGTACTAGGCCTATATGCAGGTACCAGCAATGAAGTCGTGCTGGAATTAACGACACAAGAAGATCAAACTTTCTCTAAGAGTTTTACATTAGGAACGGATCCACTACCGGAATTTTTCCCCACTGTAGAAATTGATCAAATCGATCGCTCGAAGATGGAGCCGGGCATGCATCTGATCGAAATGTTGATCGCCAATAATGGTAAATTCCAGTCATATACCATCATTTTTGACGATGCGGGGGACATCCGTTGGTTCATGGACATGAGTAGCACGGGTCAGATCACCTATTCTGCGCTTCGAAACAGCCTTGGCAATTGGTTGTACCTGGATTGGATCGACCTTTATGAATTGGATAATCTCGGAAGAGAAGTCAAAAAAGAACAACTATTCAATTTCGCAGGAAATCACTATCTGGAAGAATTACCCAACGGAAATGTTGTGATGGGTGGTTCCCGTAAAGATGCAGCAGTTCGTAGATCAGATGGCCGCCAGGTAGTGACACGCTTCGATCATGTAGTCGAATGGAACCGACGGGAAAATCGTCCCGGCAAGCACTGGGATTTGGCTGAAGTATTGGACATTGACCGTGCTGTATTTCAGGAAGACTATAGCCTGGACTTTGCCGCAGACTGGTTTCATCTCAATAGCATTGCCATGACAGAAGATGGATCCATCATTGCTTCGGGCAGGAATCAAGGCATTGTGAAAGTGGATACCGATAACAACCCACAATGGATTCTCGCTCCACATGTGGCCTGGGGTAAAGCCGGAAGAGCAGGTAACGGACGTGAAACAAAAAACTTCTTACTTACCGCGCTAGACAAAAACGGACAGCCGCTTCCGGCCAGTGTACAACAAGGCTCACAACCCGCAGATGATTTTGAGTGGAGTACAGGGCAGCATTCTTTGAACTGGCTAGGTGATGGTCGGTTGTTGATATTCGACAATGGACTGGCACGTAATCTGAGCAATAATCCAACTTACTCACGTGCCGTGGAATATCAGATAGATGAAGAAAACCGTACCATTCAACAAGTTTGGCAATATGGAAAAGAACGTGGACTGGACATGTATTCTCCAATCACCAGCGATGTAGACATATTGCCCAGAACCGGAAATCGATTGATCATTGCAGGGAACATCCGGGTCAAACAAGATACGCCACATTCCAAATTGATCGAGCTGAAAGGTGATGAAGTTGTCTTTGAATGTCGTGTATTATTTAAAGATGCGAAAGGAACTGGGGAAAAGAGCTGGGCGCAGTTCGACCTGGTGTTTAAAGGGGAAAGGTATTCGCTGTACGGGAATTAGGAAAAATTTATTGCCGTCGTTTCGGGTGGAGCAAGGCGGAATCCCGAAATCTCAATAAAATTAAGCAGGCACTCCTTTTCTCGAGATTCCGGCCTGTATCGATGTGTGGCAGGTCAGTTTAGTATGATGCTATCACAAAGAAATTGCTATGACCGTGGGAATGACGAAATGTTTTTTACTTCAACTCCAGCTTCTCTCCGGTATTGATCATTTTGGAGAGCTGCTCTTGAAAATCTTTTCGTTGATTCTTTCGCGGATAAGGGATCTCCGGCACAGGGACTTCTAAGAACTTACAAAGTGGCTCCCATCCATCCTCGGGTCTGAAGATCAATAATTTATCTGCGGGCACATGCGCTTTCACCTCTTCGTTATGCTTCTTATACAGTGCTATGGCTTTTTCTTTGTTGCTGAACTGATTGCCGTAGAATCCTTTCCAAATGTATTTCTCGACTAATCGGAAGGCTCCTGCTAATTCGCGAAAACGCTTGGATCGGATCATCTTACCGAGCATTCCCAGCTTTTCCCAAAACGTTTTCGGAGTGACGGAATATACGGTGCGAAGCGAACTTTCATACCAAAGATCAGGATCTCGCTCTGAAAGGATCACTTTGGCATCGGGATACTGCTCCATGAATATTTTGTAATTCAAATGACCCGGAAAGTCCACGGTACTTTGAAAGCCATCGAACAACTCATCGAAATTGGTCGTCCCTGTTTCGTAAAGTTCTTGCCAAAGTTTTACCTGATGGGTATTGTTGAATACCCACTCCATATGGTAGCACTTACCAAAACCTAAAGTTTCTAAAGCTACTTTTAAGGAAGCTGTTCCTGTTCTGGGGCCACCTGCGCCGATTACTTTCAATGCCATAAGCAGCGAAAATAGGCAACCCTATTAAATTTCAAATTAATTCTACGCTAACAGATTAGAAAATCATTTGAATTTACCGCGCGGCGGACCGTCCCGCCCCTAAAGGGCGACCCATAAAATTTTCGACCTTCCTTTTAGGGAATGAAGGGTAAAAGGTATTCTGTCATCGCGATATTATTGTCAGCAAGGAATTGTGCTTATGTCAAGAAGAAGCATTTATGTATTCCTGCTCCTTCACTTCAATTCTGTATTCGTTAGCTTGATGTCGTAAAGCCCTTTTAATGGCATCGAAGTTATCCTTGGAACAGTTGAAATGAACAGGCCACTCGCCCTTATCAATCACCTCAAAGTAGACATTGCGTTTTTCGAACCTGATGGACTGCAAACTTAACCAGGAAATGGTGTGCTCCGAATCTCGCAAACTGAGTTTGAATTTCAATTCGTTGCTATTTACCCGAAGATAGGGCCCTTTTACATAGTAGAAAAGGGTCAGTGTTCCTCCCACAAGTGCCATGACACCTAAACTATAATATAATAAGCTCGCCGGATCTTCCCCCCTTGTGAAATAAGTAAAACCATAAATCACAAGAAATAATCCAAGGAATAATCTAACTCCTCTACTCCAAACTACAGTTTTTTTCGCAGGTGATTCAATAGTAATGTATTGCATCGCAATTGCTTTGATGGTGAAAGATAATCATTGATCCGTTCACTCATCACATTTTTCAGGGAAACCAGCCGGAACTTCTTTAGGTTTATTGCATGCATTTGGATGTCGCCTCCATACTTGGATTATTTACCATAGGGCAAGCCCTCTTTCTGGCTTTTTCTTTCAGCACAATAAAAGCGCAAAACAAGTTAGCAGCCTTCCTCCTTATCGCGATTGTTTTTGCGCTAGCCTGGTATCAAACAGAATTTCTGGCCATTCGAAACCGATGGGAAATACCATCGGGATTGTTTTTTGGTACTCGATATGGTTCCTGGTTACTGTTGGGCCCTTTGCTCTATTGCTACTCCAAAGCGAGCTGCCCACTTTCCTGGAACTTCAACCGAAAAGCATTTTTGCACTTTGTTCCTTTTCTGGTTTTTGTGGTGATATTACCCTTTTTGACCCATGATTTACATACCTGGAGATCCGTAGATTATGGTTTATTGACGGTTTTTGATCACATGAACCGGGAACCGATAACGTTTTGGCAGTATGTATATGGCACCGTGGCTTTTGGGCAATTCATACATCTGATTATCTATGCCCTGCTAGCCTACCGCAACCTGCATCAATGCCAGATAGAATTGCAAAAAGAATACTCCAATTTGCTGCAGAAAGGTTACCTCTGGCAACGGATGTTTTTCTTGTTTACCATCATCATTGTATCGGCCGTAGGCACGTTCATCGGTTTTCAGTTTATCACCGGAATCTATCGTCGGCACGCGGATTATTTCTATGTGGTGCCATTGTCCCTAGCGATCTATTGTCTCATGTATCAGGCGATCAAATTTCCACAGCTTTTTTTCGATTATGCCGAAGAATTGAAACCAGTTCGCTATGAAAAATCAAGCTTGTCTCCCAATGCTTCAAAAGCGTACATACAGAAAGTAGTCGAGGCTGTGGAGTCTCAATCACTCTACATCAACCGCGAGCTTCGACTCACAGATGTAGCTAAACAACTGGAAATGTCTCCCAATCATTTGTCTCAGGTAATCAACGAAAACCTGCAAAAGAATTTCTTTGATTTCATCAATCAATATCGAGTAACAGAAGCCAAGAAAAAGATCGCTGAAGAACCAGATAAGACCTTACTTCAAATTGCACATGAAGTCGGATTCAACAACAAAACTTCCTTTAACAATGCCTTCAAAAAGCACCAGGGGATGACGCCTTCCTCCTACAGGGGTAGTTTGACCTAACCTTAACAGGGTTATATCCGGCGTTAAGAAACCCTGACAGGGTTCAAAAACAGGGAAAATCTTACAGGGATTGTCGACACGGGCCATTTTTCCAAATAAGCTTGGGCTTTACCAAGATCAAAATCGAAAAATGAAAACAAGATCACTTTTTAGTCTGGCAGCTTTCATGCTACTGTGCAGCATAGCCACCGCTCAAAACTATGTTATTGACCCAGGTCACAGTTCGGTCCAGATTCGAATCCAACGATTCGGTGTAGTGGATGTTGTTGGGAGGTTCAAAGATGTCTCAGGAAGCATCACTTATGACGCCAACGACTTAAACAAAACCGCTGCCGAAGCGATCATAAAAGTCAATAGCTATGATGCCAACAATTCTGGTGGTGAAGAGGCCGTGAAGAGTCCTGCTTTTCTGGATGCAGCCACTTATCCTGAGATCACTTTCCAAAGTAAAAGCACTTCCGTAGAAGAAGGACAAAGCCTACTCATTGGTGACCTGACGATCCACGGCACAACGCGTGAAGTAGCCCTTCCGTTTACGATAAACGGGCCATTGCCAGACCTACCCACCAGAAAGCAATCTATTGCAGCAGAAGCCTCCATTTCTATCAACCGACAGGACTATGGTGTAAGTTTTGACCGGAAACTGCCCAATGGTACCAGTCTTATCGGAGATGAGGTAAAAATCACTTTGATTATCCTGGCCCTTGCTGAGTAATATAATGATCCTGCTTTTCTGGGTGAACCCAGGTATGCAAAACCGAACGCTTGTCCTGAATAACGAGCGTTCGGAGCTTTCATTCATGATAACGCACATGGGTTTCCTTACCGTCGAGGGAAACTTTGGCGCATTTGACGCATCCCTCACTATGGAAAATGACTACATCTCGCAAATTGAAGGAACGATCCAGGTCGCAAGTATCTATACGGAAGAATCCACACGGGATGAAACACTGAAAGGACCTGTCTATCTGGATGCTAAACGTTTTCCGACGATGACATTTAGCAGCAATAGCATCCTTCTTTCTACTTCCGAAAATCAAATCAACGGACGATTGAGAATCAAGTCAGAAGAGCGCGAGGTAGTGATTCCGTACCAAATCGAGCATCTTGACACTTCTCTTATTCTTACAGCAGAAGTCTTGATTCTCCGAAGTGAATTCAACCTGGATTTTGGAGCCATGGACCAGTTGATCGGGGATGAAATCAAGGTTTCAGCAAAGCTGGTTTTCGTGGATTGAACTAAAAAAGAAGGAAAATCTTATAAGAATTGTCGAATTCCTTAGGTGCTGAGGTGTAATTTGAATCTAAAACTCAACAAATGTCAAGACTCAAATTATTCATTTTAGCGACGCTTTTATCAGCTTCATCCGGTTTTGCGCAATCCGGCCTGATGGAAGAAATCTTCCAACTCGACAGAAGTCACTCTTATGTCAATTTCTCCATCACTTACATGGGGTATGCCAAGGTACGTGGAAGTTTCTCGGATTTCAATGCAGCCATCAGATATGATGAAAACGACCTCAGCAAAACGTCCGTTAGTTTCGTTTTGAAAGTCGCATCCATCGATACCAACAATGATTGGCGTGATAAAGACCTCCAATCACCCGGATGGTTCGATGCGGAAGTATTTCCAACCATCCAATTCACCAGTACAGCCGCAAATTCCGAAGGCAATCATTTGATTGTAACCGGCGACCTCACCATCAAAGATGTCACCCAATCCATCGAACTTAAAATGAAGAAGCCTCTCGGTGTATTAAAGGACAATCGAGACGACCTCCAGGTAATCTTCGAAGGCAGCTATTCCCTCAATCGCAAGGCCTACCATGTCATGGGCAAGCGTTGGGATCAGGTCAAAGAAGGCATTGCCTCCCTGTCAGATGAGGTCACGGTAGAGTTCAGTTTATTGGGCAAACAAATAAAGGCGGGAAATTTCAGCAACTGGCTGCGTAATCCTCGCAGCCCGCAACACCACATTTATCAAGCCTACAACCAGGGAGGCACCACCCAGGCAATCGAACAATATCAGGCCATGCAAGACACGATGAATGTGGGGCACCGCGCCCTCAATATGGTCGGATACATGCTCGTACAGGAGAACAAAGCGGCTGACGCAGTAGTCCTGCTACAGCGAAACGCTCAGGATTTTCCCGAACAAACCAATGCATTTGAAAGCCTCGGCGAAGCATTGACACATGCCAACCGGATCGAAGAAGCTCATGTAGTCTATCAAAAGGCACTGGAATTGGATGCCAATAATGTGATTGCCCTTGAAGTCCTCAAACACTTTCAATAGTTGCTTTAAAATCGCTATTGAAGCGCCCCATCACACAAATCCTTGCGTGAGCCCTGCGCCATGCGGGGCTCACGAGGGGCTACTCCTTTGCATATAATTGTTCTAATTCACAATGAGCTTTCATTTCATCCGGAAAAAATTGAATAAGCGCAACTTATCGTCAATTAGTTAGGTTAACCATTTGCGTTTTAATTTGCAGCTCAAAATTTCACAGAGATGATTGCAGTGGTGTCCCCGGCCAAAAGCCTTGATTTCGAAACTCCTTATACCGGAAGGTTCACAACTCCCAGAAAATTGGAGCGGTCTTCTGACCTGATTGAGGTACTTCGAAAGAAAGAACCTGAAGAGATTGGCAACCTCATGTCCATCAGCGACAAACTCGCGCAATTGAATGTGGAACGCTATCACACCTTCGAATCAAACCATGACCTGGGCAATGCAAAACCCAGCTTGTTTGCCTTTCAGGGAGATGTTTATCAGGGTCTGGATGCCAGCACCTTCGAACAAGGGGACGTGGACTTTGCACAAGAGCATTTCCGCATCCTATCCGGTTTGTATGGACTGCTTCGTCCATTGGACCTCATCCAGCCCTACCGGCTGGAAATGGGAACAAAACTCGCCTTTGATGATTACAGGACGCTTTATGATTTCTGGGCACATCAGATAGCAGAACTGATCAATAACGACCTGAAAGAACAGGGAGATGATATTTTGGTCAACCTTGCCTCTCAGGAATATTTCAAATCCGTCGATCAAAAGGCGTTGAATGCTCGTGTGATCGATGTGGAATTCAAAGACCTCAAAGGAGAGGATTACAAGATCATTTCATTTTATGCCAAGAAAGCCAGAGGGCTGATGTCGAGGTACATCATTCAGCATCGAATCTCGGACATTGAAGATTTAAAAGGCTTTGATCTCGGAGGATATTATTTTGACGAAAAGGCATCTTCGAAAAATCAACTTTGCTTCAAACGAAACTAGCACTGTACCACCTATTTGGTCCGATTAAAAAGGCAATAACCTCAGGAGAAATAAGCTGAAATGGTCGTAGATTACAGATTGATATAGGGGTCTCTCGATTCCGGTTGTTCTGTTCAAAATCGACCTATGATAACGCAACGCAGGTCACTGCTTATACTACTAGTTTTAGCTGCATTTGGCAGCTGCATTACCCCTTTTGATTTTGAATCCATCGGACTTAAACGCTCATTGGTCATTGATGCTTCGTTGACTAACGAAACCAGGGCTCATTTCGTCAACCTCAGCTACACATTCGAGATAGATACCTCTCGCACTGATCCTGCAGAAGGCGCCAGCGTAGCTTTCATTGATGATACTGGCATCAGAACACAACTACCAGAACGGTCTCCAGGACTATACACCACCGATTCTAGTTTCACGGGAATACCTGGCAGGACGTATGTACTGGAAGTAACCCTGGTGGATGGAACGGAATATCGATCAACACCCGAGCTGATGCCCGAACCAGTACCTATCGATAGCATTTACGGTCGGTACATCACCATACCTACCGATGACAATGACACAGATCAGACGGGTGTGCAGGTCTTTCTGGATGCGCGTTCGACTGATGGTGAACCCAAGAATTTCCGGTACACTTATCGTGAGAGTTTCGAAACACCCGTACCGCATGGCTCACAATACGACTGGTCAGGTACAGGAGCGAACTTTAGGATTTTTGAACGAGAGAAACCCCTGGGTACGTGTTACCGAAAGGGCGAATCCACTACCACCATCGTAGGAACTACCCGAGGACTTTCGGAGAATAGTATTCTTGAATTTCCAATTCGCTTCATCAATGAATCCGCACGAGAATTGGCCTACAGCTACATCATTGAGGTAAGTCAATATACGATTTCCAACAACGCCCATGAGTTTTATCGCTATTTGCAGGAAAGTAATGAAGGTGCCGGAAGTTTATCTGATCGCCAATTGGGTAGCATTAATGGCAATATTGCTGATGTCAGTGATCCTCTAACGCCGGTTCTTGGATATTTCGAGGTAGCAGGTGTCGCTAAAACGAAAAGAATCTTTAGTTATCACGAATTTCTGGATGACGGCATCCGTACCGAGGAGTGGATCTGTCTACCCCTGGAAGATGGGCAAGACCTGGGCATGGGGTGTACCTATATTGGCGTTCAGCCATGGCAGGTCCGATTCACGGAGGTAGAAGAAATCATTAACCCCAGAACGGGTGACACGATCAGAAATATCGTAACCCGATTCGATTACGGCATCATCGATGCTTTCGTCAATGATCCGAATTGTGGGGGAAGTGAAAGAATTGTTGGGTTCAATGATACTGGAGATCAACTTTTCCTCGCACACGAATTATGCGGCGATTGTACGCTATACGGATTGCTGGACCGACCTTCGGTCTGGGACGACTAGTCTCTTAACAGCATTCAGAATCCACCCAATTGCTGACTGGCGATTTCTTCGTTTCTCATGCGGTTCAGCAACTGATTGACATACGACCGACCTCTTCTATATCCAAAATCGGTATACGCTTTTCCCGCCCAGTACTTGGCCTCATTCAAGTCTCCGAGGGCTTCATATCCTACGGCGATGTTGTAGGCCAGAAATCCAGCAACCTTCTGACTTTTTGGACGCTGAAGGCCTGTCTTCCAGGCATTGATCGCGGCCTCCCAATTGTCTACTTCTGAGTACCTGGCGCCTTTGGCTACCGCCTCCGAGTGCTTGTGTTTACCTCTAAAAGTGCGGTTCACAAAGATGTTCATGGGCGCAATTCGCCCCGCATAACTTGCTCCGAGTGCGCCGCTCAAATTTTGAGTTGCCTGGGTCTTGGTAATTAAAGCCGCCAAAGCCTCTGCTTTGCTATCTGCAGAAGCATTCCATGTTCCAGTCCGATTAAATAATTCCTGATCTTCCACTGATCGTGTTTTAGGATTGTACAATCGAATACCGATCTTGATATTATCGACACCTTCGGCATAAAACTCTTCGACCTGTACTTCTCTTTTTTCAACCGTTCTGGTCACCATCTTAGAGGTTTCCGTCACAATAAAATCTGTATCAAACAACTCTACCGCAAGCAGGGCATCGGTCCCATAGCGGGCGCACAATCGCTCTACTTCCGGCCAGGACAATGGTTTGGGAAACGCGGCTGTCAGGCTGTTACCTTTTAAGCGTTCCGTTGAAAGCTTCACCTCAAATCGATCTGAGGTCCTTAATTGATGTCTTAAAGCATTCATTAAAGATTGCACCGCCGCTTTATCCTCATCAGGCAATTCACCAGTCAGCACTCCCTCCAGAATATTGAGTCCACCTACATCAAACTTGGTTCGGTCCACCATGACAATCGACTTAATATCGGCAGGTACATCAATATCAGCAGGTCGCACGGAGTTGAAAGAAACAGTTCGATTACCAGCACAACTAAAAATCAGCAGGCAGAGTAGGAAAGGCAGCAGTTTATGCATTGTCAATTAGGTTAGTCCTGTAAAATTAAAACGATCCCAGATACTTTAAGTCACAACTCGTTTAGTTGGCATATTTGAGCGTGAACAACACCGGAACTGGTGCGGGCCGTATTGCATCCCATGATTGAAACGAATATCTTTAATTATCAGTAATTCAAATACTGTAGCTGTTAGTCTTAACCATTGAATTCTCATGAATCTTTCCCCTGGAGCCCAAGAAGTTTACCATCGAATCCACGATGCCACAAAACTCGGAGACATCAAGAAACTGGCTAAAGAGATCAAAAAAGACCATGAGCTTGCGATGGAATTGTGGTCGACAGCACACTTGATTGCCAGAAAACTAGCGGTATTGATCATGGACAAGAAATTGCTGAAACAACAATTGATCGATCAATTGGTTCTTGAAATGCAAGTGCATACCCAGGAAGAACAAAATGGATTAATGGAATGGCTAATGGCCAATCAACTGATGAAAGACAAGCAGGCTACATTATTGATCAATTCCTGGGATAAAAGTCCCTCCGCCTTACAGCGACGCACCTTTTGGTATTATCAGGCACGCCTTCGGTGGACCGGACAAGCACCTCCGAATAATACACAAGAACTTTTAGATGCGATTGAAGTCAACATGCCCACAGAAGACCCTATTGTACAATGGGCGATGAATTTCACTGCAGGTTGGATTGGTGTTTATGATTCAACAAATCGAAAACGCTGTATTGCCATAGGAATTAAGACAGGATTATTCAAAGATGAAGTCATTGCCAGGGGGTGTACCCCTAACTATTTACCGGCATTCATAGATACGGAAGTGAAAAAACGAGCAGGCAAATAACACCAATAAGTTCATGGATTTCCCTCAATTTTTCCTATTATCGGTGGGTCGAAACAACCACAGATCAAGATGAAGAAATTATTTACTGAAAAACAAACAACCATCGCCGCTGTAATAGCAGGACCTCTTCCTGCTGGCATCCTGATCTTCATGAATTATAGAGCACTTGAAAAAGACCGGGAGGCCATCATTTCATTGGCATTCACGTTGTTGTTTTCCATCACACTATTTTATGCAATTTTTGCCTTGCCTGAAGAAACTATAGATAATATCCCAAGTTTCTTTTTCACGGCGGGTTATGGTCTGTTGATCTATCTATTTTTCCGAAATTTCATGACTGCAGCCATCAACCGTGAATTGGAAACTGGCGCTCAAAAAAGATCCGGATGGGCAGTGGCAGGAATTTCACTGTTGGGATTAATCCTTAGCCTTGGCATCATGGTTTTGCTGGCTGCAGATGAGATTTATTACGAAGGTGAATTAGTGGAGTACCAGGGAAATAAGCTTTATCATGATGCGGAAATTCCCGAAGCCGTAATCAACGACTTTTTGCAGCAATTAGATCAGGATGATTTTTTTGGTGAAGATGCTGCAAACATCGCTCACTTAGATTTAATAGCAGGTGACTATTTCATTACATTGTTGATCAGTGAAGAGAATTGGTCTGATCAGGACATCATCAATGGGGTGGTCCGCCTGAAAGAACAAATGCAGCTGAAGAGCGAGACCAAGATTCATATGAAGCTGGAATCAGTAAGTTTCACCGGGGAATCGACCTTTAAGTACATCGATTGATCGGATCTTTAGTTCGAAAAACTTCACTATCTTCCGAATTAGTAACACCAACCAATATGTATCCATCCTTCCGCCAACTTATTCTATTCCTGAGTTTTTTAATTTTCACGTTGAGCTCATCCGCCCAAAACTGGGCATCATCTGACCAGCAAGAATTCATTGATGGTTGTATGGATGAACCTGAGGAGATCGCCGAAGAAGCCGAGTGCTCCCCTTCTGATGAAGACGATTTTACAAGTTTAGATATCGAAGAAGCCCCTCGAACCAAATGGACTCTTGAGGAAAGGGAAAATTTTATCAGGGAATGTGTGGCGAAGGCGGAAAAAGGGCTTGGAACCAATAAGTCTCGTCAATATTGTCACTGCATGCTGTTCGAAGTGGAGAACAAATATCCAACCGCTAGTAGCGCTGATCAGATGACACATGATGACGCCAGGCCTTTGGCCGTAGAGTGCATGGGAAGTCCTGAATGGCCTGAAGAAACGCAATCGCAATTTCTTGAGAACTGCATTTGAAGCGCAACAAAAGGAGGCATGGGTGAGGAAAAAGCATTGAATTATTGTAATTGTATGGTTTACAAACTAGCCTTCCTATTCCATGATCCTAACGACTATAACCTGAATGAGGACGAAATATCTTTACTTGCAGATATGTGCTTGTTACAGAGCGAATTTTAGAGAATAAAGGATGCGACACACTCTACTACTTTTCGTGATATTGATTTCCTGCATGGGTCTTTCACAAAGACTAACCGCTCAAAACTGGACCTCAACCGATCGGCAAGATTTCATCGACGGCTGTATGGGAGAAGCGGAAGGAATCATGGGTGAAAATCAATCCAGAGACTATTGTTACTGTATGCTATACAAGGTCATGGATATTTATGACACACCTGAAGCGTCGAATAGTATGACCGAAGCCGAAGCGCTCCCGATGGCAGAAGCTTGTATTGAAAGTTTGAATATCGTAGCACAGGAAAAGCAAGAATGGGAGCTGGAAGAAAAGGAGAACTTCATCAAGGTCTGCGTCGGTGAGACAGAGGAAACCCTGGGAGCGAATAGCGCGCGCCAGTACTGTTATTGTATGTTATTCAAACTCATGGATATCTATGAAACCGCTTCGGAAGCTGACCTAATGACACAGGAAGAGATCATGCCGCTGGCAACTGAATGTTTGGGTAGTCAGATCTGGTCCAGTGAGGATCAAGAGAGTTTTCTTTACGACTGTATTGATACTGGAGAGGAAAGTATGGGTGAACATGCAGCAGTCAACTACTGCAATTGCATGGCTCAGGAATTGGCCATCATGTTTCCAGATCCCAATGATTATAATTTATCTGAAGACGAACTTACGGCATTGGCCAAGAAGTGTCTCTTCCAGGAGTAGCGTTATCTCTTCAATAACTTGAAACCGATCTCGCGACCCTGTCCCTGAAACATGGCCAGGTTAATCCAGAAAAAAGCAAACTGTTCCATCAGTTCGAATTTGTCATTGCCTCCGATATCATAACAAGCTCCAAAGCCAGCATCCATGGCGAGTTGTGAAGCAATCTCTTTTGCTTTTGAACTATATCCCGCTAAAAACGCATCGATCACTTGACCATCATACTCCGTATTTTGCATGTTATTAAAGCCTGTCGTATTAAAGCACTTAACCACGTCGTTAGTAGTCGTGTGAGCAATAATGGCATCCGTCGTATTAGGATAGCCATCAGGGCCATTGCCACGGACGATGTTCATGCTGTCAATGATCACCTTACCTGTTGTATTTCCTAATGATAAGGCAACTTCAATCGTCACTTTGGCAGGTGTAGCAATCAACACGACTTCTGATTGGGCCACGGCTTCAGGAATGGCTTGTACGGAGGTATTGGCATTTTCCAACAATGGTTTCCCTTTAAAGTTTTGCTGGTCGTTCACTCCCAGGAAGATCTGATGACCAGCCTGAGACCATTTCGTGGCCAATGCTCCTCCAACGTTACCCGTACCTATGATCGCTATATTCATCTCTAAAACTGTTTTCTTATAAATACACCTGGATTCGAGTCTGTTTGATTGTAGGATTGCCCTATTCCCGACAGATTCAGCCCAAATCCGAATTGGTAGCCCCCACGACTCAGTCCTACCCTCATTCGTTGTACACTGGCAACGTGGCCACTCTCTCCAAAATTCGAAAAGAGTTCGAGGCTTGTGTAAAGTAGCCAATTATCATTAATAGCCGGCGTATATCTAAGGATGGAGAACCAGCCATAGCTCAAGTCACCACTAAGGCCAATGAAGGCAAGGGCGTAGATCATCCAGGTACCATTGGCTTTAAACAAATGGATCCCTACATCACTTCCGGCTCCTGCATTTGAAATCCGTCCTAGGATCGTTCCTCCTATGCCGGATTTTAAGGTGTAATTGAGGTAAGCCCCGGTAAACAGGTTAGTATTTTCATCATAGTCAGTTGTCGCTCGTGATCGACTGAACAAAGACCATTTTCGGTCCTCATCAAAAGTACTGAACCATTGTGCGTCCACGAAAATGCGCTCGGTCCCCGGCATGAGCTCCAGGCTTTGACTGGTTGCATTACTTAATAACATGAGCAAGGCTATGATGAAGAGAGGAGTGGTTTTCATGATCAAGTTAAATAGAAAGAAATGTCACATTGAGCCTGCCTCATAGGCAGATAGGCCTGTCGAAATGGACATTTCTCCCTATTAGGGCTATATAAGCTTAAGCTAAAATCACTTCGACAATTGCTCCACAACCAATCTTGCCGCCGCTGCCCCGGAGTTCTGCTGCTGTCCGGTGATCAGGTTGCCATCTGCAATCGCATAAGAAGAAAAAGGCACGGCTACCTTGAAGTTAGTGCCCTCAATCTTGCGCGCTTCATCTTCAATTCTGTAAGGCTGGATCTTCTGACCGACCGCCTGATCGGCAAAGTCCTCCTCCGAATTGGCAAAGCCAGTCCATGTTTTACCTTTCACCAATAATTCTCCATTGCTCCCTTTTGCTTCCAATAACAGTGTCGTTGAATGACATACCGAAGCACTTGGTTTACCAGACTCATAGAAGTCTGCGAACAAAGTTTCCAGTCCCTTGTTGCCGCGGTAGGTATACATGGGACCCTGACCGCCTACCAAAAAAACCGCATCGTAATCAGTCGTATTCACGGCAGAGTACTGCTTTGTATCCTTCAACATGCTATTGAACCAATCCTGCTGCATGTAACCTAAAGAGATCACATCATGCGCTGAGTAACCGCTTGCATCTGTAGGATCTGAATAACCATCCATGACCACTGCTCCTCCTTCGGTGGATGCCAATTCTACCTCATAGCCTGCTTCCTGAAACACATGCAAAGGATGTGTCAATTCTGCCGCCCAAAAACCAATGGGCCACCCGGTTTGCTTCGATATAGCAGGACTACTGACGACCATCAGTATCTTACCTTTTGAGGGCATACCATGGGCATGCACATACTGCTGCGTCTCCCTCACTGCTGCTTCCATTTTTTGATCGTTTGCGGTTGTACTTTGTGACTTTGATTCACATCCCATGAAAACCAAACCACTTAAGATGATGAGTGTAATTAAATGTTTCATATGTATCGTCTTCTTTCAATCGCCATCGGTTCGCCGTAGCGATGGAATTCGCAATAAACTCCTACCACCTCAACTTAAGATAATTTCAGATGGCTGGCGTTTATGCTCATTTCATATCCGAATGATTCATACGACAAATATGAAATGATACCCTATCTTTAGACCTATACTTACCTAGAATAGAGATACTTACAAAATAGAAAGTATATTGAAAATCAGATAGTTATGCCGGAGTTCATGTATAAGAATAAACTGTATTACAACCCCGTGGAGTTTGCTATGGACCGAATCGGGGGTACCTGGAAGATGCCGATCCTTTGGCGATTGAAGGATAAAGTGATGCGATTCAGTGAGCTCAAAAGAGACATCAGTCACATTACCGATAAGATGCTCACCACCCAATTGCGGGAGCTGGAAGAAGAGGGGTTCATCAACCGAAAAGTCTATCCGGTGGTTCCGCCCAAAGTAGAATACTCCATGACCGAAAAAGGCATGACCTGTGTCCCGATCATCGAGACCATCAGGAATTATGGCTTATTCCTGATTGAAGAAGCGGGGATTGAGCATTAAAAAAACTATGTTCCTTATTCATGATTTCGAGGAAGGAAATCAATGTTTCATTAAAATGTTGACTACAGGATTAGATCAACCACAAACTCTTTTCGGATATCTCTGCTAGAAACACCCAGTTTAAAGGCATATTCTCCACCTTCTACAACCCAGTCCTTCTTCTCCTCATCCCAGTAACTCAACTCTGACTGAGCAATGGTGAATTGCAATTCCTGAGTTTCTCCAGGTGCCAGGGCTTTGCTTTTAGCAAATGCTTTCAATTCCTGAACCGGTCGATCAATGGTCGTGTTAAGTTTCTCACTGTAAAGCTGTACAACCTCTTTTCCAGCAACTTCTCCCGAATTTTGAATGGTCACAAAAATGGTGATGGTATCATTTTCAAGTACCGTTCTCATCTCACCGTATTCGAAATTTGTGTAAGACAGACCATATCCAAATGGGTAAGCCACCTCCATTGCTTGTTTATCAAAGTGACGATACCCTACGTAAACGCCTTCGTCATAATGCGTATAGTCTTTGTTTCGGACCCAATCTGCCTCGGGCCTTTCTTCTGGTGGAGCGAGTAACATCATGAACATCTGCCCGGCACTCCACTGCTCTCCACTTTTGGGGAAATTGGCATCCGAAGCATGATCGGAGAGCTTCACCGGGAAGGTCATTGGCAGTTTACCACTGGGGTTCACTTTCCCCGAAAGGATATCCGCCACGGAGTTACCTCCTTCTTGTCCACCTTGCCAGGCCAATAGAATGGCATCGGGTTGTCCATTCCAGGAAGCCGTTTCTATCACTCCACCAATATTGAGCACCACAACCAATTGCTTGTTCGCTGATTGATATGCTTCCGAAATCATGGTGATCATTTCTTGCTCCAGGTCGGATAACAGAAAATCATCCTTTTCCACACGATCTCCCCCCTCACCTGAATTACGACCGATGGTCAGAATTCCCACATCGGAAGAATTGACTATTTCTTTCAACTGTGCTTCAGTAAAACGAATCTCAGGTGGATCGTAGGGTGAGAAGATCACGTCCATCCCTTCTGGTTTTACAAATCCTTTCGGATTCGCATCTCTATGTGCCTGATATACTACTTTGGCCTGCTGATTGATGCTAAACCCTGCATTTTCCAGGCCTTCTTCCAAGGATATTGTATAGGCTTCATTGACATCCCCGGAGCCTGTACCTCCGGCAATAAATTCATAGGAAGTGACGCCAAGCAGAGCCACATTTTGTCCTTGAGCCAATGGAAGTGCTCCCTCGTTTTTCAACAAAACCATCCCTTCGGCTGCAGATTGCCGGGTTACTTCGGCATGTGCTTTTAAGTCAGGATCATTACTGAATGCATAATTCTCCATTTTACGAGAATTAAGGATCAGCTCGAGAATTCTACTCACGGATGTGTCTATGGCCTCCATGGTCAGAGAACCGTCCGCTTGTGCCTCAATCAAAGCATCCCACTGTTTCTTCGTACCCGGTTCCAACAAGTCATTGCCAGCCATGATCTGCTCCGTTACATTTCTCCCCCCAAACCAGTCCGTCATGACCAGACCTTCAAATCCCCAGTCCTCTCTCAAAATATCGGTGAGCAAGTACCTACTCTGAGAAGTGTAAGTTCCATTTACCTTGTTATAAGAGGACATGATCGTCCAGGGTTGTGCTTCTTTTACCAGGATCTCAAAACCTTTCAGGTAGATTTCTCGAAGGGCTCTTTCCGAAAGGATGGCATCATTAAAATTCCTGTCTGTCTCCTGATTGTTGGCCACATAGTGTTTCACGGAAGTACCTACGCCATTGGATTCAATGCCATTGATCACGGCAGCGCCCATGTACCCCGTTAGTAGCGGATCTTCAGAATAATACTCAAAATTTCTACCACAAAGTGGGTGTCTGTGAATGTTTGCTCCAGGCCCTAAAATCACGTCAATACCATATTCCATCGCTTCTGTCCCCATGGCATCTCCTACCTGATAAACTAAGTCTTCATTCCAGGTAGAGGCCAGCAGAGTAGCAATCGGAAAAGCGGTGCAATAGTAGGTATCCTTATCTCCTTCTCGCGTGGGTTGAATGCGCAATCCAGCAGGTCCGTCTGATAAGAATATGGTCGGTAGTCCCAATCTTGGTGTGGGAACGATGGTACCCACTGCCCCAGCGATGCCATCAGGATCACCTTGCCCCATGGCCGAAGCAAGACCGGAACCTTTCAATAAGTGCAGTTTTTCTTCAATAGTCATTTGAGAAAGCACATCTGCTACCCGTTCAGCTATCGGCTTCCGGTCATCTTCATACACATCCAACGTGCCATTCCCATTACGGTCCGGGAAGGTGTAACCATCAACCGTCAATTGTTCGAGTGTTGGTTTATCCGAATAATCTGACTCAAAATCGAGGTAAGTCTTATTGAAGAAATTGAAGATGTAGAAACCAGTCCCGCCTAATAAAAGGACAATAACAACCAGAATGATGAGGGTAATTTTAAAAATGCGCTTCATGAGATAACTATTTGTGACATTTTGCCACAAACTTAATTATTATCAGCAATGTGACAAAAAGCCACATATATTACTTTTGTAGGTATGGATGTGAAGGACATCATTCAGAACGGAGCTAATTACTTTCTTCCCCACCTTTCTATTGATCTGGTCATCATTGGGTACCAGAAAAATCAATTGAAATGTCTGTTACTTAAATTGGGAAGCAAATGGGTATTACCCGGTGGCTACATCGGCAAAGATCAATCCGTTGATGATGCTGTCCTGGAGACGCTCAGGCAACGAACCGGACTGGAACATGCCCACTTAAAATTCCTATCAGTGTTTGGTTCCGAAGACCGAAAATTGGGAGAAGATTTTAAGGAGTTCTTTGACATGCTCGGCATGCCCTGGAACAAAGAATATTTCATCAATCAGCGATTCATCACACTATCTTACTATTCACTTGTAGATATTGAAACTACCCATCCGGTTCCTGGAGAATTTGACGAGGCAGCTGAATGGTTCAGTTTCGATGAGCTTCCCGATATGTGGCTGGATCATGGAAATATAGTAGCCTCGGCGAGAGAACGCCTGAAGAAGGACATCAAACACGAGCATGTCACTTATAATTTATTGCCTGATGCCTTCACCATGCCACAACTGCACGCGTTGCATCAAGCCATATTGGAAGAGAAACTGGATCGAAGCAGGTTTCAGAAGAAAATGTTGTCCAGTGGTATTTTTGAGCGATTACCCCAATTAAAAAAGGAGTCCCCTGGCAGAAACCCCTATTTATATAAATTGAAATGATGTCCACAATCTGATCGGCACATAATCATTCGACTTTTATGGCTTCAGGAACCTCATATGCTACTTCCCGATCAAAACCGGCAATAGAAGAGTAACCTCGATAAATCTGCTTCAATTCTCCGGACTTATCCTGTCGGACTATTTCATCTTTGTGCAGGCCAAATGAGAGATTGTAGAATCCATCCTTCGGGTCCAGACGATCGACAACCCCGTTATAGGAATAAGAGGTGACCGTGACATAGAGGCTATCTTCGGCAACGCTTACCACTTTCATCAAATAATGATTGTATTCCGAAGTTTCTTCCTGGTCGTGGATCACATAAACGTCTCCTATCTCAGGTGACGAGGCCATAGCCGCTTGTTCTTGTCCATCTAAAAAACCAGAAACAACTGAGAATGTGATTAAAATGATTACGATACCTGCACCCGAAAACATCCACCAGGGAGTTTTCACGGACTTTTTTAATTGTCGGACCTTTTGCTTAATCTCGGACTCCATATACTTATCTTCGTCTGCCCGATCACAATTCATGCAAATGATCTGAGCTCGTTTTTTGTAAGGAAAAAGTGGTATCCAAAAAATATGGACATAGGAGGCAAAAACAGCCAGCACGGAATTCCTATGATGACAATCGGGACATTCGTAGGATTCTCCTAGTTGCGCTTGTTTCAGGTTGCTTGTATTCCAGCCGTAAATGATCATGTTTTGTAAAAGTTAGGTTTTGAATAGTGGAAAATACTAAAAATACCTGATTATCAAAGGAATATCTTCATACAACATTCAACTACAACCATCACCCAGAGGGACCATTTTCATCAAATCACCCGAAAGTATGAACCCTGATTACTGTGCCTGACCTTCATTTGAACAAAACTTTAATCGCTATGAAATCATTCAAAACCGAACTTAAATGGGCTTTAATATTTGGAGCAACGCTACTCATCTGGATGTGGGGTGAAAAAGCACTGGGCTATCATGACGAAAAGATTGATCAGCACATGATCGTCACCAACCTGTTTTTCATCCCTGCGGTTGTCTTGTACGTGCTGGCAATTCTTGACAAAAGGAAAAGGCACTATGATGGAAAAATGAACTACAAACAAGGCTTCTTGTCCGGACTGATCATGACAGGAATTTTCACCCTATTTGTTCCACTCACCCAGGTAATTACTAGCCTGATCATCACGCCAGCGTATTTTGACAATGTGATCTCTTATGTAGTAGAGCACAACATGATGACTGTGGAAGCAGCCCAGGATCAATTTAATCTAACCAGCTACATCATTCAGGGGATGATCGCCTTTCCGATCACCGGTGCTATTACTTCCGCGATCGTGGCCATTTTTACCAGGAGAAGCTAGTTGAATACGGCGAAGTTATAAGTCCGGAGAGGGTAGTTATTCGCTTTTTCCGGTAGCAACTATCCCTTACTTTCTCCATCCTGTTTCTTGTATCTTGCAGTATGCTCACTATTCTCTTCATCCTGGTCAGTGTCGCCTTTCTGATCCTAACCACCACCTGGCTCAAACTGCACCCGTTCCTGGCATTGATCCTTACGGCATTTCTATTTGGGACCTTGTCGGGTCTGGAGCCCATGATCATGCTGAAAACCATCAATGAAGGGTTTGGTAAGACCATCGAAGGTGTTGGCATTGTAATCATAGCCGGGATCATCATAGGAGCCTTTTTGGAGAACTCCGGTGGCGCACAAGCGCTCGCAAAGGGGATATTACGATTGATCGGATCTAAACGTGTACACAGTGCCATGGGCGCTATGGGATTTATCGTATCCATACCGGTTTTTGCAGATAGTGGCTTCATTATTCTCAACTCCCTTCAACAAGCGCTGGCCAAAAAAGCCGGAGTATCTGCTGCTGGTACAGCGGTGGCATTGGCCATGGGGCTATTGGCAACACACACCATGGTCCCTCCTACTCCTGGCCCTGTAGCGGCAGCAGGAATACTGGAAGCAGACCTGGGTCTGGTCATCATGTTTGGACTGACAACCGGAATCTTCGCGCTGATCCCAACCATATGGTTTGCACGGAGATTTGGCAATTCAATGGAATTGTCGAGGCAAGATGAACCTGAAAGTCAGGAGTCTGAGTTGGAAACACCTTCCCTCGGGTTGTCGCTATTGCCTATCGTTATTCCGATTTTATTGATCGTTTTAAAATCAATTGCAGAATACCCTACTGCACCATTTGGGTCAGGTAGTTTTGTGCAGGCCTGTTCCTTTGTTGGTCACCCGATCATTGCGCTTTTCGTTGGGATATTATTTTCCATGCTGCTCCCTAAAAAACTGGAAAAAGACATGTTGAGTGTCAATGGCTGGGTTGGAAAAGCCCTGAAGGAAGGAACCATTGTCTTGCTGATCACCGGAGCTGGCGGCGCCTTTGGCAAAGTGCTACAATCCGCCAATATAGGTGCAATACTAGAACAACAGGTCGGAGCTTCAGGAATGGCTTTAGGGCTGGCATTTCTATTATCTGCTGGACTTAAAACCGCTCAGGGATCTTCAACGGTAGCACTGATCACTACTGCGTCCATCATGGCCCCGCTCATGTCTGTGATGGGCATTGAATCTGGCGTTGACAAAGCCCTGCTGGTGGTGGCAATTGGTGCCGGTGCTCCAACCATCTCACATGCCAATGATAGTTTCTTCTGGGTAGTCACGCAAATGACGGGTATGAACGTGAAGCAAGGCTATCAGTTGCACAGTTTGGCTTCGGCGATATTGGGGCTCACTTCCTTGTTGATCATTGGGATTCTGAGTATAGTTTTTTAAATCAAAACCGGCACCCATCCGGTAATGGCACTTGTCGATCCAGGCCAATGGCGAATCCATCCGGAAACTCCTTTGATTCAAACCCGTTTCCCGGCGTGCCAAACATGGCCAGGTTCGAGTATCCTGAATTGTTCATATGGAGCCTCACCCATACTTCCTGATTCGTATCCACAGCTACAGGACCTCCGGAACGTGTAAAAGGCTGTTCATTAACATGGCTATGTGTCAGAATGCGACGGTATAGTAAGTTCCCGGAAACATCAACCACCTCCCACCAATCAGCATATTGTTCACATCCGAGATCTGGCGTGGACAAGGTCACTGAAAACCGATAATCCTGTGCATCTCCCTGGATGCTCACCGCAGTTACCCGAGCGTTTTCATTCACAGGATGCTGCTGCACATTGGCCTGGCAACACACACCAAATATCAAAAGCAGAAAAAACAACTTAACCTCCATGGACATCAAGATAGCGATTATTTAATGCTTGTTATTGCAACAACTCTAAAGGAAAGCCTAAAGAATTATGAATCACAAAATTATTACACTATAATCAAGCGGTTATTTAAGAAATTTTCATAAATTCTTTTCCTTTTTTAGAACAAAGAGAAATCTCTGCCAGTAATTTATTTATTGGCAAAAACCCAGCTTATTTTGTGGAAAATATTACACTATTTATGATCATCCCGAAGGAGCCGAAGCTTACTCCTGAGCAATTCCAGGAGGTAAAGGCAATTGTGAATGAATTTGAATGCCGACTGCAGCCTATCGAAGGTTTCCATCGCACTATTTATGCCATTTTAGGCGAAGAACGTAAAGCCATCATGAAAAACCGGATCCTTGGATTGGATTACATCGACCGGATAGATGCCATTGATTCTCCCTATAAACTGATGGACCGATCTTCGGAGATGGCTTATCATAAGGTAAAGGTAGGATCAACGATCGTTGGCGAAGAACCTTTCATCATTGGAGGACAATGTACCATTGATCCGGAAAACCCGCAACTTTTCCTGGAAACGGCCCATGCCGTAAAAGAAGCAGGCGTAAAAGCCATCAGAGGTGGTGTCTGGAAACCCAGAACCATGCCGTATTCTTTTCAGGGAGATGACCGTTCCATGAAGATCCTCATCGAGGCAAGAGAACAAACTGGCATTCCTGTTGATACGGAAGTCATGGACGATTACCAATTGGAAATCGCGCTTGAGGCAGAAGTAGATATCCTACAAATTGGCGCTAGAAATGCACTAAACTATTCGCTACTCCGACAAGTTGGTGAAAAAACCGCTAGTAAAAAGATGGCCGTGCTCTTAAAAAGATCCATGTCCATGGGGCCAATCAATGAATTCATCGCTGCGGCGGAATACATTGCAGCAGGAGGAAATGCAGACGTGATGCTTTGCCCTCGTGGTACGGTGCCTAAAATGGATGGATACCGAAACTATCCTGACGAGAGTATTACTCCATTATTGAAAGAGAAAACCTGGGCTCCGGTAATTGTAGACCCTTCACACTCGGTAGGCAGGGCCAAGTACGTGCACAGTGCTTCGTTGGCAGCCATGAGTTACGGTGCGGATGGATTGATCATTGAAACGCATATCGATCCTTCAAAAGGCATTGGTGATGATCCCAAGCAAGCGGTGACTCCTGATGAGTTGAAAAAGATCATTGACCATTCTAAAGCGATCTGGGCGATGCGCCAGGAAGAAGCAGAATTGGTATAAAACTATTATAGAGTTATCAAAAAGAAGTCAGCTTCGATGAAGCTGACTTTTTTATTTGTATCCCAACCGACTTTTTTTCATAAAACGGAAAAAGTCAAATAATCAATTTCAAACATTAGAAAACTCACCGCCATTTTATTTCTGCGAATGTTTCCAACATCATGCTTCAAAGCAATGCCTCAAGTCGCTCAATCCTCCCAATTCTCAAGCCTTAACCATAAGATCATCCATCAAACTTGTACCCGGTGATGGAAACGATTAGTTTAGACGCATGAGAGCATTGATATGCTTGGTATGCCTGATCTATTCCCTAAATCTAACCGGTCAAAACGGTGATTTCCGACTGGGTGCCCGTAGCGCTGGCCTGGGTGGCACTTCTGCAACGTTGGTTGATGGATGGAGTATTTTCAACAACATAGGAGCGATTGGGGCATTGGACCAATCCTCCGGTATGCTTTCTTATCAAAATCGATATGATATTTCTGCTTTTCAGGTCGTCGGAGGTGGCTATGTTCATCATACCAAACCCTTTAATGCGGGTGTCTCCTTTTTCCGGTTTGGTGATGACCTGTTCAACCAACAAAAGATGAGTCTGGCCATCGGCAACAGCTTTGACCAGGTTTCGCTTGGTCTGGGCGTAAGCTTTGTCCAATACAGCATTGAATCGTTAGGTAACCAACAAGCGGTTGTCCTTGAATTTGGAGGGTTGGCTACGCTTACCGAGCAACTGACGCTTGGTGCACATGCCTATAACATCACACAGTCTCGCTTATCCGAAGAAGAAACCTTGCCGACCGTGCTGAAAGCTGGATTGGCCTACACCCCAACTGATGCCCTTTTGATTTCAGTAGAAGTTCAGAAAGACCTGGATTTCGATGCCATCCTGAGAGCTGGACTGGAATATGAGATTGTCAAAAATGTGTGGGTGAGAACAGGATTCGGCACAGAGCCTTTCAAATCAGCATTTGGTGCTGGCTGGCAATGGAAGTCATTCATGATTGACTATGCTTTCAATGATCAAACGGACCTGGGTGCCATTCATGAGATCTCGCTGACCTATTCACTCAAACGTGCGTCAGGTGAATAGGCTCATCGCACTATTTGTCTTATTGATCGCAGCCTTTCCTTTGTGGGGCCAGGATGGTGAAGACATTGACCTGGAAGCCTTCGTCGAACGTCTGTTTCAATTTCAGGACGAGGACATACAGTATGATGACCTATATGAATCGCTGTTGCAACTCTACACAAATCCGGTCAACCTAAACCGCGCTTCTCGTGCAGATCTTGAGGGGCTTTACTTGTTCAGTCCTCTTCAGATCAATGATTTGGTGGCACATATCGAAACAAATGGAAAACTGATCAGCATTTACGAGTTGCAAACCATCGAATCGATCGACCTCCTGACCATTCGCAATATTCTGCCGTTTGTGACTGTACAGGAAATTGAAGATGGTCGCCCACTTTGGGAAAAGATCCGAACGGAGCCCAACAAGTATTTTATCCTTCGGAATACACGAACTGTCGAACGGGCTTTTGGCTTTGAGGAAGGATTGTTTGATGGAGATGCCAATCAGCTTTACGGTCGTTTCCGTGTGAGTCACAAAGGCGATTATAGCTTTGGGTTTACGTTTGAAAAGGATGCCGGTGAAGGACTGAACTTCAATAATGGAAGGAATGGATTTGATTACTATTCCGCCCATGCCATGCTTGAAAACCGTGGAGGGTTTGATCAGATCATTTTGGGTGATTTTCAAAGCCAATTTGGTCAGGGTCTGGTGTTCGGTGCAGGGTTTGCTCCTGGTAAAGGAAGTGAAACGGTACAAACCACCCGACGAAGCTCCACCGGATTAAAACCCTACACCTCTGCGCTCGAAAGCGGTTTCTTTCGCGGAATTGGCCTCTCTAAATCCTTCAACCGGCTGAAGGTCGATGTGTTATACTCCAACTTGAAGCAGGACGCCAACATCCTTTCCGATACCACCTATTCTGATTTTGACGAGTTTGTCAATTCTATTCAGACAACCGGATTCCATCGTACCCGTAGCGAATTAGGGAGTAGAAATACCATTACCGAACAATCACTTGGTGCCGCGTTGCAATATCAGATCACAAGACGCCTTACTGCAGGTGTTACGTCTCTGTACTCCAGTTTTAGCCAGCCACTGCAACGAAGGCCCAATAACTACAATCAGTTCGAGTTTGTCGGAAACAACAATTTCATTGGCAGCGCCTATTTCGATGGTTACTGGCAAAACTTTACCTTCTTCGGCGAAGTAGCCCGATCATCGAGCGGGGGTATAGGAGCCATCACCGGATTACAGGCTTCTCTGACTTCAATTGTGGACTTCAGCCTGGTACATCGCAACTATGCCCGCGACTTTCACAGCTTTTATGGGAACGCTTTTGGAGAAAGCTCCAGGATCATCAATGAGGTTGGTACTTACTGGGGATTGAAGATAAAACCCAACAAAAAGCATGAGATCGCACTGTACTATGACAAATTCCGGTTTCCGTGGTTGCGTTTTCGTACAGAGGCGCCTTCCGATGGATTTGAATATCTGGGCCGGTACACCTTTCGCCCTTCTCGAAACATTACGATGTTTGCACAATTCCGTCAGGAGAATAAGGAAAGGACGATCCAGCCAGAAGGCAGCAACCTGAATCAAATCCAAAGTACCCGAAAGCGAAATGGTCTGGTTGATGCTACTTTCAAAGTGAATCGTAATTTTTCCGTCAAGTCCAGGGTCCAGTTTTCTGATTTTCTCCTCGCTGGTGAAACCACTCGCGGCTTTGCGATCCTACAAGACGTGAACTATTCTTTCTGGAAAATCAAATTGAGTGGCAGGATCGCACTGATCGATACGGATGATTTTGAGAATCGACAGTATTTCTATGAACGTAATGTACTATACGCCTTCTCGAACCGATCCATTTCAGGATTGGGTACCCGACGATACATACTTGTGCAATTCAAGCCTACTCGTAAGATCACCTTTTGGGCCCGTTATGCCCAAACCCGTTTTCAGGATGCAGCAACCATCATCTCTGGCGAAATTGGTAGTGGTCTCAATCTAATCGAAGGAGATACTCGTTCAGAAGTGACGCTTCAGATGATGATCAAATTGTAAGGATTTAGCTCTCATTCAGCCCTACCATCTTTTTCCTGCGAACGAACTTGTGTCAACGCATTTGATGAAGAAGAAAAGTAAAGGGTCATCAGGACATCAATAATTGCAGTCATTATTAATTGGCTTTAGTTAACAAATAAATAAGGTTCGAGGTTTCCCATATTCCGCTGGTCATTCCGACTTAAATCAACCCATTCTTAAAAGCAAATCGGATAAGTTCCGCAATGTTTTTGGTCTTGGTCTTTTTGAAAATATTCGATCGATGTGTCTCTACGGTCCGGGCACTCAAGAATAACATATCGGCAATCTGAGCATTGGTATACCCTTTAGAAAAGAGTGGGATGATCTCCAATTCTCGCTTAGACAATCGACTAGCCAGCGCCGATGTTTGAAAAGATGGCACGGGACTAACATTACTGAATGACTCCTGCCCTACTTTCTTCATGATCGATTCACTGTAGTGCGAACCACCGCTCATGACATCATGAATGGCCTGTTGGATCTCTTCCATGGGTGAAGTCTTCAGTAAGTACCCTTTGATCCCCAGTTCCCGAAACTGAGATACAAGCTCCGGTTCTTCGTACATGCTGAGTATAATGATCAAAACACCAGGAAATTGTACACGCATCTTTCGGGCACAATCCAGCCCATTCATCTCAGGCATTTCCAGGTCCATCAGTACCAGGTCCGCATCATTGCTTTCAAGGTAATCCAGTACTTCCTGTCCATTCGTCGCCATGCATACCACCTCTGTGTGTTCCATGGTTTCCAAATTGGCAGAGATACCCGCGGCAATCAATGGATGATCATCTGCAATAATGATTTTCATGCTTCAACAGTCTTTTCATTTGCAACAAAAGGAACCCGGATAGTGAATGTGGTTCCCCTAGGTTCATTTGGCTCTATCGACACATTCCCAGCCACCATTTCCAGGCGGCTATGTATGTTTCGTAATCCCATTCCTTCATTCAACTTGTTGGTATCGATTCCAACCCCATCATCAGCAAATACCAGCATGATCGACTCATCAATCACAAAAAATTGTACTGATACCGTATTTGCCTGGCTGTGCTTCAGTAAGTTATTGACCAACTCTTGCAGAATCCTGTAAAGAGTGATTTCTATGATCTCTCCTGGCCTCTGATCAAAGTTAAAAGATTCAAAAGTGTACTCGATTTTCGAATACTGGAGTGCTGCCATGAGCATTTGTCGGGAGGCAGCAATCAATCCTAACTCGTGCAGGGTCTTTGGCATCATGCTATGAGAAAGGGTCCTGAGGTCACGACTGGAATTCTCTAACGTATTGAGCAAATCTTCTTTGTTCTGTCCATGTCTAATTCCCAGAATAACACTTCCAATTTCCTGAACAACCCCATCATGCAGTTCTTTCGCAATTCTCCCACGCTCCTTTTCCTGCGCAGTAATGATGTGCTTGATCTGGTCTTTCTGCTGGCTATTGATCGTTTTTTGATATTCGATGTTCTTCTTGCCAATCAGGTAATATCGATGTGCCATGGCCAGCGTGAGCACGAAAATCTCAAAAAAGATGAAGGATTCCCATGACATGGTTCGCTGCTTACTGGTCAACTCCCAGGTCAAAGCAAAATAGTGACCTACGAAATACAACAATGGAGAATAGGCGATCACAAAATATCGAGCCATCATATCCCCACGTATAGATAACGTCACGGCCGCTACGATACAACAGAGCATGGACAGCACCAATTTCAACGTAAGCAGATTGAACACCATCACCTCCACCCAGTTGATATGTCGCAGAAAAATTGTGAGCACTGCATTGATCACGGTGGCCCAAACCATAGCACGCATGACACGATACATCAATGGTGTCTTCTCCTTTAACTGGAGAAAATGAATGACATACAGCAGTCCAAAGAAGATTTGTGCCAGACCAAAAGCATCCGTATAATTAACGCCAAAAAAGACGTATTTCTCGAATAAACGAGCATCCATCACATCCGCCATCAGGACAATGTTTCCCACATTGGCCAATACAAATCCGACATAATACAACTGGATCTTGTCGCGTGTGAATACGAAAAACACCAACGCCACCAGGATCACCAACGACGAGAACCCGATCAGTAACAACAAGTAGGTGGTCTGAAAACGAATTTCTCTCTTCCTGACCTCATTCGAATTGATGGTCCATAAGTCATTTCCTACGAGCAGGGTACCTTCTTTGATTGTACAATGCATGAAAACACTGATCGTATCCCCTGGCTGAATTTGCAATGTAAATAAGTAAGATGGGTTGATGGACAAATATTCTCGCCTACGGTTTTCTGGAAACTCGAAGCCCTTAGGATTGTATTGATTGATCACCTGGCCATCTTGGACCACATACAAATGCAAGGCATCCAGATAGGTCTCATCGAATTCCAGTAAAAATTGATCCCACTTTGATTGATTGCTGATGTGTAATTTGATCCAACCCACATCATTGAAATTCCCCAAATGCAATCGTTCCTGGTTCACTTCTTCGAAGTATTCAGGGTGGTCGATGGCTTGCTTCAAATCCACGGTATCCAATTTACTGCTCCAGAGGTAGCGCGTATTGAGTTCGCTATGCTCAAATCCCAGACCCAGAACATGGACATATTCCTCCTCAGGAAGGTCACGGGCCGTGGCACAAAGGCCCCATATTACCATCAGTGAAAGCAGCGTGCAGGTTTTCACCTTTCTAATATATCGGATATCCCGGACAAATTTCCCTACGTAGTTTCCCGTAATTTCATTCCCAGACTCCCTTAAAGGCTTGACAAACAGCCGAGTAACCTGCTCCTTTACCTCACCTCCGGGGATTCCACTACCGAATTCCCAGAGATTTTAACCGAATCGCCAACGGTAAAATGAATAACGATGAACATACCCTTTACGCCACGCGAGTCCCAAATTCTGGATATGATCCTCGATGAAAAGTCCAGTTCCATTATCGCCAGTGAGTTAGGAATCAGCCAACGGACCGTAGAAACTCATCGCAAAAGCATTTACGCCAAAACCGGAGTAAAGACCGTCGTAGGATTGGTCAAGTTCGCTCTGGCCAGGTCTACAAATAATCACGAATAATAACCGCTAACCACTACATACATGAATAATCAACACAAAATGAAATCACTCCTCTTTTTGCTATTGATGAGTGTAATTAACACCGGAATATATGCCCAGTTGATCGCCAAAGAAAATGTCCATGATCTTGATAAGCGAACGGTAAATGCTCGAAATCACGGACAGCCTTCTCAGGTGATTTATGATGATGCCGCACAACAATTCCAGGTCATCTACACCACCAACACGAAGAACAAATCGATTGAGGTAGACAAGTTGACATTTGATTACGACCTGAACTTTGTCAGTGAAGAAAAGGAAGAAATTGAGTTAGTGCCTGCTGAAAAAGGTGAAAAATCGGAGTATACGCCCAACTATCGCGGCGATGAATACACCATACAAGGAGTCACTGCAGGCCCCAACAAAGCGGGTCGGCTTGAGTTCCAGAAACTGGAAACAAGCTACAAATACAACTGGTTTTCGGGTAGGTACAAGAAAAATGTGAAGAAACTCGATAAAGTCAAATTCACGGACGAAGGCAAACGTAAACTCACTTACGTGTCGCATTATGACAACCCTGAGAATGGAGAAGTACTAGCGATTGCAGGGCAGCCGGACAAATTCTTCCAGGTGACCAGCTATAAAGTGCTCCGAGTCAATGCCAACCTCGAAAAAGTCAGTGAAGCCAGTATTGATCTGGGGTTTGTTTATCGTGTCATGTTCGCAGCCCCCTTACCATCGGCTGATCCTGCTGTGGCCTCCGACTTTGTTATGGTATTTGCCGCCGCAGGCGGAAAAGGGCTTTACAAACCAAAAATATATCAGGACCCCAGTCCAACGAAATGGACGTACGTGAGGATTTCACCCGATGGTCAGATAAAAGAACAGCTGAACTTTGATACCAAGACATTGAATTGGCAAATATTAGGCGCCACTGAGAAAGACGGAGCTACCTATGTTTATGGTGTAGGTGAATCTAAAGGGGTCGGCGAAGATCATCAAAAACTACTTTCTGCCATTGGGACTGGCAAACAAGACAATTTTCAAATTTTGAAAGTTACAGGTGGAAAAGTGGATTTCGTCAGCGCCCCGGGTTTGGAAGAGATCAACTCCAAGAATGAAAAGCCTGCCAGCCAAAAGAAGCCTTCCGAATACTCCGGTAAGAGTGTGGTATTCACGGATATGCGCGTGACGTCCAGTGGAGATGTATTCATCACTGCGCAGGATTACCTGAACCTTGGAACCAAAGGTGGTCCTATTTACAAAGATCTGTTTCTCTTTCACTTTGGCCCGGATGGCACTTTCAAAAGGCTCTACGGTATTAAAAATGATCAGAAAAACGCCGCTACTAACGTGCCCACGGAAGGAACGATATTCGAAGGGTCGAATGGTAAATTCTACTGGTTCCTATCGGCTCTGAATGATGTGTACTCACGATCCTGGTCATCCTGGAGTTACTTGCCCGGTGATGTGGTAAAAGAAACCACGACGACCATTACGATCCCACTGATCCAGTACAAAGGAGGACAAATGGACATTGAAAGTGGAACGCTGGATGATTTCAGCGTATTCGGTAACGGTGAGTTCAACATCTTCCCTAACACCCCATACATTCAGGTAGATGGAGGTTCGAAAATGATTTTCCTCGGATTTGGAGGAGATAAAGGCCGCCAACTGTGGTTAGGAAAATTTGACCCTACTACTTTATAAAGCCCAAAACAACTATTGATTCATCGCCAGAGCCAGGCCAGTAATGGTCTGGCTTTTTTCTTTTATACATTATCTTTCATACAATGAATGAACCTTCCCTTTCTTTCGGACCACAAAAGACACTGGTGATCATTCCAGCATTGTTTTGGGGTGCCTTCCTGATCCTGTTTTTTGCGGCAAATGAATTTGTATGGGGATGGGGTTTTTGCCTCGGGTCTGGTGTGTTAGCGTTATTGGCTTTTATGGCACAATACAGGATCTATCGATTTGATGCATCCACGATGAACATCACGGGACCTCTATCTACCAAAAGCATTTCCCTTGCTGATATTCAAACACACAACCGAAGAACATTGACCCGAAGAGGAATCCATTATTATACCTGGACACTGGAATTCAGAAATGGGAAAAAACTCAACATCATGTCTGACTACATGAAGGATCCACAGGGTTTCCGCAAGGCTTTTGAATTGTGGATTAAGCAGAAGGACTGACCGCAGTTCGACTGATAGCGAAAAGTTCAGCGGGTTCTTCTCTGCCTCTGAGTTGTGTGGTTCCAAGAGATTCAAGCTGAAGCGAAGAAGCATCTTCCATCGCATCGATGATTTCTCTGGAAACTATCAAAGGTCGTTGATAGGTTTTACACATTCCCTGAATGCGAGCTGCGGCATTGAGAACATCACCGGTGAAAACAATTTCCTTCTTCAATGAACCGATCTTTCCAGTAGTGACTTTACCGATATGAATTCCAGCTTTGAAATGAGGAACAACCCCATATTTCTCCTGGAATTTAGAAGCTTGCTTATTCAGATTATCCTTAATACCAAAAAAACACGCGATACAATTATTTCTGGCAGTGTCTTCACTTGCCTTCCACGTAACCACTACTTCATCTCCCACATATTGATAGACTTCTCCTTCATATCGAATGATGGGATCTGTCATGGTCTCGTAGTAATCCTGCAGCAGATCGAAATATTTGATATGCCCAAGTTTTTCCGCAAAAGTGGTTGATTCATTCATGTCGAGAAACATGAAAATACGGTGTTCTTCCTGAGCGTTATGGTACTTTCCGGTAACCAATTTCTGAAGAAATTGATGGCCCACATGCTCGCTGAAGCCTGCATAGATCAAGCTTATCATAAGCGAAAAGCCCAACTCAATCAGCGTATTCAAAAAGGTCATACTTAAGAAAAACCTTCCTGTTATCTCCATGGTCTCCTGATCAAATACGGAAAATTCTGATCCCAGGCTAACCGCGACCGGATAGAACATGGCGACAATGACAACCATGATCAACAAATAAAGCATCAATTTGATGAACAACCCTCTTAAAAAAGATAGATGTCTGAAACGTCCCTGCCACTTGACCATTTCCAAATAGCCTACCAACATGCCCACTAAAAATGACGCGAAACTGGCAAAAATGATTACCGGCAATGTCATCTCGACATCTGCGGACAGGTTGAGATTTTGATCCCAACTTTGTGTCAGATCACTAAGGGTTGTAAACAAAGAAATCACCAACCAGATCGCTCCAAAGGGAAGCACCCTTGCTAGATTTCGTTTGAAATGCGGACTCATGACTGCAAAGTAAACAGCTTGATGGGTTCTTATTTTCCTCTTCACGCGATATCTCTTTGTTCCACTAAAAGAAAAACCCTTATGGTACAGGATCTATATCAGATTCCTAAAACAACGAACTTACCTTTGACAGCCCCTATTTGACTCATTTACAATACCTTACAAACACAGCTACTTCATTGTTTATGCCTAGTGCCGCAATTGCGGTATTGTGAAGCTTACTCCTTTTTGAGCACTTGCGCACTTTTGAAACTCCCCAACTTAGCCATGTCGAAAGTGATCAACATCACTGAGACAGGGCGGAACCCGAAAAGCCCACGGCATAAAGCCTAAACAGAGTAGGTCACTAGCATATAAACTTTTATTATCATGGGATTAGTCTCAACTTATTCATGCGCAGAATTAGGCGCAACACTTGAAATTACTGCAGCCAACACTTCAAACGGAACCGGCTCTGCTACTTTGAAACTTGAAGATGCGACTGTAGGCATGAACTTGCACTACCACTTCGAGAACAATTCAGGTCCAAAAACAGTGATGCAATTCTGGGGTAGCGATATCTACGGATATTCTTACTCAGGAGCAGCTGGCTTTTCAGAAACTACTGACGGATCAAGCGGGATCGAATTGAGTGGTGCGCTTTCTACATTGAATGGCATCGTTAGTTTCACTGGCAAATTCTTGCAGTCAGAAGCGGTATAACGAATTAATTCGCTGTTCAGCGTCTTAAAATGATAAGCTAAAGTGAAAGAAAGACCAATAGATCAGAGTTGTTCTTGAAATAACTCTGATCTACTCTTTCATAAACCTCACATTCATGGATTGGATCGTGGCAAAAATCCAACCCATCAACACGTGATCAGAAGGGCGGTTTTCCAGCTCAATCTCCCATTTTCCTTTGTCGCAGGGATCATTGCTAATCAAGGTTCCGTAAGTCCGCATGACACCCGTCAACAGCGTCGGACTGTCTGCAGGCTCTACCAGGGTAAACTGGCTATTGCAATCTGGCTCATCATTGAAGGCCATGAATTTTCCTCGATCTACGGTTGACGTGATCACAAATTCTCTAGGATCATTCGTATCCGTAGGGTCTGTTGACAACAGAATGGTAGTAGTCACATCCGGATTTGCGATCTCCCACCAAATTCCTTTTGCTTCATCGGAGAAGAAAGTCGCCTCAGAAAAACTACCATTGTTCTCAATTTCCCACTTTTTCAGGTCCTTATTCACTGGGGTAATCTCATAAACCTGATCGTCGATGGTTAGGGTCATCGCAATGGGACGGGCTACTTTGAATTTGAAAGCCGGATGCTTTTTCTTCTTGTAAGTAACATCAATATTGACCTGTTGGGCCATAAGGCTGATTACCATGATCATCATCGACGAGAAAAGTAGCAGTTTCTTATTCATGATTAGTGATATCCGGTTAATTCTGAAATTCATCAAAAAAGTACGCTTCTAGCATATCAGGGTAGATTTTTCTAGTATCTAAATCTACCCCTACCCTAAAGGGAGTAAAAGAATTCGTCCCCCGGCCGGGTAAGGCTTTAGGGAATTGAATGGTGATTTTTTCAAGATTTCTAATCTTTCGAAAAATCTGCCTGGATACGAGTAATTCACAATCACCTAACTTTATTTGCATTTAATATTGTGTTCCCAAACCATCCATCCGCTTGGATAGATGTCTCGTAATTCCTTTTTCCCAAAGTCAATTTCATCCTCCTCATCCAGTATCCAGTAGTCCCAGTGTACTTTCTGAGTAGTCGTTGCCAAACCCATTCCACCCGCTTCCCTTTTGGGTGGTCGATCACAAATGATGGCATCACCAATCAAAACCTTCCCTCCTCTATTAGCTGGATTGTTGGGTCGCATATAGGGGATGTAGATTCGCTTCCCAGTTCGTGAGGCAAAACTTCGATACGTGCTGGATCTCGGATTGATGTATTTGATACGGATGTAATCCACATGTGCAATGGTGCGCTCAGGAACAACAAAACCAGCGATCGGACCAAATCCTTGCAGGTTTTTCTCTATGGCTACCACCTTGTCGTTGATATAGAATTTATACTCCTCACCTACCTTCTTGATTTTGAGCCTGGTGAAGGCATTGAGGTTAATCCCTGCTCCCTTCCAATCCGTTACCGCTACGTAGCTGCTGCCATTGTAGTAGTCCACCCGAAAGTTACCTTTGGGGCTAAATCCAAAACGATACTGTTTACCTCCCTTTTCTGCCCGACCCCAGGCCATGCCCAATAAGGCAGAACTACTGGATGCATCAAATTTGACAGCTGTCTCAAAAATGTAATCTTTGTCCTGATCCAAAAACAGCTTGTTGTTCCACTTGGTGTAAGACGTTTTCTCGGCCATCACCTCATAGCGAAAATATCCATCAAGGATCTGCTGATCGTAGGAGCCTTCCTTTCGTTTTGACGCCCATTTGTCAGAATTGTCTTCAAATTCATCCGCATAAATAGGAATTTCGGATTGATTGGATTCATTGAGGTAAGTCACTTTGATGAAATCTACTTCCATGTTCCCTGGCACATAATCAAACCCAACCTTATTGCCCAAAAACCCCTTGAAAGGTTCTTCCAGGACTTTTTCATCATTCAGAAAATAGGAAGTTGTATTTCCTTCCTTGCGCACTTTGATCACATTATATGCCCCAGGATTCACTAATTCAGATTCCTTCCAGGATTGCGAAGCATACCATTTTCCACGTTGGTATTTCCCAATGTAGAATTTGCCTGTATTCTTCAATCGAAAGACATTTCGATATTGGAATTCGTAATTCCTTCCCCAAAAAATGCCGTATTCTTTGTCTTCTTCTTTGGGATCACATTTTAGCTTGACTTCCAGTTCAAAATCCCGAAACTGATCAATCACGATCTTACTGTTCCAGATTCCGTATCGGCTTTCAGTAGAAGTCATAACGTACTTACCATCTACAATCCGTTTGGCATTCTCATCATTGACCTTGGTATTCCACTCATTGAAGTTGTCTTCGAAATCATCAAAGAAGATCACACCTGCAGCACGAGTAGATGCACTTTTGGAAATGCTCGTGCCTTTGTACTTCAGATCCTCTTCCCGATCTATTTTGAAGAGAAGCTTCCCACTTTTAGCATCATAAACGAAATAAGCGGCCTTGTAACCTCCAAAAAGGACATAGTTTGTATTAACAAAATACGGTACCTGTTTCACCTCTAGCTGCGTGATTTTTCTACCCGAAGCATATTCATAAACCGCTGCCTTCTCCGTGAATTTTCCTGTCGCGAAATAATTACCATCAGGAGAGAACACACCATCCGGAAAATCTACCCGGTCTTTTTTCCCACTGCGAAATGGCTTTCCATGCAACAATACTTCTGTCTTGTACTTGTTATCATCCCGCGTGTAGATCAGGGACCTACCCGGATAATGTGCCAGAACTGGAAAAGGTGCCTCGGTATTCCCGTATTCGGTATCCGATTCAATGGCACCATAGCCTTCAATGGTCAATTCGGCACGATGGTAATCACGGGAACCAACATTCATGATTTCAAAAGAATTGGGGCCACTAGGCCAAACACTGATAGGATCATCATCACGCTGACTGTACAATTCTATGTCCAGATCGGCATACCCAACCAATTCTCCAGTGTACCCATCCAGCACGATAGATTGTCCCATGTGCTGCGCCAGGATGTAATCTCCACTTTGAGATTCCATGATCCGAACCTTAAATCGTTCACTGGGCCGATCGATGAACTCCAGGATATCACTGCTCCATACTTCTTCTCCTTCATTGGATAGATCAAACGCACGAAATACATAATTGTAATCCATGACAATGAACAGGTTTTCGTCATTGGAGAATCCTGTTCCAGCGATATCCTCCCCCATGCCTACATTGAATGTAGACTCATCTGAAGTGATCCCATACACATAGACCAACTTGTCCTTTGATATGGCGATATGGTTGCCTTTTGGTCCGACTGTTAGGGTATAGATATGCTGTTGTGCAAATGCTCCGAAAGCAACCAGGACAATCAACGTAGATAAGAGATGACGCATATTTAATAGATTAAATACCATAATAGACGAATGGCCCCCAATAGTCCGGGTGTTTGAATTTGTCACCATATTTCCCCTGAATAAATTCAATTTTTGTCGCTGCAAAGGCATCCAGATAGGACTGCTGTTGCTGGAAAACTTTCCGATACATTTCTGTCATAAAAATGGCGGTGCCTTCATCAGAAACGGTCCATTGCGTCACGGAAATACTTTTGGCCCCCGCAACTAAAAACGCTTGAGTCAATCCGACCACCCCTTCGCTGGAATACAATTTACCAAGGGCGGTTTCACAAGCTGACAGGTTAACAAAATCAGCCTTCAAGTTCAATTGTTCGATTTCCGGTACACGCAGAAATCCATCTTCGCCTCCTCGCGCTTGTTTGTATTGTCCCAGTACAATCGTTGAAAGTTCCGGAATCTCAGCGTAAGCCCATCCATGTGTGGCAAAATGCAACACCTTGTAATTCGACAATTGGTTGGCTTTAGCCATCGCTTTCAGTTGATTTTCATTGGCATCATCCGCTTGATACAGCTCCGCACCTCCCACAATGGATCTGATCTGATTAGTCTCTCTAATGGTTCCAGGAAGAGGCGTCATTTTCGTAAACCCCATTTGAATGTAAGTAGGCCGCATGGAAGCTCCTTGTTCTTCCGCCGAATAGTAAGTTCGTTGTAGTTGATTGAAAGTCAGCGCTCTGCTTCCAGTGTTGGGTATTCCTTCGCTTGCATCCAGTTCTTCAAATACCGGCCCTCCAAAGGCCAAAAGAGGTTTACGAGCCGAAGAATAATTTCTGGTACTCAGTGCCTTCAACACTGTCGCGGATTGCGCGTATCTGATCTTATATTGCTCAGCCAGGTATTGGCCATTGTCGTCCATCAGTGTTTCAAATGGCAGAAAGGCTAACGGGCCATCAGGAATGATGATCAATTCTTCTTTTCCTTCAATTTGATCAGCAATCGGTCGGATCAACAAATCATAAAATACCCGGGCGTAGCTCTTTCTGAGCAATTCATTTCGGGCATTCGGTTCCTTGATCAAGTGTCGATAGAATTCAATGGTTTTTTCCAGATTCGAATCCCGAACAAGACTCTGGGCAACATTTTCAGGAACACCTTTCTCCGAAACGTATTGCCGGATCTGTTGCAACATACTGCGCTGGTTCATGAAGTTCACAAAGCGCTCCTCTCCTTCCTGTTTAAGAGAACTGATCAAGGTACTGTCCGAATATTCCTTGCCGCTGATCCCATCACTGGCAACAACCACTGGAAACAAGTGCGAATGAACCTCCCAATAGAGATGTACCACATTATAATCAATCAAAGCCTGATCCGAAGCTAGCATTCCCTGCATCTGATTGGCAGAAATATAGGAGCCTGATCCCATTTTTCGGAGCAGTTCTCGAGATCGATTGCGTTCATGTGCTTCAAATGCTCCAGCATAATTCTTTTGACGGTGCCGCGCCAGGCTTACGATCCTGTAATAATTATTGGTGGCAGACCGTATACCTCTTTCTGCTTTGGCATCAGCATTTTGCAACAATTTTTCGTTGAGTTTGATCGCCTTTTCGGCATAGGAAGCTGCTTCCTGATATTGCTCCTGTCCTAACAGTCCTCCAGCCAGATTGGCATAAACCGTCTTGGCCATCTCCGGATCAACTGACTCATCAATGTATTGCAAGGCTTTTCGATAGTAAGCAATCGCATCGATCTTCTTATTGTAACTGATCAAGAGCTTACCAATAGCATTATTGACCATAGCAAGCCCGCTTACCATACTCAGTTTTGAGTACAGCGCTTCAGCCTTTTTGAAATAATCAATGGCTTGAAAAGGCTTATTCAAAAGCATCAGTCCGAAAGCAATGTTGTTGTAGTTATTGGCCAGCGTCACCTCATCGCCCGAGCGCTGATAAATAGCTGTGCCCTGATTAAGCATTTGTATCGCATGATTGACGTTCTCACCTTGTGAGATGTAGACCGTAGCAATATTCCCAAGTGCAATGGCCTCATCATTTTTATTACCAGCAGCACGTGATACCTCCAATGCTTTTTCATAGTAAATCAGTGCACGAGGTTGTTCTCCCTGATTGTCGAAAACTCCTCCTAAGCCATTCAAGGCCCCTACTCGATAAGCTTCAAATTGGCCTTCATACAGGTCCATTAGTCGAAGCGCTTCCTCATAGTATGGGCGAGCCAGATCAAATCGAAATCCCTGATTATGGGCGTGGCCTGCATTTACGTTCGCAGCTACCAAAAGCGCGATATCTCCAAACGGCAAAAGCAACTCCACTGATTCCTTGCCGAATTTCATGGCCTGCTCCACCTCCCCTATTTTTCGCCCGGAAGAGGCTGCTTCAGACATAGCAGCGCCGAGTACAGCTGCTCTCGGGACTTTCAACGTACGTTCTTGTCGAATGACCTCCGCCATTTGATTGTACTTGTTCCGGGGTGAAGATTGCTTTTGCGCAGTTTGAAAACGTTGAAAGTTGGCAGCTCTTTTTGGGAGGTCTGGATTGATGAGGCTCTCCATCCATCGATCAAACTCAGAGAAGTCCTTTGCGTAACCAGCGGCATTGATCAGCACCCAATCCGTATTTTTCTCGCCCATCCCTTCATTGTCTACTTTGAAAGAGATGACTTTCCGAATTTCCGCTTCTGCATTGGGTCGATCCCCACTCAACAGATGATAGTAGGCGTACAGTTGATGGGCAATTGGGTCGAAAGGAATAAGTTCTGTGGCTTTTTTCATCAAAGGTTCTACTCCATCCAATGTCCCTGACAATAGCGTAAACCAGCCCATGAATGCATTGGTAAACTGATCTTCCGGATAAGCCTGATATACTTTCTTAAAGGCCTCAAATGCCGCCTGAAACTTATATTCATTCGACAATACAAAAGCCATGTCGATGTAGTACTGGGGATCATCCACTGCGCTTTTAGGATCATTTTTCACCTGGGCGATGGCTGATTCATCCGCTGCAACTTGATTTACAGTCACCATTTCCTGCTCAGACACATGCTGACTTGATCCATCAAGCTGATAGGTTGTGATCGGTCCTGTATTCTTGACGCTTTCAAGCAACCACAGTCCACCAGCACCATTTGTGACCAAATTTCGGTTTCGAGAAGCATCATGATAAATAGCTGTTGGATTATTGATAGGCAAATCAATGTTTATCAACTCCCAAGTAGGAACATCCAGCAAAAACCATTGTTGATTCCCTGGGTCATTTTCCTTTGCAGTGGTCAGTAAGATCTTATCGCCATTTGCGGCCATTGAAAAGTGAACCGGCTGATCCTCGATCTGCACACTATTGACAACCTTTCTGGTCAACAAATAACTTTTCTCAATGAGATATTCTTTCTTATAATTAAGTGAGCGCCAGAAGTGCGCCTGATAAACGAATTTCCCATCGTCAGAAGCCTGATAGCCATAAGTGGTCCCTTTTTCTGGCTCCCATCTTTTACGAAGTGATGTAGTTATCTGATCAAAATCTCTGGCTTTGGAAAATCCATAGAGGACGTTAGCCTTATGTTCTTCTTTCAGGAACTTTCCATTACCCGTAAATCGCAAAATGCCTGCCCCTCGGTCACCCACTGGCTTAGTAACAAAAACATCCTTCCCCTCAGTGAAAGTGGCATTTTTCATACTGAAACTAATTCCTGAAAGTAAGAATTCGTGCTCGGAACCCGGGATCAGATTGATGGCATTGACTTCACTGGTATTGCCTGTTCGGTCATGAATCCCAATTTCATCCAGTAGATCCCCTGTTTTTATATCTACTTTCTTGATTTTGGATTGCTCAGGCCCAATCACATAAGCATGGTCATTGTTCAATGCCGCCTGACGAGGTAAGCCACTATTTGTAATCGGAAGCTGCCATTTCACTTTTCTTTCCTGATCATCCCATAAAATCACCTGGGATCTGGTTGATATGAGCCAGCTATTACCATCCGGAGAGATCGCAACATCGGTCACATTTTCTGCGACATCAATTTTTATGGTGACTGAAATTGGCGGCTGTGCTTGTGCTGAGTAGGAAAACAGCCAGGTAGTGGTAAGAATGGCGATTATTCGTCTCATGATACTTGTCTCTCTACAAGTTAAGGCGAAGCATTACGGGTTTCAAAGCGCCACATATCCCCTGATCTACAAATTACGTATTTCCACGTAGGGAAATAATGGGATCAAATTAGATGATTGACCCTCTTGAGTTGTTTCTTATGAGTATTTATAGTTGATTCGAGTTTAATACAAGACATTTATTGCAGTATGAAGACCGCAGGAGGCTTTTTCGTAGAATTGATCGTTGTATTCATCGGTGTATTCTCCGCGTTTCAGTTGAATGATTATCGGGACCGGCAAAGAAATGATGATGTAAAGATCAATTATTACAAAAGCTTTCAAGAAGAGTTGTTGTTCATTTCTAAATACAACATTGGGGTGCGGGATTCCATTGCAGAGATCATCAATTATTATGAGACAGGCATTGAAAAAGGAGCACGCCCAGCCTTAAGGTATGTGACTGATTTCAATATGATTGGTGATGCGCCAATTGTGCAGTCTGCTTTTAGTGATGAACATTTTACCTCTATCGGCAGCTACCTGTTAGTCAACATCAGTTTTGGCAACAACCATTTTGGTTGGCTCAAAGAGCGTGTCGATGAATACAATCGCAGGGTAAAAGACCTGCTGTACAATCAAAATAGATCGATCTACTCCTATTATGATCCGAGTGGGCAATTAAAACCAGAATTTATGTGGTACCTGAAGGAACTTAAGGCCATCATTGTCCTCATCAATGAATTGGAGCGCCAGATCCATGAAGGGGCTATTCCCGCTACCAATCAGCTGATCGAGTCATTATAATTTTTTCGAACCTGTCATGCTGAAGTCTAATTTTGGTCCCTAAAAACATAAAGCAGAAATGGCGGACTAAAATAAGCGCGTCATGCCGGAATTTTTCGGATTAAGATCCGAAAGAAACCGAAAAATGTCCGGTATCTCTTTCACGCGCTTTATACTTAATTCATCAACAATATCTTCAATCCGTCATAGACAGCTTATCGAAGCATTTATTGGGAACAGTAAATACAACGAGTATAATGTCCACTTCGACGGGCTCGCAGACGGCTAGTCAGTGTGACATTTATTTCTTCTTATCAATCGTCCTTCGGGCTTTTTTGATGATCTTGTTTGTTTCTGCCGTTGGGGACTCTTGTTGCCATCGCTCGCAAAGGTCAATCACAAAATCAGGTTGAGACTTGCTGGCATCATTCAACCAATTGCCCACACTGTCCTGTACATACTTGGTCTTATCTGATTTGAGTTTCTCTAAGATCGGCAACGCTAACTCTGGATTTTGAACCAATGCCTGAATCTGTTTACACCAAACTCCCCGCGGCCGGGTAGCTTCCGTGGTGAACCGTCTTACATTTTCGTCTTTATCTTCCGTCCAAAGCGACAGAAAGTCAATGGCAGTATTCAGTGATTCATCAATGGCTGGACGTATCGCGAACCAAATGACCTCTCTAACTCCGAAATGGTGATCCGCGACCAAAGGTTTTGCTTTGAGCAATTTAGCTTCTATGGATAAAGACTCATCTAAACCAATTAGATAAGCCGCATAGCCTCTTACCGTATCAGACGTGTGGTTACTTAATCCTTGAAACAATGCTTCGAAAGTAGGCTCAGCATGAAACAACCGATAGAGCGTTGCACCGACTACCTTGGTACTGCTCATGGAGGTAGGCTTTTTCTGCAGTTTGAGTTCTGAGGTTATCTGTCCCTGTTCTGCTTTCCCTATGCCCAGTTCACTAGAAATACCTTCGATCAGTGCTATATGATCAATGGCCAGCCATTCCGTCAGGTTGACGGTTTCCAGCATTCCACCGTTCAACAGGGTGAGTACCTCAGCCGAGACATCCTCTACCTTTCTTGGTCCCTTTCTATTTTTGATTGATTCGTTGATTTCCATAAGCCAACCTTACAATAGCATGTATAATACTTTTGACTAAGATACGCTATGCTTGCGTAGCCACTGATGTGATCTTGTCCAGGGCTCCTGCTATTTTCTGAATGACTTCATCCTGACCTTCAATATCATGACGAGCTTTCAAATACGCCGGGTCATTATAAGCAACTGTAATGGTTCCCTCCCTTTCTGTAACTACGATTTTCTGAGGAAGATCTAAGGCAGCAAATTCGCCGGAAGCCATCAAATGGGTTCCTAATCTGGGATTCCCAAAAAATATTGCTCGCGTGGGTGGTAAAGTGAGATCCACGGAGGCGGCGTTGGCCTGATGGTCCAACTCCAGAATGAGTTTGAGATTCGGATTGTCACTGATGACATGCTTTAACTTGTCGTAGGTCTCCTGAAAATTTAACTGGCTTACTTTGGAAATGATCCCGGCTTCTGGCATATCTATTGAATTATAGAATGAATATTTTGGTGTGAAATTACCCGTAGCTGCCCCACCTTCCAATTCCAATTGACCGATTGTAACCTACCCGGCAAAAGGACCTTAATCAATTACTTCGTGGAACTCAAAAAGCCAGGTCATTTTGATCAAAAACCATAAAAAAAGGCCGCCTCAACAATCTGTTGGACGACCTTTTTCGAATATTAAAAAATCTACCTATATATGGCTTTATTCAAAGTCAAATTAGTTCTGATCTGATCCTGTCAAATTAGGATTCGCATCGATTTCTGCTTGAGGAATTTTGAAAATCCACTCATCATTCATAGAAGGTTGAGCGATCTGGTATGCATCCTGATACAATACTTCAGAAGCTCCTGAACCACCGTCAGCAGCATGATCAACACCGATATCCCATCGGATATGATCGGTATAGCCGAAACCTTCACCCCATAGCTCTAAGTGTCTCTGGAACATGATTTCATCCATCAATGCATCAGTAGTCGTGAATGTAGTGGCATCAAAACCAGTATCCCTAGTGCCAACCAGTGCTTGTAGCGCAGTTTGAGCAGCGGCAATATTTCCCTGCATCGCTTCTGCTTCTGCTTCGTTTAGATACATCTCTGCACTTCGCATGTAGATCACATCGTCAGGATCAATAGATCCTGGGTTCGCATTTCTCAACTTGAAGTGCATGTAAGGGTGCGTGTTGTGACCTGATACCAGCCCGTAAGTAGACTTGATATCTGCAATTGCAGCATCAAATTCAGCTTCAGTAGTGTACAAAGGATTGGTATTATTAGCCCATCCACCTTGCTGATTTGCAGCGGAAGTATTAGAGTTAGGTGCATCCGGAAGGAATGCATTTCTTCTAAAATCGGTAGCAGGGATCCTGTCAACCATTCTTCGGTCCGCCGCTTTAGGGTTATTTCTGATCTGGCTACCGTTGAAGGTGTTGCTTGCCAAATAGAAGTAAGAACGGAAGAAAGTAGTTTCCGCATCAATCACATTGCTACCCCAAATTACTTCAGAAAGCGTATTGGTGTTGAATCCTGACATCCATGCTGCCTCACTCAACAATGGATAACCATCTCTGGCAGCAATAGCTGCAGAAGCTGCAGTCGCCCAGTCACCCATAGACAAAGCCATACGTGATCTTAGTCCATGTGCCACATTGACGTTCAATTGTGACTTGGCTACAGCTCCACTACCTACACGTCCACCACCATTTTCAAATGCAGCGATTGCAGCAGTAAGGTCAGCATCTACTTGATCGTAAACCTGCTGAACAGTCGATCTTGGCTGACTGGTAAATGGAGATTCAGTAGAGAACAACAAAGGCACACCAGGATCAGAAGAAGGATTACCAATGATGTATCCACGTCCGTAATGCTGAACTAACGACAAGTAAGCATATGCACGGTAAGTATACGCCTGACCTAAGATTTCATTCAATTCAGGAGTATCCGGGAAACCACTATCAGCAATACCATTGATCAACAAGTTTGCATGTGCAATGATGTTGTAACGGTGATACCACAACAACTCATTAGTCAAAGAAGTAGGAATGGTGTGATCATTCCACTGCATCGTGTTTCTCCAACCCAGGTTATTGGCATTCGCTGTATGGATCAGGATTCCGACAAGGTTATCACCCATTGGTACCCAGAAATGGTTGTTAGCTCTAGCTGTATTACCACCTGGGAATACTGTCTGAGACTGTGAGTACAAGCCTCTATGGATACCATTCAGTACCAATTGCATGTTCTCTACACTCGCCAGGGCGTCAGTTGCAGAAATAGCATCTGTAGGCGTTTGCTCCAGGAAATCTTCCTGACATGCTGTCAATGCGAAAGCACAAAACGCCAATAGGAATGTTTTTATTTTAAATGACATAATCAATTAATATTTAATGCTTTAGAAAGAAACGTTCAGTTGGAAAGAATAAATTCTCTGAGGAACGAAATCATCTCCAGGAGCAGTACCAGCAATATTGTATTGAGGATCCAGGCCATCTCTCTCACTTTGCAAAAACAGGTTCTCACCAGTGATTGAAAGTCTCAAATCTCCTAAACCAATGTTGTTCAATACATTAGGACCAAAGTTGTATCCCAGGCTAGCGTTTCTTACCGCGAAGAAAGTAGCAGAAGTAATGAATCGATCAGATTGTGTCTGAACCAAATCAGGGTTACCGATTTCCAACCTTGGAACGTCAGTGATATCACCTGGTTGTCTCCAAGCTCTCAGGATATCTGGGTGCAATGCACGTCCATAATCACTAGCGATATTCAAACCAGCATAAGCATTGTCCAGTACATGACCGCCAATTCCATAGGTAAGCAAGACGTTCAGGTCAAAGCCTTTATAAGTAAAGCTATTGTTGATAGAACCTAAGAAATCAGGAACCGAAGAGTGGCCAGTGTAACCTCTTTGCGTAGTAGACCAATCAGTAGTAGTGGCGTGGTTACCATTTTCATCCAGTACAGGAACACTGTTGTTGTTCTCATCAAAATCATACTGGAAGTACAACTGATCACCCGTTTCAGGATCTACACCTGCAGTTCTGTAAAGGAAGAAATCAAATCGAGAACGTCCTTCAGTCCATCTTTTAGATCCATCACGGAATGGTGCATTCAAGCTGGTGATTTCGTTTTTCAACGTGGTACCAAGTAAGGTAACATCCCAGGTAAAGCCATTATTATTGATCAGGTGACCTGTCAATGAAAGCTCAAGACCTTCGTTGAACATATCTCCCGCATTTACAGGTACTTCATTGATACCGTTACTAGGTGCAATTGGCTGCAGAGAAAGCAAATCAGTTGAGTTTCTTTTGAAATACTCAACAGAACCTTCAATGAAATCATCGAATAAACCAAACTCAACGGCTACGTCCCAGCTTGCTGAAGTTTCCCAAACCAGTTCGCTGTTACCGATTGCATCAATCAAGATTGCAGGAGTCGCGGCATTTGACGTGATTCCGAATAAGGCTTGAGACAAATACCAACGATCTAACCCAAGGTTGTCGTTTCCTACCTCACCATAAGATGCACGTAGTTTCAAAGCGCTTAAAAATGGGATATTCTGAATGAATACCTCTTGATCCAGGAGCCATGAAGCACCTACGGAATAGAAAGTTCCCCATCTGTTATCCTTATCAAATACAGAAGAGCCGTCTCTTCTCACAGAAGCACTCAGGAAGTACTTGTTCTGGTAATCGTAATTCGCTCTGAAGAAGTATCCTTCCAATGATCTATTGAAAGTTGCTCCATTAAGACGAACAATGTTTGAAAAGTTATCGAACTCAAAAATCCCGTTAGAGGCCTGGATCGTTTTCAATCCGTCAATAAAAGAACGTTCTCTTTCGAAGCTTTCATGACCTGCAGTAAGTCCGATGGTGTGATTACCAAAGTCTTTGTTATAGGTCAGCACCTGGTTAAACGTAATGTTCGTTTGACGCAAACGAGTCTGGCTCAATCGGCCATCAGGTTGTGCATCACCAATCACGGCGTTTTCGTACTCACTTTCTACGAAATCACTGAAATCACCACCGTAAGTCACTCGTAGGTTCAAACCATCAATGATTTTCACATCAGTAAAAGCTCTGAAACCATAAGTGTTATCTTTATCTCCTTCGTTGTTCAAAGTCAATTCCTGAATCGCATGACGACCCTGGTTTCTTGGTCTGGATCCGATATTGAAATCAGCAAATCCTTCACCATTGTCCCAAACAGGATTACCCGCTGCATCTCGTACGATGTTTCCATTCAGGTCGTTCACAAAAACCGGATAGATTGATCCCATATTTTGAGAAAAGCTGAAAGGGTTTACGATACTTCCGCCACCTGCTGAACTCGGCCCTCTGGTCTCAGTGAGAGACACGTTACCGCTACCACCTACTTTGATGCGATCATTCACATTGAATTCCGCATTCAATCGTGAAGTCAAACGCTCGAAACCCGACCTGATGACGTAGCTTTCATCTTCCAAATAAGAAGCAGAGAAGAATACAGAGTGATCTTCGCCACCTCCCTGAATGTTCACATTGTAGTTGCTTCTAACGCCAGTTCTTTCCAATTCATCAAACCAATCAAGGCTTTGATAAATAACACGGGCGTTAGGGTTCAATCGGCCATCAGTTCCAACGATCTCGCCATTGGCCACATTAAATGGGTTGTAACCTAGCTGGTTATAAATGTTATCAGTAGCAAACTGAGGATCGCCACCGGCAGCACCAGTATTTCTAAGTGCTTCCCAATAAGTCTCATAATATTGACCAGGAGTCACCTGATCGTAGAAAGGAACACTTCGAGACACCAATCCTTGTGACATGGAAGCATTGACACTGATACCACCTCTTTTTCCTTTTTTGGTAGTAATGATGATCACACCATTCGCCGCTCTAGAACCATAAAGGGAAGTAGATGCTGCATCCTTCAATACCGTGAATGATTCGATATCATCCTGACTGATGGTATTTAAAGGAGCATTGAATTGGATACCATCTACGATGATCAAAGGAGCAGTTTGTCCCTGCAGTGTTCCGACTCCCCTGATCACGATTCCAGGTGAAGCACCAGGACCGGCTGGAGAAGTAAACTGAACACCAGTGGTTTTTCCTTCAATGGCTGCCAAAGGTGAAGTAACTGCTCTGTTTCTAAGCTCTCTGGCACCAATGAGTGCTGCAGAACCCGTAAAACTTTCTTTGGTAGACTCTCCATAAGCAACAACGATTACCTCTTGTAGCTCAGTAACACCTCCCAAAGAAACATCAATCACGGTTCTTGCACCTACTACGACCTCTTGCGTCTCGAAACCTACATAGGAAAAGACCAATGTAGCTCCCGCATCGACGGTTAAACGGTAGTTCCCATCCAAATCCGTCTGGGTCCCCGTAGTTGTGCCTTTCACCAGCACGTTAGCACCCGGCAATCCATCACCGTCTTCTCCGGTGACAGTACCCGATACTGTCCTTTCTTGTGCCATCACTCCGTGCGAAACAAGAGTCAATAACACAAAACATGAAAATAGAATTTTCTTCATTCTCTCTAGTTTTGGTTTATAAAAATTGGTTTAGTAATAACAGCTTCATGTATGCACATGAAGTCACGTCAAGACAATCCTACAATCCCAATACCCCTACTTTAATTCCGAATTTCAATACGCGTTTGAAAGAAAAGTACCCCAACGGACATATCGATCCATGCGCGGCTAAAAACCTGTGTAAAAATTTGGACGAAAAAACGAGAAACTTGAGAAAAATCGGGCTTTTTTACTATTCTGAGCGCTATTTTCTGACTAACGTAACGAATTTTTCCAACACGGGATTTCGGTTATTTTGCTTCCAAATAGCAGACAGAACCGTTCTTTGTGGTAGCCGATCCAGACTGATGAACCGAACCTTAAGATCGAAACCGTGCTGTAATGAACTCGGCACAATGGCCACACCTAATCCTTGCTCTACCAGTCTGAATATGGTACTGGGATGTACCGACCGATGAATCACTTTGGGAGCAAATCCCTCCGCGTCAAAAATACTCATGACCAACTGGTAATAGTCGTAGCTGTAGTCTTGTGAAAACAAGATAAAATGCTCATGACGCAATTGACTGATCTGTTGAAAATTTTGAGTCGTTAAGACATGGCCTGCTGGCAATACCAATGAAAAAGGTTCATTCAAAACTTCTAACCTTTTGACACCTTCCGGTACCTGTTGTGATCTTATGAAACCAATGTCCAACCTATCATGTGTAATGGCTTCTATCTGTCGCCGGTTGTCCAGCTGGTCCAGACGAGTATGGATCTTGGGAAACTGCGTTGAAAGTTGCTTCAACAAATCAGGAATGACGCCATGCATGGCACTTCCGACAAAACCGATTCGAAGCTCACCCTCCTCTCCTTTCCCAATTAAACGAGTCGTCTGAATGACCTGCTCCAATTGATTTTGGATCACATCCACTTCTCCTAAAAGGAACTTCCCGGATGCTGTTAGCTGAACACTTCGTTTGTCCCTAACAAATAGTGCCGTGCCAATCACTTCTTCCAGTTGCTTGATTTGGCGACTCAATCCAGGCTGGGTAATGTGCAGCCGCTCTGCAGCACGTCGAAAATGTAATTCCTCCGCAACTACCTTAAAATAGGTAAGGTGTCGAAGTTCTATCTGATTACTCACAAGCATCAATCACTATACAAATTGGTATTTCCAGTTATCAAAACTACCTAATTATTTTGTACCTCAATTGATTGTTACTGCCATGAATCAACGTGTATTTCATTACGGAAAAGACTTTCTGACCGTATCCACAGTGCTGGATCTGGCACGAGGTTCGAAACGAGGCGTATTGCACCATGAAACCGTACAAAAAGTTCAGCACAGTACTGAAATCGTTTCGGACATTGTCGCAGCTGAAAAAGTGGTTTATGGAATCAACACGGGTTTCGGCCCCTTGTGCAATACCATCATTTCAAAAGAAAATACCCAGATCCTTCAGGAAAACATCCTAAGGAGTCATGCCGTGGGAGTCGGTAATTACATTTCTAAGGAATTGTCTAAGATCATGTTGATCCTCAAAGCACATTCCCTGGCCCAGGGTTTTTCTGGTGTCTCATTGGGTTTGCTTGAACGGATCATTTGGCACATTGAAAATGATGTGGTTCCTTGTGTGCCTGAACAAGGTTCTGTTGGCGCTTCCGGAGATCTCGCACCACTTGCACACTTGTTCCTTCCGTTGATAGGTCTTGGAAAAGTTTGGATCGCAGATATCGAAGCAGATCCGGCATCGGTTCTCACTAACCATGAGTTAGCACCTTTATCATTAGGGCCTAAGGAAGGACTAGCGTTGATCAATGGAACGCAGTTCATCGCCGCCCATGCCACTTTGGTCGTTGAGCGACTGTACAATTGCCTGGACCATGCGGATCTGATCGGTGCCATGATGATCGAATCGCTGATGGGCTCGATCAAGCCTTTTTTGAAACAGTTGCATCAAGTCCGGCCCTTCACGGCGAACCTGCATGTTGCTCAGCGCATCCATAGTATGCTGGAGGATTCGGAGATCTTGCATTCGCACGAAAACTGCGACCGGGTACAGGACCCTTATTCCTTAAGGTGCATTCCACAGGTTCATGGCACCTCAAGAACTGCCTGGCTCCATTTGAAAGAACTGGTGGAAACTGAATTAAATGCTGTCACCGATAATCCGGTCATCATTGATGAAGAGCTGACCATCAGCGGAGGCAATTTCCACGGACAGCCACTGGCTTTGCCGTTGGATTATGCTGCCCTGGCCGCTTCCGAACTTGGCAACATCTCCGATCGTCGTATTTATCTGGCACTTGAAGGACTGGAAGGACTGCCAAAATTGCTAATGAAGGATACGGGCATCAACTCCGGATTTATGCTTTGTCAATACACCAGTGCGGCTTTGGCCAGTGAAAACAAGAGTTTGGTCTATCCGGCAAGTGCAGATAGCATACCTACTTCGCTGGGCCAGGAGGATCATGTAAGCATGGGCTCCATCAGCGGACGAAAAGCCTTGAAAATCATCAATAACCTGGAAAAGATCCTGGCCATTGAATTGTTGTGTGCCGCGCAGGCGTTCGATTTCAGAAGACCTTTAAAGTCTGGAGAGGTACTGGAAGCCATTCACGCCACTATCAGAAAACACATTGATCATGCTGATCAGGATCGGGTTTTCTCAGCGGATATCAATCAGGCATTAGCCATCATTACTTCGAGAGAGCTTACGAATATGGTGAGCATCGAAAAATTCCCTCAGTTCAAAACAGAGTATTATGACTTATACGAAATTTATTGAGCAATACGCTGCTCATCCCCGTTATCAGGCTCCAACTGGAACAACGCTGAATGCCAAGTCATGGCAAACCGAAGCGCCTTTGCGCATGCTGCTCAATAACCTGGATGCTGATGTGGCCGAAGATCCGGAAAACCTGGTAGTATATGGCGGAACGGGGCAAGCTGCCCGAAATCGCGAGTCCCTGGAAAAGATCATCGAGTGCCTGCTTAACCTGGAAGATGACCAAAGCTTGCTGGTACAATCCGGAAAACCGGTAGGAATCCTCAGAACACATGCCGAGGCTCCACGTGTGCTGATCGCCAACAGCAACCTCGTTCCTGAATGGGCCAATTGGGACCACTTCAATGAATTGAAAGATCGAGGCTTGATGATGTATGGTCAAATGACGGCCGGAAGCTGGATCTATATTGGAAGCCAGGGCATCTTGCAGGGAACCTATGAAACCTTTGCTGCCTGTGCCCGGCAACATTTTGGCGGTACCCTAAAACACCAACTATTGGTAACCGGTGGCCTGGGAGGAATGGGTGGTGCTCAGCCTTTGGCAGGGACCATGGCCGGAGCTGCATTTCTGGGCGTAGACATTGATCCTGCCCGGATAGAAAAGCGGATTGCCACACGCTATATCGATAAAATGACCCATTCTTATGAAGAAGCCGTCGAATGGGTAATGGTTGCTAAGGAAAAAGGAGAAGCACTTTCCGTTGGATTGGTTGGTGACATTGGTGATGTATTAGAAAGATTGCTTCAGGATAACATCATCCCGGATGTACTTACAGATCAGACTTCTGCTCATGACCCGATCTATGGATACGTACCGCATGGCATTTCTCTCAAAGAAGCGGAGACACTACGAGCTAACGATCCTCAGGCCTATCGCTCCAAATCCATCAAAAGCATGGCGCGACATGTAGGATTCATGCTGGAAATGCAAAAACGTGGCAGCATAACCTTCGACTATGGCAATAACCTGCGGGCTTTTGCACAAGAAGGTGGTGAACCCAATGCCTTTGACTTCCCAGGTTTTGTCCCTGCCTATGTTCGTCCATTGTTCTGCGAAGGTAAGGGTCCGTTCCGATGGGCGGCTTTGTCAGGAGACCCTGAGGACATTTATGTCACTGATCAGGCACTGATGGAAGCATTTCCCGAGAATACGCACCTGATCAATTGGTTAACCCAGGCGAAAGAAAAGATCGCTTTTCAAGGACTGCCCTGCCGTATTTGCTGGTTAGGCCTCGGAGAAAGAGAGAAAGCCGGAAAAATCTTCAATGACCTGGTCAGGACTGGAAAAGTCAAAGCCCCGATTGTAATCGGAAGAGATCACCTCGACTGTGGTTCTGTGGCTTCTCCCAACCGAGAAACAGAAGGCATGAAAGATGGATCGGATGCAGTTTCCGATTGGCCACTATTGAATTTGATGGCCAATACAGGCGGCGGCGCTACCTGGGTTTCTTTCCATCACGGTGGTGGCGTTGGGATTGGTTACTCCCAGCACGCAGGTGTTGTAATCCTTGCGGATGGTACAGATCGTGCCGAAAGATGCATTGAACGTGTGCTCCACAATGATCCGGCCATGGGTGTGATCCGACACATGGATGCAGGCTATGAAGAAGCGGTAACTGTTGGTAAAAAACATGACTTGATCCTATGAAGCTGATTGGTCCATTTCAGCAATTGGTCACTCTGAAAGGTCTTGTACTAAAGGGTGCGATAAAAGACGATGAACTGGAGGTCATTGAATACGGAGGTATACTCGTCGATGATGAAGTAATTGTCCAGGTGGGTCCATGGGCCGAATTGAAATCGGGAGATTTTGATGAATTGGAAGAGATCACCAGCCCTATGGTTGCACTTCCGGGCCTCATAGATAGTCATACACACATTTGTTTTGGAGGCACAAGGGAACGAGACTATGCTATGCGCATCGCCGGCAAAAGCTACCTGGAGATCGCAAAAGCTGGCGGAGGCATTTGGGATACCGTAACTCATACCAGAGCGGCTTCCGCCAATGACTTGCTGGAAGGAATGCTCCAGCGTATATCTCGTCAAATCCTGTACGGCATTACCACCTGTGAAGTGAAAAGTGGTTATGGTCTTTCGGTAGAAGAGGAATTGAAAATGCTTCGTACGATCCAGAAGGCGCAGCAATCTACTCCAATTGAGCTGGTCGCAACTTGTCTGGCGGCACATACCAAACCCAGAGATTTCCCAGGCACTAATCAAGAATACCTGACATTAATGTTGTCAGATTTGCTCCCCACCGTCAAAGCAGAATCATTAGCGCAGCGGATCGACATTTTTACAGAAGAAGGGGCATTTACTGTAGCAGAAAGTCAGCCCTATCTGGAAACTGCCAAGTCAATGGGATTTGACCTCACTATTCATGGAGACCAGTTCAGTAGCTGCGGTAGCGAATTGGGTGTTAATGTCGGCGTTCGAAGTGTAGACCATCTGGAAGCTAGTACTGAAAAAGATATTTTAAGATTAGCCAAAAGTGATGTAATTGGCACTGCCTTACCCGGTGCTTCACTGGGTTTGGGGTGCCCTTTTACACCCGCAAGACAATTATTGGACCAAGGAGGCTGTCTGGCCATCGCCAGTGACTGGAATCCCGGATCGGCTCCAATGGGGGACCTTCTTACTCAGGCAGCTATTCTGAGTACCATGGAAAAGCTGAGTACAGCTGAAACATTCGCAGGTTTAACCTTTAGAGCTGCTGCAGCTTTAGGCCTTACGGATCGCGGCCAATTAACACCAGGCAAAATGGGTGATCTGGTTGCTTTTCCAACTTCGGACTATCGTGACATCTTATATTATCAGGGCCAAATGAAACCCGTTGGCACCTGGAAAAACGGAACCCGAATCCATGGATAGGTACCAGTTAACAGACTCCAGTATATGGACCGGCCGAATTGACAGTCAAACTGATATCAGTCAGTATCGCGTGCACCAGATCGTGAAGCCAATACACATTCATCAATTACCTAACTACGGCCCGGGATTTAGCCTCTTAGGTTATGCCTGTGACGAAGGTGTCCGCAGAAATAAAGGGAAAGTAGGTGCCGTAGATGGGCCGCAAGCATTTAGAAAAGCACTTGCCAATCTGGCTGCACATGATATTGCCGCCATTCATGACCTGGGAGATATCACTTGTCATGATGCTAATCTCGGATCGACACAAGCCCAGTTTTCAGAAATTGTAGCTAAGGCTTTGCTGGCAAAACAGCAGTTGGTGGTTATAGGCGGAGGACATGATATTGCTTATGGCCATTTCAATGGCATTAGAAAAGCACTAGGGAATGAAGCGAAGATTGGGATCATCAATTTTGATGCTCATTTTGATTTACGAGAGGTAAAGGAACATCCTTCTTCAGGTACGCCTTTCTGGCAAATTGCTCAGGAAGAAGATGATTTTAATTATTGCTGCATTGGCATTCAGCGAAGCGGAAACACCAAAAAACTATTCGACACAGCGAAGGAAAATGACGTATTGGTGATTGAACGGAACAGCATGGCAGACAAGGACTCACAATCGCTCGTTCAACATTTTATCGCTTCCATCGACTATTTATACCTCACTGTAGATCTGGATGGATTTGATATGAGTCTGTGTCCTGGAGTCAGTGCACCTACTGTAAATGGATTTACCTTTCAGGAAATTATCCCCTTCTTGCACTTGATCACTGAAAGCAAAAAACTGATCAGTATGGATATCGCTGAATTGAATCCACACTACGATCGCGAACAGCAAACCGCAAAAATGGCTGCTTACCTCACTGATGAGGTCATGAACAAATGGTCTTAAAAAGTAAGTTGCGAGGTGAAGGCTTGCTGGATCTCTCGGAGGCCTTGCTCCTGATGTTGTGCATGCGCATTTAGCTCTCTCACTTTTGAGATATGTTCAATGTAATTCAATACTTCAGACTGGTCCTCGGGAGATAATCCCAATACTTTCTGGATAATTTCTAGATCTTGAATTTTCATACTTTCCTAGCTATTAGATGGTTACGAAAATACCAAAGGGTAATTTTTTATAATTATCCAAGCGTATAGGCAAGAAAAATGTTTCGCAGAAGGGAAAAATTTAAGTTAAAATGTAATCTTCCTTACATGTTATTGGACTTTGGCAAGGCTTTTGCCTTGCCTAAATCAATTAATTTTTTAACACATGAGATACTTTTTTTTACTGTTGCTTGGAATAGTAGCAGTAAGCTGCAACGAAGACGACTGTAATGGCAACCTGGTTTGTACCGAGGAATTCCGAACCGTACTGATCACCGTCGTAGACACGGATGGGGAATCCGTGACCCTGGATTCTTTTACAGCGACGAATTTAGATACTGAAACTGCCATCGACCTGGAAAGCGTACCAGGCCTGGATAGCTATCCTATCGCCGATGATTCCATGCTCAATGAAATCCCCAGGGGTGGTCAACGCATAGAATTTGTCGGCATATTAAATGGCGAAGAAGTCATTAGGGAAATTTATGTCGTCGGACATGATTGCTGCCACGTCATTTTATTAGAAGGAAATACAACTGTTGAACTATCGCTTTGATATGAAACGCTTAAGCCTACTATTTTTTTTTGTAATGTTCCTGATCAGTTGTGGGAATGATGATAACGACTGCTCAGGAAACCTTGTTTGTACCACTGAATTCCGATCCATCCTGGTTGAAGTGCTGAACAGCGACGGAACACGCGTCATTTTCGATGAGTTTACTGTAACCAACCTCCAGACCAATGAAACCATTAATCTGGAATGGGAATCGGGAGATTTCTACCCTATCGCGGACGACTCTATGCGCCATGACCTTCCGAGTGGTGGCCAGCAATTAGAACTTGTCGGGTTCATCAATGGCCAGGAGGTACTGCGTCAGGTATTCCTGGTGGGAGCCGACTGTTGCCACATTTTACTGTTGGAAGGAGACACCACCATTCAGTTATAAATTGTCTTAAATTACCGGATAGAAGTTCAAAAGTTTTTATCCAGTAATATCAACCTTAATTAACTGGAGCCAATATTTGCCCTATTGTTTGTGATCGGCATGAGTTGCTCGGACACGGACGAAGCTGATCCTAAAATCGTACCACTCATAGGATCCTCATGCAACGAGGAAATTGGCGCTCCGGATCCCTGCCCCGATGAAATCGTCTGTCAACTCTTTTATTCGGTGATCAGAGTTAGCGTAGTGGATGAGGATGGAGAACCGGTCATCCTGGATGAAACTGAACTGAGAGACCTGGACTCTGGAGAAGTACTTGCAGTGGATCAAACTGTTGAACCTGAAATTGGGTATGTGATCGCGGCGGACTACATGACGGACTTTTTACCCAGAGAAGGGCATTGCCTACAATTGACGGGTTATATCAATGGGCAGTTGGCACTACAATATTCATTTCTCGTAGGTCACGATTGTTGTCATGTGGTTTTATTGGCTGGCCCCAGTACCCTCACTCTCACCATTTAAGCTACCAGTAAAAGGAGAACCAATTGATCAAGTTGACAATGCCAAGTATGACTAATACGGCTCCGGGGATGATATTGACCAACAATCTGTTCTCTGCAATTTTGGTAAAGCGTTCCCCTACCCGAACAACGATCATAAGCAAACTCACTTCCCCTACGAACGCACCTAAGATGAATCCCCAATAATTGTAACCTTCCACATCGATCCAGCCATTCATCTGAAGGACAGATATCCATCCAAGCCAAAAAGGCATGGCCAGTGGATTGAACAGTCCCAATAGCAAGCCTTGCCCCAACCCTATTTTAGATTGTTTTTCAAGGGCTTTTACTTCCGGTTTGAACTTACCAGACAAGGAAATGGTGCCTAGCACCAGCAATGCCAGTGCTGCAATCAGGAAAAACGAATTGGAAAAAGCCAGGTGTTGCTCCAGATAGGCGGCAATATTTACACTCAATCCGGCATAAAAGCTATCGATAATGGCCGCACCTATTGCTAGTGCCACCGCTTGTTTTGCACGGTTCTTGAGTGCCAATTGAAGCACGGTAACATTGATCGTCGCCGGAGGGATCGTTCCGAAAAAGCTGATCAGTCCGGAAATCAGAAAAACCTGTACAATCACATTGCGATAATAACACAGTTCAAGTAATAATGCTACTCTTATTTTAGGTGCACAGCACACAAATATGCCAGCATAACCAGGAAGGTTTTTAATGAGAAGTCGAATGAATTTCAGTCCGCTAAGTATCAAAAGTGACGCGCTGAAGTCGTTCTACATGGATTATTCAATTGGAATGAGGTTAAAATTGAAAATCGAGTAACTTTCAATCATCATGAGAAAGTTTATATCAATATTTTACCTAGTTATTGTATGGACGGTGGTTGATGCACAGCCATCGAAAGTATCAAAAAAAGCCATGGATCTGTCGACTTCAACAGAAAGTAAGGTCATTGAATGGCGTCACGATATTCATCAAAACCCGGAATTGTCTAACCGGGAATTCAATACGGCAAAGAAAATAGCTGAACACCTCCGAAGCCTCGGAATAGAAGTACAGGAGGGCGTGGCCAAAACTGGCGTGGTAGGTGTATTAAAAGGCGGAAAACCAGGACCTGTGGTAGGGCTGCGTGCAGACATGGACGCACTTCCTGTAACAGAACGTGTGGACATCCCCTGGGCGTCTAAAGCTACTTCGACTTACAATCGTCTGAAAGTAGGTGTCATGCATGCTTGTGGTCACGATACCCATGTGGCTATTCTGATGGGTGCGGCGGAAGTCCTTGCTTCCATGAAAAATGACCTTCGCGGAACCGTAAAATTTGTCTTCCAACCTGCAGAAGAAGGAGCTCCTCCCGGTGAAGAAGGCGGCGCAGGGCTGATGGTCAAAGAAGGCGTAATGAAAAATCCGGATGTAGATGTCATGATCGGTCTGCACATCAATTCACAGACCCCTGTAGGAAAAATCACCTACAAGCCCGGAGGCACGTTAGCTGCTGCAGATCGGTGGGTCATGAAGATCAAAGGAGCGCAAACACATGGCTCAGCTCCCTGGGCGGGAGTAGATCCAATTGTAACGGCCGCACAGATCATCAACGGCATTCAGACCATCATCAGCCGTAATACGGAATTGACCAAGGAAGCTGCGGTCATTTCAGCCGGCCTGATCCGTGGTGGCGTCAGAAACAACATCATCCCTGAAGAAGTGGAAATGATCGGAACCATTCGAACGCTCGATGTAGACATGCAAAATAAACTGCACGCCGACTTCCAACGAGTAGCCACTAATATTGGTGAAAGTATGGGTGCGAAAGTAGACCTGGAAATCACCAAAGGTGTTCCGGTTACTTACAATGACCCTGCACTTACCGAGAAGCTGGTCCCCTACATTAAAAATGCGGTTGGTGCAGAAAACGTTACTTTGCGCAAGGCCATCACCGGAGCGGAAGACTTTTCTTTTTATGCACAAGAAGTGCCCAGCTTATTCTTTTTCATAGGCGGTTGTCCTGAGGGCACCGACCCCAGCAAAGCTGCGCCGCACCACACACCCGATTTCTACGTGGATGATGCGGGGTTGCTACCAGGCTTAAAAGCAATGGTCGCTGCTACACTGGGTTATATGTATAATCCGGATTGATAGAATTAATAAACCGAATGGAGGGATGGCCTGTTCTTTAGATCAGGCCATTTTACTTTTAAGTTTTCATCACCCCTCATGATCGACCTAAATCCTTACCTTCTAAGTTTGCTGCTTTCCATAGGTTTCAACTTGATCATTTTTCTGATTGCGTTCAGGTTTCAAACCGATAAACTCACCGATATCACCTATGCCAGCACCTTTGGCATCTTAGCACTGGTCTTGTTTTGGCATTATGGCAATCATTCCAGTTGGTACCGTCAGGCGATCACAGTTATGATACTACTATGGGCCATTCGTTTGGGCGGCTATTTATTCAGGAGAATTCTCCAAAAAGGTAAGGACAGTCGATTTGATAGCTTTCGGCACTCCATCCGAGGATTCGGTGGGTTTTATACCTTACAAGCCATTAGCATCTGGATCGTGATATTACCTACAATTGCCGCCCTATCTAGTAATATTGATTTTTCGCCACATCTGGTTGAATTTTCCATCGGCTCCATCGTATTCATGATTGGCTGGCTGCTGGAAATAGTTGCTGATCATCAAAAATTCAATTTCCGAAGCCTAGCCTCCAACGACGGAAAATTCATGTCAGAAGGTCTTTTTAGCATCATTCGTTTCCCAAACTACCTGGGAGAAATATTGGTCTGGTCAGGTATATTCATCACAACCATTCCCGCTCTTTCAGGCTTGAGCTGGTTGACCATTGTCGGTCCCATCTGGATTACCTTCTTACTGATTAAAGTGAGTGGTATCCCCTATCTGGAACGCTCTAATAAGGAAAGGTATGGACACCTAGAATCCTTTCATCAATACCAAAAAACAACGAAGAAACTGATTCCAGGCATTTTTTGAGTTGAAAGCGTTCATAAGGACAGGCATCTTTAAAGAGATACGTCGATAAGCTATTCTTCACTTATTGACAATATTATCGCATATCCTCGATCAGGAAATTTTTAAATCCATCTACGGAATCGTATTGCTTCAGTATTTGGCCATTCCTTTTGGTCACCACCACCCTGGGACCACCGGTCCATTGATCTGCGTAAAGATTCAAATAATACGCTTCCTTATTACCGGTGGTTAGAATAGTGGCTGCATCATAGCCGCCCACTTCCTGTTTTTTCAGGAAATCGATGAAGCCTGTTTCATTAGGTTTGCATACGAGGATCATCTTCGTCGAAATATTGACGTAATTAGGCTGAATTAATTTATATAAGCTCACGGATTCTTCGCTTTCGACCTCCAAAAAAACAAAAGCATACTTGTCTCCAAATCCATCAAAACTATTTCTGCCAATACCATAGGTATCCAATTCTTTTTGGAACCTATTGATATTTTCCCCTTTCATGAAATTGTCTTGCAACCTGTCCACAAAATCTCCAGCGTCAATTGGTCTGACACTGATTTCAAAATTGCCTTTCTTCTGCACATAAATGTGCTGTTTATCCCTAGGCACGATGGGATGAAAAATTTGCCCATCTATTTCATATTCATTAGGCCAGTACCGCATTAAGTCCAATGATCTATTAAGATCAAATGCCGCCCGTTTTGCCTCTATCAATTCTTCTTTAAAGAGGTTGGCTATTTCAGGAACAGGAACACCGTAGTTCACTTGTGCCTGATAAATGAACTTCGGAGCGATCTCAAAATCCCACTCGGTGACAAGCTTCTTTATGACTTCCACTTCATGGTTTTTTTCACCCCTCCATATCACCATTTGCGTTAACCACATCACCAAAGATCCCTGAAAGGTTTTCTGGTAACTATCATATTTAGGTAACCTTTCGTCTTGAAACGATACAGGAAGGTCGGGTGATGTTTGTCGGATCAATGAACGATCTACAAGCAGTTCCCTAAAATCAAATCCTAATTCGATCAATTTGTCTGTGACTCCTACCGGATCAATAGCATTAGCCTCGTACGCATATAAAAGTACCGAGGCACCCTTATAATCAGATTGCAACGGAAATTCTCCTTGAACAAACAAGGATATGGCCTCTAAATCTCCCCTGGACATAGATTCGGCCAGGCTCTTCGCATCCCAGGATAAGCCCAATTCCAACACTGCTTTACGTGGAGAAACCTTCTTGACCGGAGTTTTTCGAGGCACTATCTCTTTGGTCATTGCTTGCCTGCTTTCCTTCTGTTCTTCCTCCTGATCAACACGGAGGTCCTTTTCAGTATATACTATCCCCTCTCCTTCATAGTCTATACTGCCAATCGAATCATTCGAAATCAATATGGGCCCTGGAGCAGTCTTCTCTATTTGCCTAGGTATTGCTGGTCGATCATCTGCCATTCGGCTGAACAATTGCTCCATTTTGAAGAGCGTGAATGCGATGATGCCAATGAATATCGTTACAACCACATACATCAATGACCGAAAATTGATGGAAATGAAGGGTATCCTAAAGGACCGCTTGTCCGCTGTGACGTCAGGTTTCACTTCTTGAGCAATGGGTAGATAATGATTTAAACAAGACTTCCAGTCGGTGTAGCCATAGTATTTGGCCAGGATCAATCGCATCTCGGCAGTCCCAGGTGCCTTATTCGGCAACTTCCAACTTTTCATCGTCTCATAGACCCAGAGTCTGGTCTTTGCCTCCGCACCTTTACCCACCAGCTTCATCCGCTCAGATTCGGATAATAGCGGGATCACTTTCGTACTGACGGCCTCATTGATGACTTCATGCTCGGGTTTATCGGTCCTGGAATAGGGCATTCCGACGATATATTCAGAGATATCATTCAACAAATACTTCGCTACAAGCTTCTCTTTATCAGTCATTTACGCGAATATCTAAGCTATATCCAGCTATTTCGATTGGTGCTGAAGAATTCACACCAGCTTTGATCAAAATTATACAAAAGATCTGGTAAAACAGTCTGTTTTGGAATGCCCTGTAGGAGGTCGGTATTCTAAAACAGAGACCTCCCAAAGATCACAGCAAACCATGAAAATGAAAAATTTTCTATGGCTGTTGATCCTAGGGGTTAGCACCATGTCTGGCTTAACATCATGTGAAACTGACTTTGATGAAATTGAACAAAAAACAGAAGTCACCACTTTGAAAAATGGTGACGGAAATAACAATGGCAGCGGAAACGGCGGCGGCATCCCTCCTGGAGGAGGCTAAATTGTCTTGTTGGAAAGTGGCTTTCGCCACTTTTCTTTTTTTGAGAAAGAATGAATAAGTTGAGCGTCAATTCATTCTATGACCGCCTTCTTGTACTTGTTGAGCTTATTGGTGCTAATGAAACCATGTCCGGAGTGCGAAACACTTCGAAAGGGCTGGAATTATCAGTCCGAATTTCAGTTTGATTCTGCCATATTTTATTACAAAAAAACGATTCCATTAGCATCAGATAACGATAACCAGGTATACGTTGGCTATGCATTAATCAACCTGGGCAATGTATGCATGAAATTATCAGACTGGGACAGTGCCATACATTTCAATCGCCGAGCTTCTCAGGTTTTTGAGAAAATACAGGACGAAGAACAGCTTTTCTACAGTCAATTAAACATTGTACAAGGCCTCAATGGTAAAGGTCTCTATCGATCAGCTTTGAATGAAATAGAGCAATACGTACAGTTATTGGATGTCAATTCTGACCCACAAAAAGTCTATCAACTAGTCAATGCACGGGGCAGGTCCTGGCTGGAATTAAAAGAATATGATCAAAGTATGCAGTCGTACTTAGATGCAAGAAAAATTTGTAAAGAACATAATCTTATCCAGGAATACAATTCTATCACCTTGGATATTGGTAATGTGTACCTGGCTCGAAACCTTTTAGATAGTGCTTACCTATCCTACCAGTTAGCGCTTGAACACGCTTTTCAATCCTCTGATAGCTCTGCCATGGCCATGGCTTACAATAATCTTGGAATCACGGCGTACAAAAAAAGGAAGGACCTTCTGGCAAAGGAAAACCTACTTAAGGCCATTGCCCTAAAGAAGGCTACCTTACCTGAATTCCTCGCCAATTCATATGTCTATCTCGCCAAAGTACTATTGAGTAGCGGGGAATTGAAAAAAGCCAAATCGTACCTTGATAGTGCGCTCCTCTCCCAGGATTTTGATGTCCGACTTCAAGTTCATGAAGGCCTGGTGGAATACTATCAAATGATCGATGATTTCGAACAGGCGTTCGAAACGACGCAACTGCTAGACTCTTTGAAAAATGAGCAATTCAACAATGAACGATTGGAAGCCAGCAAGCTTCAGGCATCCATCGACCTTAATCAGGTCAATAGTCAATTAGATCGGCAGGTGGTGATCAATGAAAACCAGAAGAGAATTAACCTGATCCTGATGGTGGCTGGACTGATTATTTTGATCGTTGCGGTGGTTTTACTGGTGCTTTTCCGATCTAATTTCAAACTGAGGAAGTACAACGAACTGCTCCTCAAAGAACAAAACCACCGGGTCAAGAACAACCTTCAAATGATCAGCAGCCTATTGACTTTACAAGCGCACGGCACCCACTCAAATGACGCCCAGCAAGTACTCAATGAAAGTCAATCGCGCATCAATTCTGTTTCTTTATTGCACCGTATGCTCTATGAAGGTGACAACCTGGAGCTAGTAAAGCTTAAAGAATATTGTAAATCACTGGTAGAAGAAATCACCTATGCAAGTCCCAGGAAATTGATAACCCACCTAGACATTGAGGAGGACCAATCGCTTTCCGTGGAAAAGGCCACAAGTCTTGGATTAATACTCAACGAGCTGATCACCAATAGCATCAAGCATGTGTCCAATTCGATTGAATTGAAAATAGAAATCAATCTGTTCTTGAAGGATAATGTGCTTCAATTGAATTTTATGGATAATGGCGATTCCTTTGATCCGGAGCTTTGGGAAAAATCAAATTCCTTTGGTAATCAACTCATAAGATTGCAATCTGAGCAACTACGTGGAACTTTCAAAGTGTGGTCCAATCATGGATTTCAATACAACATAAAGATAGCAGTATGAAAGGCTTTCTGTTCTTGGTTTTAGCACTTGCCTTTTGCTTGATCCTCAATGCTCAAATTCATGAGCCTGAGCAAAGAGACATGTCACAGGAAAGATATATGACTATGCTTATAGACAGTCTGCAAATTGCTGAATCAGAACAGGATACCTTCAATCTGATTAGATATGCCTCGGTGCTCGTTACTGAATTTCAACGAATAAGAATCAGGAAGGAAGCAGTAAAATACCTTAACATCGCATTGCAATATGCCTCAGCATCTTCCCAACGCAATTTGTATTATGAAGTTTGTAATCGGGCTGGAATGCTGGTTTATTCTTTTAAGCAAAACGATCTATCAGACAGTATTTCCGTTGATGAATACTTACATTGGTGCGATTCTTCCCTCGTATGGCATCAACGTGTGGTTCAGGCAAAAGAGTCCACACCTGGAGCAAAGGGGTGGGCTTACAGGGCCATGATGCAAGTAGTATTTACTATCTACCTACAAACAAAAGATCCCCATTTGATCAATGAAGTAGATGAACTATATGAACAGGGCATGAAACTCTCAGAAAATATTGACGATCCCGAACTCCCTTTCTATTTGATGAATCGTTATTCTACCTTCTTGAATTTTACCAATCAATTGGACCGGGCGGCTGAAATACTAACGGCAATGGGAAATGATCCTCATAAGCAAAGGCCAGCAGTGATGAGTTCGTATTTTTTTAATCTGGCTACCAACATTGCACTTAAAAACGACCTTGACACGATCGTTACTTTATACAAATTGCAAAACCACGCTCGACTGAAAAAAGACGTAACCGCACTTAACAAAGAGGTCTTGAACGCTGACAAGAAATATGAAGTGACCAAGACAAAAGGAATATTAGAAGATGCGGAAGTAGAGCTGGCGCAATCTAAAAGTCGCATGCTACTCATGGGTGTTGGAACACTTATCTTCCTAATGGCGATGTTGTATTTCTTCCAACTAAACAAGAAGAACAAAAAACTCTCACAACGCAACGAAATTCTACTCAAAGAACAAAACCACCGAGTCAAAAACAATCTTCAGATGATCAGCAGCCTATTGAGCCTTCAATCTCAAAAGCTGATATCTACTGACGCAAAAGTCGCTCTATATGAAAGTCAGGGGCGCATCAATTCCGTGGCCCTTTTACACAGAATGCTCTATGAGGGAAAGGAATTAGGTGTAGTGGATATTAAAAACTATCTGGATACTTTGATCAAAGAGATTAGTTACACATCTCCAAGAAAGATGACGATGAATCTAAATGTAGTCCAACATGTTGAAATCAGCATCGAAAAAGCTACCAGTCTAGGCCTGATTGTTAACGAGCTGGTAACAAACAGCCTGAAACATGTCGAAGAACACATTGACCTCAAAATTGGACTCTCTATCACTCGGGAGCAGGAAGAAATCTCTATTGACTATCGTGACAATGGCAATGGTTTTGATCCAGAGACATGGCATACATCTAATTCCTTTGGTCATCAGCTCATCCATTTACAATCTGAACAACTTAGAGGTCGTTTTGAGGTCATTTCCAGACCCGGTTTCCAATACTCACTTCAAGTAACCTCATAAAATGATGTCGAAATCCTTACTTCACCTTATCTTAAAGCAATGAGTTACCGCATAATGACCATAGAAGATGATCTCTTGATTGCTGCGGACTTGAGGATGAAGTTAACGGGTTTAGGTCATGAAGTCCTGGGAAATGCGCGGAATCACGATGAAGCCGTGGAATTGACCCATCAGACCCAACCAGAAATCATCATCGCGGACATCATGATTGAAGGAGATAAAGATGGGATTGCTGCGATTAGTTCAATCTACGAAAGTTATCGTTGCCCAGTCATCTACTTAACAGCGAACTCAGAAAATATCACTGTAAAAAGAGCCTTACAAACGCATCCAGCTGCATTTTTGATCAAACCTTTTAAAATCAGCGAATTTGCGATCAATATAGACCTGGCCGTTCAAAATTTTCAGCAGTCAGTTGATTTTGATGTGGTCAATCACAAGATCACCGATGCAATCTTCCTTCCTGACCAGAACACCTATGTGCGCGTATTGAAAAAAGACATTCTATTTGTCAAAGCCGATGGTTCTTACGTCGACGTGGTTACTGAGAATAAGTCATATCAACTAGCATCCAATCTCAAAAACTTTCACAAGCAATTTCAAGTGCCTCACTTCATTCGGGTGTCACGCTCTTATCTGATCAATGGAAATTTCGTCTGCCGTATCAATGGCAACATCATCTACCTCCAAAGTGGTCAAAAAGAAATTCCGATCGTATTTAGCAAAGAGAAAAGACAAGAAATCCTAGACCGGTTTGAAGTATTGAAGACCAAATAGCGCAGGTAAAACCTGGAAATTCAGCGCTTCCAACTTCTGCTTTACAAGACGATCATTACCCTTTTCAAGACCGATTGCCTCTCTCACAAACACGGATTTGGGTACCCCTTTAAAAGAAAGAATTTTGGTTACGACCAATAAGATCTTTCTACTAAAACATTCAAATCCATGAAGACTAAACTTTACTCAACATTGCTAAAAGCCGGCCTGAGTTTTATAACACTCATCCTGTTTTTAGGAGCATTCGCAGGCACCTGGAGGGTCAATAACACCGACAATTCAGCAGATTTCGTTTCTATACAGGCCGCAATCAACAACATGACCGATGTAGCCGACGGAGACACCTTATTTGTAGAAGGATCAGCTTTTGTCTATTCGGGCTTTACACTTAATCGATTGCTCTATATCATCGGCCCCGGTTATCGACTCAGCGAAAATCCTCAAACAGGAACATTGGCTTCTGTTGCTGTGATTGATGGTACAGCTGAATTTGTGTCAGGTTCTGAAGGATCTGTATTTAGCGGTTTTGTCTTCGACGATGACAATTCCACAGATGATATTACGTATGTCAATGGGGTCAACAATATCACCATTATGCGTTGCTATCAAACTTTCGCTATCAACATCAATTCTTCAGTTCAAAACATAATAATCGTACAAAATTATTTTGAAGATGATGCTATTAGAATAGATAATCTTTCAGAGGACTTTTTTCAAGGTGTGATATTTGACAACAACATTGTAAGGAATGACTTTAACCGGAGTACTGACGCCTCCGCTCCACGAACATTTGCCTCAGTGGATAATAACATTTTTTTAGAAGATGTGGTAGTGACCACTGCCACATTCCGCAATAACATATGGGACCCACTTGGAGGCAGCGCCTCGATTAATATTACCTCAGGTATCATTGAAAATAATCTTTTCTTCAACAGCCAGCTTGGAACAGAAAATGGGAACATGGGTTTCACAGATAACACGACTGTATTTGGAGACCGAACAGGTAGAAGTTTTGATGAGCAATGGGCCCTGGATGATGGTTCTACTTTTAAGAACTCCGGTACTGATGGTACAGATCCCGGACCCTTTGGAGGTTCTAATCCCTATGTTCTAAGTGGCGTACCTCCTCTCCCAGTGATCTACGAAATCAATACCTCAGGTTTTGGCAATCAGGAAAATGGGCTTCCTGTTGAGATCAAAGTAAGGTCTTCTAATTAAACTCCTATGAGAAGGCTACTTTGGCTGGGCCTCCTTTTCCTGACTTTTCAGGTGGGTGCCCAGGATATCTTTCCTTATACACCTTCCGGGTGGGATGGAAACATTGTGATCAGTTCGGTAACCGGGACCAATACAAACAATACTGATTTGAAAGAAGGTTTCCAGTTGTACCTGGACTATGCCCTCCGGCATGACTTTTCCAGTGCGCTGGACGAATTAGATATAGATATACAAATCGATGGAGTTCAATACACACGCCGGGTATTTTCTAGTCTGAATCCGGATCCAACCTTCGGGCAGGGTCTCGATCTTATTCTGGTATTAGAAAAAGGCACCCATACCGTTACCATTATTTTGGACCCTGATGATGAATTTGCAGAAACAGATGAGACAAACAACAGCTATGAGTTAACGGTCTCTGTATCAGAAGAACATACGTTTAACCCTGTTGCTTCCACAGACCCGGAAAGCCTGGAATATTTCATCGATGATGACCCGGGATACGGCAATGGCACCGCCGTATCACTGAGTGCCAGTGATTCCAAGGCCGTAACTGAATTGGACATTGACTTAGGCTCAACTTCCACTGGGTTTCATCAGGCCTACTTCAGGTCACGCAACAGCAATGACTGGGGATTTACTCAAGTGTTGAATTTCTTCAATTTGCAGGCACCAGACACGACTGTCACAGGTATAGAATACTTCATTGATTCAGATCCGGGATTGGGAAATGGTACATTCATCGCTTCCACTATTCCTGATCAAGAAGTCGATCTGAATTTCACTGTTCCACTTACCGATGTAGCCGTAGGATTTCATCAGCTCTACACACGGGCAAAAAGTGGAAACGGTACCTGGTCCCCTACACAGGTCCTCTCCTTCTTCAACTTCGTCGCGCCATCCGAAGGCATTGAATACATCGAATATTTCGTTGATGATGATCCTGGACTTGGCAACGGAACCCCCATCAGCTTTACTTCCGGTCAAGAAGAAATCAATTTCAATCTCGACCTGAGCAACGTGAATACTGGCTTTCATCAGATACACGTTCGTGCAAGAAGTAGTAATGGGACCTGGGGATTGCTGGAATCTTCGAGTTTTCTCGTAGAACAAGGTGCAGGGAGAAACACCGATATCGTAGCATTGGAATACTTTTTCATCAGTAGCTCCACCTTTTCTCAGGTATTTACCTATGAGATTCCTGAAGCCAGTACAGATATTGACATAGTCGCACCTCTGGACATTTCTTTTTTGGAAGATGGAGAGAACTATACCCTGGTGGTCCGGGCAGTAAATGAGAGTGGTACAAAAAGTGTCCGTAGCACCCATACTTTCACCTACATGGAAAATACCGCTCCAGAAATTGCGGATCAAAGTTTTACAACAGATGAAAATCCGCTCAATGACGCCAGTATTGGCCAGGTTGAAGCTTCGGATGCTGACAATGACGAACTTACTTATAGCATTGTATCAGGAAATGAGGATGGCGCTTTTTCGCTTTCTTCATCAGGCGAGTTGACAATTGCCGATTCCACCCTGTTCAATTTTGAAAATGTGACTTCCTACTCACTGACGGTGGCAGTCGATGACAGCAAAGAAAGAAGTGAGGCAGTTGTAACTGTCAATATCAGTGACATCAATGATACACCTACAGTTACAGATCAGGCCTTCAATTTGATAGAGAATCCTTCAAATGGTATAGAAATTGGACAAATTGTAGCTTCAGATGAGGATGAAGATGAGCTCTCTTTTACGCTCTCCTCAGGAAATGAAAATGACGCCTTTGCATTGTCCAGTTCCGGCATTCTGAGTGTTCAGGATTCAACTTTCTTCAATTTTGAGAGTACGACCTCCTTTTCCCTGACAGTGGTAGTCAGTGATGGGGAAGTAACTGCTTCAGCCACGATAACAGTCAATCTTGAGGAAACTAATGACGCTCCAGTGATCGCCGATCAGACCTTTTCACTAGCAGAAAACCCGACGAATGGAACAATTATCGGACAAATAACGGCCTCCGACGAAGATGAAGATGAGTTGACATTTTCGATCAGTTCCGGTAACGAAAATGAGATCTTCTCCCTTTCTGGTTCCGGGTCATTAACAGTACTTGATTCAACCCCACTGGACTTTGAAACTACGCTTTCCTTTGACCTGGAAATTGAGGTAACGGATGGTATGGAAAGTGCATCAGCTATCGTAACCGTGGCACTGGAAAATGTCAATGAGGCTCCTGTGATCGAAAACCAAACCTTCTCCATTGATGAAAACTCAGATACGAATACGGTGGTGGGTCAAATAGCAGCAAGCGATGTTGAAGGCGATGCACTCACCTTTGCATTGTTATCAGGAAATTCCAATGAGGCTTTTGCTCTCTCCTCTGCAGGAGAACTTACAGTACTTACCTCCTCTGCGCTGGATTTTGAAACGCAACCTTCTTTCGAATTGCAAATTCAGGTTTCAGATGGTAACGACGGAACTTCTGAAGCGCAAATTACTATCACGTTGAATGACGTAGCCGAAACGGGAAACATGCCTCCCTCCTTCTCAAATGTCACTTTCAGCGTGGATGAAAATTCAGCTGCAGGTACGATTGTCGGGCAATTAGAAGCCACTGATACCGATGGTGATGAGTTGACTTATGTGATCCAATCCGGAAATACTGATGATGCGTTTGTACTCTCTACCACAGGGGAACTCTCCGTTCAAACGGCTTCCGCACTGGATTTCGAAACACAACCAACATTCACGCTACAAGTCCAGGTTTCTGATGGTAATGAAGGAACCACTGAAGGAGAAGTCACGATCAACCTCAATGATGTGGCAGAAAACAATCCACCTCAAATAACCAATCAAACTTTTGATATCGACGAAAATAGTCCAAATGGCAAGCTAGTAGGTACTATAGTTGCTACAGATCCCGATGGTGATGAGTTGACTTTTGTAATCCAATCCGGAAATACGGATGATGCGTTTCTGCTTTCTAGCACAGGGGAACTCTCGGTTCAAACGGCTTCCGCACTGGATTTCGAAGCACAACCAACATTGACGTTACAAGTCCAGGTTTCAGATGGCAATGGAGGTACCGCTGAAGGGCAAGTCACGATCAACCTCAACGATGTGACTGAGAACAATCCACCTCAAATAGCCAATCAAACTTTTAATATCGAGGAAAACAGTGCAAATGGCACGCTCGTGGGTACTATAATCGCTACAGATCCCGATGGTGATGAGTTGACGTATTCCATAACTTCAGGGAATGAAGCAGGTACCTTCTCACTCAATGGCACTTCAGGAGAACTAACCGTAGCCAATGTGGATCTTCTTGACTTTGAAACAGTAGTCATGTATGAACTGAGAGTACAGGTATCGGATGGAACGGTTATCGCTGCGTCTTCTATCACCATCAATGTCCTCGACCTGGATGAGCCTGTTTTATCGACCTTGTTTGGTTCAGACATCAAAGTTTACCCTAATCCCGTCAGTGAATATCTGACCATCGAATGGGTCGAATTCCAGGAATTAGTAGTCTACAATCTGGTAGGTAGGCAATTGCTTCATTCTTACGAATCTTCAGTGTCGCTAGAGGGTCTCAGTGCCGGGACCTATTTGCTCCTTTTGAAAGGCAGAAATGGTACAGTACTGCAACAAAAGATCCTGAAACGATAGCTAGCTAAATTTCAAACCACAACAACCAAACGGCAGGACAACTCGTCCTGCCGTTTATTTTTTCAAGTTACACGGAACCAGTCCAGTCCTTTCCTTGATAAACCTTTGTTCTAAATGATTCAAGGATCCTCTTGACAATATTTCCAGGGCATTCCGTCCCAATCCATTTAACGGTTTTGAGGAAATATCCCTATCTTACAGATACCTTTTTTACGAACTTTTTAATGGAGCCTCGATATGAATCAAGAGGAAACGCTTCAGAAATTGCTTTTACAGAAATATCAGCGCCAAAAGCAACTCAACGAACAATTCAAAGATCTTGAGAAATTAGAACTAGACCTTTCCGCTCAGAAATTCGGGCGTTTTTTTGGTACGTCTTATTTGGTAACGAAACGCCTGATAACTTTGATCATTGGTGTACTCATTACTGCTCTCGGACTACTATTACTTATTCAACCTGACCTGATCATTACTGATTCGATAGTGAATGAATTGGTGGATGATGTAGCTAAAGAACAGATGGAAATGGCCGATGAGTTAATACAAGATGCTCATGAAGAGGTTTACGAAGACCGACAACTCCATTTATATGAATTTCGAGCGTTAATGAATCCAATCCTCAATTATGAGCTAGAAGAAGACCTCCATTTTCTTATTCATGCTTTTGGATATACATTTTTCATCATCGGTTTGATTATCCTTTATGTCAGTCGACTAACGCAAAAGATGAAGATTAGAAACGGTCGTATTACTCAGGCTCAGGATTTAACGAAATTGGTCATTCACAAACTAAAGGCCTACATAGAAGAAGACGAAAAAGAACTGGTCATCCTTCAAAATTTGGCCAATTCAGGAAGTCACTCCCAAAATCAAGCATGATGATATTTATTGACTAAATCTTCAACTTAAACTTTCATGAAAATTCCTAAAGTTTTCATTTCCTACTCGCATGATTCCGAAGCACATAAAGAATGGGTTGAAAAGTTGGCTTCAAGACTAAAAGCATTCCATATTAACGTAATCATTGATTCAGATCTGCCGCCAGGAGGAAACATACAACACTTCATGGATAGTCATCTGGAAGACGCAGATCGCATATTGGTCATCTGTACTGAAAGGTCTGTAGCCAAAATGAAAGCGGGAAAAGGTGGAGTCGCTTATGAAAAAAATATCATCGCTGATGAGGTCATGGAGGACACAAATAAAATCAAAGTGATTCCCATCGTAAGACATAAAGGGAATCCAAAAGTACCATCCTACTTAAGATCAAAACGTTATCTGGATTTTTCCGAAGATCATCATTTCGAGTCAAATCTGGAGGAATTGGTCCATGGCATTAAAGAAGGCCCCGATCACACTGATGATATCAATACTAAAACCAACCAATTTTCAAGCTCAACAACCGAAGATTATCGCGACTTTGATTTGGCAGGTTTCATGACCATTATGAACCGCGTTAGAAATAACACTGGTCATCCATGGACTAAGGAACAAGAAATAAAGGAATACACAGGTTTATCAAATATTGAATTAAAAAAGCTCATTAAAGAGGCTGTTGGAATCGGCTACGTTGAAATCAGCCATACAGGTAAACTTCATTTTACGAAAGAAGGTAAAACCTTTCTGGGAATCCCGTAATTCTTTTCCTCCATTTCACATTTGCCCATGCCTCCCCTATCTTGGTCAAATGAAATTCCTGTTCCTGCTGGCGGCATTTATTCTAACCTTCTCCTGTTGGGGTCAGACAGATGCTGATGCCCTGGAAAAACAAGTTAAAGGGAAATCGGGTTTCGAAAAACTGGCTACACTCAATCAACTCTCCGCCTTCTTCAACGGGAACAACGACAGGAAATTCAGAAAGTACGCCAAGCAGGGATGTGTTCTGGCGGAGAATTTTGATGAATCTAAGATGAGCTTATCTTCAGAGCAATCAAATATGATTGCCGAAGCTTTCAATCATTTCGCTGTTTCGCAATATGATAAAAAGCACTACCTGGATGCCCGAAATATCTTTCAAAAAGCCGAAACCCTTTCGGAGGATATAGGAAATGAGGCAGTTGCAACCAATGCCAAAATCTACCTGGCCAAAATTGATTCCTTAGCTGATGATGCAGTGAAAGACAACATTTTCAACCGAACATTGACCGATCTCAACCTGGACAGGGTGGTGAGCAATACAAACAGTAAAGTAGGTATCGCTTTTGAACTAAAGATGGCCCAAGCGCGAGAAAACAAAAACGATACTACCAAGGCCATTGAACATTATCAGGAGGCCGCCAAGCTCTTGAGAGACAAAGGTGAATTTGATAAAGCGGAAGAAATTGACACGAAAATAGCATCGCTTCAAACACGAAAACCGCAAAATCAGCTACAACAACCAATCTCGTCGTTCTCATTGACAGACCTGGAACTTCCAGAAGTCGACAGTATCAACGCAAACCCCGAAGAAGCACGATCAGTATTAGATCAGGCAACACTGCTTGAGAGAAACAATGATTATCAATCCGCATTGGCTTACTATAAACGCTATACCGCCTTGCAAAGGAAACTGGAGAAAGACAGCCTGGCACAAGAAGCGGCACGAACCGAAGTACTTCTTGAAATGGACCGGTTGAAACAAGAAAATGAAATTGCTGACCTGAACATCGCTGCGATACAAGCTGAAAAAGCAGCGGAAGAACGTGCAAAGAACGTACTATTCTTCGGACTTGCACTCATTGCGATTACGGCCATTATTGTACTGATCCTCTACATCAGTAAACGAAAGAAACACGCGCAGCTTACGCAGGCTTATGAAGACCTGGATCAGGCCAAAGAAGACTTGCAAGAAGCCAAGGTCCATATTTCCAAATTACTAGAGCAACAGGTTTCGCCTGAAATCGCTTCTGCACTAATTGAGGAAGCACCAGAAAAAAGAAAGCAATTTGTGGCCATCATGTTTCTGGATATTCGTGGCTTTACTCCTATTGCTGAGCAAATGGAGGCCAAGGAACTGATTGAATACCAAAATCACATTTTCGGCTTCATGATCGAGATCATTCAGAAGTACCACGGCAACATCAATCAATTCATGGGCGATGGATTCATGGCCACTTTCGGTGCTCCCATATCCCATGGCGAAGACGTCAAAAACGCGTTCCTCGCGGGGAAAGAGATCATTGCACAACTAGAAGAAGTCAATGCAAAAGGGATCGCGCCTCATACCAAAGTAGGTATTGGCATCCATGCAGGACAGGTAGTTACTGGCAATGTAGGCACCGAAACCAGAAAGCAATTCTCAGTGACGGGAAACACCGTGATCATTGCTGCAAGAATTGAACAACTCAATAAGCAATACGGCTCTAACATGATCATCTCGCAGGAAGTGAATGAATATTTGGATAATTCAGACACAAAAGGGATGAACTCCCAGAATTATGAAACCCATGTCAAAGGTCGGACTGAGCCTGTGGAGATTTTGGTTTTTAATGGGGAAATGATCGTCAGTTAATAATGTGAAGAATTACATCCTATATGTTTCGAAACAACCGAAAATCAAGTCAAAAATCAATTCTAGATGGAATTGACGAAATCAATTGGCAGCATTTAAAACATGCTTACGGTGTAGCTTCGGATGTAGCTAAGGACATAAGAAATCTAACCAACACCAATGAGAAAACTAGAGAAAGTGCCCTTTACAATTTATACGGATCAATTTTTCATCAGGGAACAAGATACGAAGCAACACCCTATGCAATCCCATTTATCTATGAACTGATTGAAAGTGAACATGTAAAAAACAGGCATGAATTAATAGAATTCCTGATCAATCTTGCATTAGGATATGAAGATAATTACCTGCCTGAAGGCATTGATCCTAAAAAATTCAGAAAGAATTTATTAGATAGTGAAGCGCGTCTGACGACTGAACAACGGGAGGTTAATGAAAAATATGGGTATAGTATTTTGGCTTTGATCGATTGTTATAATTTCGTCGAAGAAGGCATATCAATTTTATTGAATTGCTTAAAACATGAGGATGAAAGTATAAGAATTGCTGCACTTTACGCAATCGCATGGTTTCCTGAAAAATCCGAAAACACCACACCCGCAATACTGGAAATTCTTAGCAGTTCTCAGGAAGAAATGGAGTTAGCTACTGGGATTCTGACTTTAGGGCTTTTGAGTAAACAATCAGCAAGTCCAATAGACTTATCGGTCTTACAATACCACATGAATTCGGATTCGGCGCTACTAAGAATTTCCGCAGCTATCGCACTGGCCAGAAACCCCATCCAAATGGATGTCCTGAACATATTAATTGAAGGTATTAAATCCGAAACAAGTCTAAGCGAAGTGGAAGGAATGCTGTTCAATGAAGGTAATATTTCGGGTTATGCGAGTTTAACGCTTTCTAAATATGGAAAATCCGAAAAAGATAAAATTATACCTGTTCTATGTGAGTCATTAATAGTTGCTGATACTTATCAATCACTAGATATCACTCATGCGCTATTGGAATTTATAAACGATAAGAAAACAGTCTTAATTAAAGATGAAAAATTGGAAGACCTTAATCAACTCGAGCTCTTGGCTTTAAATGCCATCTACGAACATGGAGGATGGACTGTAGGTGGAGGAGGATTTGTCAATTATTTCAATCTATTGAAATCTGGAGGAGTACCCGATTCAAAATCGGGGCTGGGAGAATTCTTAAATAAGACCGATACTTAAATTACTCAATCACCGCCACTGCATCGATCTCGATCAACCACTCTGGCAAAGCCAATGCCGTAACACCTACTAATGTACTCGCCGGCGTGATCGCATCCGTAAAAATCTCTTTTCTCACACCACGAAATACATCCAGGTCTTCGGGCTTGTAATCAACAATGTAGGTGTTGATCTTGACCAAATCCGCATAGCTCCCTCCTTCACTTTCCAGCAAGTCCCCAAGTTTCTTGAGCACATCTCTCATTTGAGTATCCAGGTTTTCACCCTCTCCTACTTGTCCGGATATGTGTAAGGTCTTGATGCCATTCTGCTCGATAACAACCATCTGAGAATAGCCATTGGTGGGTTGAAAGTAGCGACGGGAAAACGAAGGTTCGTTTTGTTGTACGTGGCTACTGCAAGAGATAAAAAGGAATGGTATAAGAAAGCTGAAGTATTTCATAGATATAAGTTAGTCAGGCATGGCAAATGCCCAAAACATTTCGACCGCCCGCCTTGCCGGTCCGAGGCAGGCATTGCAAATACGGCCGAGCTTCTAAAATTACAAATACGCCTCAGGCTCTTTCTCAAAGCTTACTTTACAGCCATCACAGCAGAAGTAAACTTTCTCACCCTTGTATTCCAAAACATGTTTCGCTGTGCTCTTTTGCACGGGGATCTTACAAACGGGATTCATGTACAAGTCTTCATTCAACTCTTTGAAAGCCGCTTCATCTCCTTGATCCGCACCAAGAGCCATTTTTTCCTGTACGATCTCCGCCAATATAGAAATAGCCACATCCTGAGGTGATTTTGCATTGAGATCCAGGCCTGCTGGTGTTTTTACCTGTGCAAGGTCTTCAATGGGTGTACCTTGCTTTTTGAGTGTTCGGTAAATGGAATTGGCTTTTCTACGACTGGAAACGAAAGACACGTAATTGGCGTTTGAGGCCACTGCCGCTTCCAGGCTCTTTTCATCATCTTCCCCCTGGGTACATACCACCACAAAATCGGCAGGTTTCAACTGATTGGTATCGAAATCTTTCAAAGCATGAAATTTCTTCGCTTTGGGAAACATCTCGTGTTCCAATAGATCGGAAATTACCGTCATTTCATAACCTGCTGCAGCGCCAATTTCACACAATGACTTAGCAATGTGGGATCTTCCAAAGATGAATATTTTACTGGCAGGTATCATAGGTTCAATGTATACATCAACAGATCCTTCGCTCTGGCACATCATGCTGTAAGTCTTCACCCCTTGCTGATCGTCCTGGGTATCAGCACCCGGAGCAATTTTGACCAGGCGAGGCTTTTGATCTTTCAGCGAAGCGATGGCCTCCTTGATGACAATGCCTTTGGTACAACCACCACCGATCCAGCCATGCACGTCACCTTCCTCGGTAATGAGGGCTTTGTCTCCTGGCTTCCCGGAAGTAGGTGCTTTGCGGTTGACCACTACCGCCACTGCGGCGTTTCGGTCCTGGCTTTTCAGCTCTTCCAGTTGTTCAAAAATATGATCGTCAAGCATCTGCTAATAGGTTTTCAAGTTCTAACAAACTGTTCAGGTTATGGGCCGAACGAAAATCATCCAAATAAGGTAACGCTGCCTTCATGCCTTTGGCTTCCGGCGCATACCCTTGCATCCCTTTCAAAGGGTTCAACCACAACAACTTACTGGTTCGCATCTTTATCTTTTCTAACTCTCCCGACAATAGTTTGGGTTCCCCATCGTCCAGGCCATCACTCAAAATCATGGTTACACTACGTCCATTGAGGACAAGTTTTCCATATTGGTCATTGAAATCCTTGATGCATTCTCCAATTTTCGTGCCTCCAGACCAGTGATCCGCCTGTACACTAAGGTCCCACAAGGCTTGATCCAACTGATCCGTCGAAATAAGATCAGTGATCCTTACAAGCTTCGTGCTGAACACAAAGGCCTCAATATTTCCCAGATTGGATTTCAGCGACCAGATAAATTTAAGCAAATAGAAGCTGTACTTATCCATGGACCCTGAGACATCCAGAATAAGCACGATCTTCCGTTTTTGTATTTTTCTGTTTTTTCGACTCAACTCTAGCAAAGCTCCACCATTTGACATGTTCTTGCGAATGGTCCTTTTCAGATCAATGGCGCCTTTTTTTGTCTCCGTCATTTTGCGTTTCATCCGGTGGTTGAGCTGACGCAGCAGTCGCTCTGCCAGGTCATCCAGATACGTACTGTCCATGGAAGCCACCTTTGAAAAATCTGTCGCTTTTAATGACTCAATTCTGCTGGCTCCGGTAATGCTTTTTGCTTCCTCTTCGGCTTTGGCCTCCTGATGGCCATTAGGATTGAAGCCCGCCATCACCAGGGAAGCATTGGTCCTTTTCGCAATATTGGTTGATCCTTTTTTATCGATCGTGTGTGCGTAGTTGTGTTTGCGTTTTTTCCAATAGACATCAAAACATTTGTCAAAATCCTCAAACTGCTCCTCTTTGACGCAAAACAAGGATTTCAAGGTGTATTTGAAAGTGATCTCATCATGGAGAAACCCCATCTCAGATGCTTGTAATGCCTCCAGGGTATGATTCAACCCAACATCCAAATTACTGTCACGGCACAGCTTGGTAAAGCCTGCCATGGCATCGCTAAGAGATTCGTGATGGGTACAGTGGGTAAGAGACATTAAAAAATATTATTGAGTCGTCATTTCGAGTTAGCCTTTTAAAGGCTGACGAAAGCAATCGTATTAAATTAGGTTCTGCTCATTAGGTTGTGCTCATTTTCCAGTCAAACGATCGCTTCTCTTTCGTTAAACTACAGATCGCGATGACGGTATTTAGCTCATTAAAAACTTAACCCTAACTCGTTATTAACGATTCTACCCCCTCCTCTTTCACGACCTTAATATCCGCATCGGATTTCAGGACACAGCCAAGGGTTTTTTCCACATACTCGGGAGAAAAGGATTTCGCACCCAAAGTAATCATAGCATTGGCCCAATCAATGGTCTCTGCAATTCCAGGAGATTTCTGCAATTTCATCTCTCGCAATTGCTGAACAAAAGTTACCAGGGAATTCAACATGTTCTCCTCTACATCTGGTAAATGCTTTTTCAGGATGTTTCGCTCTTTTTCAAAACTTGGATAGGATACCCAATGGTACAAACACCTTCTCCTTAGAGCATCGCTCAATTCTCGCGTTCGATTAGAAGTCAGGATCACAATGGGACGATGTTTCGCCTTCACGGTTCCCATCTCGGGGATAGATATCTGGAAGTCCGACAACAATTCCAATAGAAAGGCTTCAAACTCCTCGTCTGCACGATCAATTTCGTCAATTAGTAATACAGCAGGTTTGTCACTGGTTATCGCCTGCAATAACGGACGTTTCAGCAAAAAGTCTTCTCCGAAAATGTGCTTTTCTTTTTCTGCTTCAGACAAGGCAGACTGCTCGTTGATCTTGATGCTCAGCAACTGCTTTTGATAATTCCACTCGTAAATGGCGTTGTTCACATCCAGGCCTTCGTAGCACTGCAGCCGAAGCAGATCCGCCCCCAAATGACTGGCCAGGATATGTGCCGCTTCTGTCTTTCCAACGCCCGGAGGGCCTTCCAGCAGAATAGGCTTTTTCAGTTTCAAAGTAAGAAGAAGAACCGTCGCCAGTTCTTCTTCCACTACGTAACTTTTCTTATCCAGCTCTCTGATCAGTTGACTGACCTCCGGTATCATGCTTCTGCAGGTTTTTCTTCTTCACCTTCTTTCTTCTTGAAGATGCCGGAGACCTTACTCTTCAGCACTGACCCCATCATGGAACCGGCTTTCAACGTATTGTCTACCTCTGCACCCGCAAGCAAGTTTTTAAAATTATTGACGAATTGATCCATCAACTGTGCCGAAACGTCATTGATCAATCGGGATCCAAACTGCGCAAGGGTACCCTGAATAGAGACTACCATTTCAAAGTCTACTTCGGTTCCGCTATCAATGGATTTGGCAGTTCCATTCATGGTCATCTCGGCACTTCCTTTTCCTTTGGAATCCAGGCCTTTACCGATCAACTTCATTTGATGGTTGTCATTGTCCATCTCATCGATGGTGATCTGACCGTCATACTTGGACTTGACCGGGCCAAACTTCAATGAAACCTCGCCTTTGTAATTATTGTCGTCAATCTGCTCCGTAATAGAGGCACCAGGTACACAACCTGAGATCTCCATGGGATTACTGAGTCCTGCCCATACTTTTTCAATAGGCTCTTCTATGGTAAAATTCTTTGTGATTGTAGCTTCCATGAAATATCAATTAAAGAAGTCAGACACGTGCACTTCGAGAGCCTCAGCGCACGAAACTGACTTCTTTTGATGTTAACTTATTACTCTGCGATTGGTTTATCTAACACTCCTTTTTCCTTCAAGGCCTTGAAGATCTTGTAAGGGGTAATCGGAATGTCCAGGTGGGTGATACCGTATGGTTTCAACGCATCAACAATCGCATTGGCAATTGCCGGAGGCGCCCCAACCGTAGGTGACTCACCAATACCTTTTGCACCAATTGGGTGGTGTGGTGAAGGTGTCACCGTATGGCCAGTTTCCCAACTTGGAGACTCTACCGCCGTGGGTACCAGATAATCCATCAACGTACCATTCAGGATGTTTCCATCTTCATCGTAAATCAACTCCTCGTACATCGCAGGTGCGATACCCTGAGTCAATCCACCGTGTACCTGTCCCTGAGCAACCATCGGGTTGATGATATGTCCGGCATCATCGATCGCTACGAATCTTCGCACCTTGATCTCAAACGTATCGGTATCGATATCAACAATACAGATATAAGCCCCTGATGGGAACGTAAGGTTCGGAGGATCGTAGTAGTGAGTTGCCTCAAACCCAGCTTCCATCCCTTGTGGGTGATTGGTATAAGAAGCAAATACGATCTCCTGGATGGTTTTGGATTTCTCCGGTGCTCCTTTGACAAAGAACTTACCAGGCTCCCATTCCAAATCATCTTCACTTACTTCCAATAAGTAAGCTGCGATTTTCTTCGCTTTGTCTCTCAATTTTCTAGCCGCCATCGCTGCTGCTGCACCTGCTGTAGGGGTACTTCTACTCGCGTAAGTTCCCAACCCATAAGGTGCCGTGTCGGTATCACCCTCTTCGACTTGGATGTCTTTAGCAGGAATGCCTAACTCTTCCGCAATGATCTGCGCATAAGTAGTTTCGTGACCTTGCCCTTGCGACTTGGTACCGAAACGGGCAATGGCTTTACCCGTAGGGTGTACCCGAATCTCCGCACTGTCGAACATTTTGATACCGAGAATGTCGAAATCCTTAGAAGGACCTGCTCCTACAATCTCAGTAAACGTAGACAGGCCTATCCCCATCAATTCACCTTTCTTACGCTTTTCGGCTTGCTCCTTTCGTAAACCATCATAATCTACCGTTCTCATGGCCAATTCAAGACCCGCGTGGTAATCTCCAGAGTCATACTCCCAACCGGTTGGAGACTGGTAAGGGAATTGCTCTTTTTTGATGAAGTTATCCATGCGCACTTGTGCGGGATCCTTGTCAATCTCTAGTGCATATCGGTCTGTAATTCGCTCAATGGCATGTACAGCCTCTGTCACACGGAAGGAACAACGGTAAGCAACTCCCCCCGGAGGCTTGTTGGTGTAAACCGCATCCGCTTCCATAAAGGCATTAGGATAGTCATAGGATCCTGTTCCGATCGAAAACATTCCAGTCGGGAACTTGGAAGGATTTGCAGACGCATCCGTGTAGCCATGATCGGCCAATACTTTCATACGAGTCGCCAGGATCTTACCATCCTTGGTTCCGGCCATTTCTGCTGTGATATGATAGTCACGAGCAAATGAATCCGCCTGAAGGTTCTCACTTCGGTCTTCGATCCATTTTACTGGCTTTCCGACCAGGAATGATACAGCTATGGCAATTACGTAACCTGGATATACCGGTACTTTACCTCCAAAACCACCTCCAATATCCGGAGCGATCACCCGAATTTTCTCCTCTGTTAAACCCACGTGACCTGCAACCAGCGCAATGACCGTGCGGATGGCGTGTGGTGCCTGGGTTGTCATGTACATGGTCAGGTGATTGTCTACTTTATTGTAGTCTGCCACACAACCACATGTTTCAATCGAAGAAACGTGAATTCTAGGAATGTGCATCTGCTCTTTTACAGTCACTTCCGCATTCTCGAAGATTTTGTCGGTCTCTTCTTTCTGGCCTGCTTCCCAATGCCAGATGTGATTATCCTTTTGATCCTCTTTATCAGGACGCAACAATGGCGCATCTTCATCTAAGGCTTTGTAGGGATCTACCAGCGCTTTCATCGGCTCGTATTCCACTTTTACTGCCTCACGGCCGTCTCTGGCAATGTACTTTTCTGTAGCAATCACTGCTGCCACTTCCTGCGACTGGTACATAACCGTATCGGTTGGAAGAACCATTTGTGTATCACTCATCAAAGTAGGCATCCAGTGCAGGTTGTACTGCTCAAGGTCCTTTCCGGTAACTACTGCCACAACACCAGGAATTTCCAATGCTGCGGAAGCATCTATGTTTTTGATCTTGGCATAAGCATACGGACTTCTTACGATATCCATGTACAGCATGCCGGGTAATTTCACATCATCGACGTAGTTGCCTTTTCCATGTACGAAGCGATCATCCTCTTTTCGCTTCATGGAATGCCCCATGCCGCCGATCTCTTTCGAAGTTTTACATTGTATCATTTTCTTTATCAGGGTTTATGGGGTTATTCAACAAATACAGGTTCGGTGGATGGCAATTCGTCACCACGCATTTTCGCACCAGCATACTGGATGGCTTTTACGATGTTATTGTATCCTGTGCATCGGCAAAGGTTTCCTGAAATCCCCCATCGGATCTCTTCCTCAGTAGGATCAGGATTTTTCTCCAATAATTCGATCGCTCGCAGCATCATACCAGGCGTACAGAATCCACAATGCAGACCATGATTTTCTTTGAAACCTTCCTGGATCGGGTGCACGCCCTCTGCGGTTGCCAAACCTTCCACTGTGGTGATCTCCTTACCATTGGCTTGTACTGCCAAAATGGTACATGATTTTGCTGATTTACCGTCAATCAACAAGGTGCAGGCGCCACAACTCGACGTATCACATCCGATGTGTGTTCCAGTCATGTTAGCCTGCTCACGGATCAGGTGTACCAGCAGGGTACGAGGCTCTACTTCAAAGGAGTGCTCCTCGCCATTTATTTTTAGGGTTATTGGTGTTTTCATGAGTTAGCTCTTTCTAATGCTTTGGTGATCATTCGTTTGGTCAGGGCTTTGATGACGCGTCGCTTGTAATCTGCATCTCCCCTCAAATCATCTGATGGATTACAATCTTCTGCCGCCATTTGGCCTGCAGCCTCAATCTCAGCCGCCGTAACTTTAGTACCAACGAGCGCTTCCTCTGATCGAGTAGCTCTAAGTGGTGTAGGATTCACGTTGGTCAATCCAATTCCGGCCCTGGTACAAGTACCACTGTCATCTAATTCGATCTGAACCGCCACGCCACCTGTCGCATAATCCCCTACTTTTCTCTCGGTTTTGTGGTAAGCATTTCCAAATTTTCCTGATGGAACAGGTACTCTGATCTCTGTAAGGATCTCTCCGTCTTCTACAGCGGTCGCATAGAATCCATAAAAGAAATCATCAATTCCGACAGTTCTTTTACCGCCGGTTCCGGTAATCTCTACTTCAGCTCCTAGTGCGATCATCACCGCTGGGTGATCATTGGCTGCATCGCCATGAGCAATGTTGCCTCCTATTGTTCCGAAGTTTCTTACCTGAGGATCGGCAATCAACTTGGCCGCATCCAAAAAAATGGGAAAGTGTTGTTGCACATCTCCGGATTCTTCCATCTCACTTTCACGGGTCATTGCTCCGATATTGAGCGTGCCGTCTTCGATGTTGATATAAGACAATCCTGGGATGTTATTGAGGTCTACTAAATGCTCTGGCTCCGCAAATCGAAGCTTCATCATGGGGATCAAGCTATGGCCACCGGCCAGGATCTTCGCTTCATCCCCAAGCTCGTTTAGCACCTTGAGCGCCTCATCGAGGGTAGATGGGGCAGTATAACTAAATGAAGAGGGTATCATGCATGTTTAACTTTTAAGTGATAGAGTTGAAATTATTTTTGATCTATTGGATAGGTTATTTGTCTCTTGTATAAAATCCTGCTGTTTCGAATTTTTTGAACCACCTGATGAATGAATGACCAAAGGTTTCCATTCAGCCAGGCTGCCATTAATAGGCCTATTCCTCCTACATTATAAAAAGTTGAGGGAACGATCAATTGATGACTTAATACAATCAGTGTAGCGCTTAATAAGGCAATTAATAAAGCAATCCATGTTTTGATCCCTCGTTGATTGAGAAAGATCATTCCCAGGACTACTACCGATAAAACCAAAGGAATGAAAGAAACCCAGTTATTTGAATTCATGTAAATATCTTGTCCTCCGCAAATCGTAATTGCGGAAGAATAAGCCATGATACAAAATGGGCATTTCGGGATGAGAATGATTAAAATAGCACTGAAGAAAGAAGAGTTTCGAAAAGTGTAAACTTTTCTGTTAGTATTACATTTCTTACAGGTACTAGGCATTGAAAATTTTTCAATTTATGGTCCGTATAACAGATAAAATCTGATATTGTTTAAAAGATGCAGAATTATTTTGAAGAAATCAAAAAATGGCAAAGTAACAATAACCGAGTTGCTATTGCCAGAGTGATCAAAACCTGGGGCTCTTCTCCCCGTCCGGTAGGCTCTGTGATGCTGGTCAATGAGGATGGTAAAATGGCCGGATCTGTGAGTGGCGGTTGTGTTGAAGGATCAGTGGTAAAAAAGTCACTAGAAATCATAGATGCTGGCACGGCTAGCAGGCTAACTTTTGGGGTGTCGG